>JBBTIZ010000019.1:16823-70566 GCA_038059695.1 Planctomycetota bacterium
AATCTATCAAAGACGTATGGTTAATCTTTGCAAGCCGGATGGCTATTCTATCAAAACCGGCCGGCTAATCTATCAAAGACGTATGGTTAATCTTTGCAAGCCGGATGGCTATTCTATCAAAGACGCATGGCTAATCTTTCCAAGACGTATGGCCCATCTTTGCAAGGCAAATGGATAATCTTGCCAAACCAGGAGGCTAATCCCTACAAGGCGTATGGATAATCTGTCAATGGCGTATGGCTAATCTTGCTAAGCCGGATGGTTAATCTTTGTATGATAAGGGGGTATTATCTATAGGGGGGTGGGGGACTATCCCCCCTCTTTGTAAGAGGTTGATTTATAAAGAGTTAGGAATGTCAAAATGGTCAAAAATGGCTTATTTTGGGCTAAGAACGGTGTTAAAACAAGGGGTTTTGTCTGCGCCTTACTTACCTTCCCTGGCCTGGATTGTCTCGTCCGCAGTTCCGTCAGGGTCATCCTGGTCATTGGCTTCCAGAAAGGCGTCTATCAGGTCTTCGGCCTTGGCCTGGTCTTTGGCCAGCACCTTGAGAACGCCCCAACCCTTTTGCGCCTGCCATATCCCGTCATAGGCGTAATCCATAAAGGAATGGACCATGCAGTCAATGCCGTTGTCTTCCAGCAACGCCTTGAGCGTATTGGCTTCTGCGATATTGCTGAGTTTGTAGATGGGAATCGTGGTCTCGCTCGGGTCGTGAGCTTCTTCGGGTATTGCGTGGCTGATGGGGTTATTGAGCATATCAACCTCGTCAGGCAGCTCAGGCGGTTCAGCCGACTTGTCGCTGAAGAACCTTTGCCGAATAATTGTTATCAGCAATGCCAAACCAAAGATAATAGCGGCAACTACGACAAGATTCATCAGGGCGTTGTCCATAATAACGGTTTAATACTAAATCCAATCCAGATTGTCAACGGAGAAACCACGAATAATAACTAACCACAAAGGACACAAAGTAATTTTTGCTTTCCTCTTCGTGCTCTTTGTGTTCGCTATCGCGGTCACTGGCGCTGTCGCGGTCACGCTTTGCTTAGTGCGTGGTCTTTGTGGTGGAAGGCTTTTCTTTTTACTTGACTTTGCCAACCAGGCAGGTAGGATGTCAGGCATTATGGTTATTGCAGTTGCTGGTAAAGGCGGAACGGGAAAGAGCACAATCGCGGCCTTACTCATCCGGGCGTTGCTGGCCCAGAATAAGAAGCCGGTCCTGGCTGTGGATGCGGACCCGAATTCCACCCTGGGCGAATACCTGGGCATCACCTGCTCCTGCACGGTGGCGGACCTGATTGAACAAACCAAGGGCCTACGCAACCTGCCGGACGGGGTGTCCAAACCGGCCCATCTGGAATACCAGTTGCAGAGCGCCATTACCGAGTCCGCGGGCGTGGACCTGCTGGTCATGGGCCGGCCCGAGGGCCCGGATTGCTACTGCATGGCCAATAACATCCTGCGCGGCTATGTCCAGAAGATTGTCGGCAATTACCCTTATGTGGTGATTGATAACGAGGCCGGGATGGAGCACCTGTCCCGCAAGACCACCCAGAATATCGACGCGCTGCTCTTAGTCAGCGACCCGACCGAGATAGGACTGAAAACAGCCCGGCGCATCAGGGAGTTGATTGACAAGATGCCGTTCCTGAATATTCGCAACAAATATCTCTTGATTAACCGGGTTAATAATCCTATTAATACTGCCCAGGCAGAAGAAACGACCGGACTGAAAGTAATAGGGACTATACCGTATAGCGAGGAAATAGAAAACCAGATTAACCACAAAGGCACAAAGGACACAAAGATATCACAAAGTATAAACTTAATTATCAGTGTCCTCTGTGGTTAAGGAAAGAGTATAATTTATGACTAAGCCGAGAATTTTATCAGGAATGAGGCCGACCGGGAAGATGCATCTGGGACACTTGGTCGGCGCGCTGGAGAACTGGGTGCAACTCCAGGATGATTACGAATGCTTCTACATGGTGGCGGACTGGCATGCCCTGATGAGCGAATACCAGAACGATACCCATTCCATCCGGAAACACGGCTATGATAACGTGGTTGACTGGATTTCAGCCGGCATCGACCCCAAGAAAAGCACCATCTTTATGCAGTCGGACGTGCCGGAGCATCTGGAACTGAATATGATTCTGTCCACGATTACGCCCATCGGCTGGCTGGAGCGCTGCCCAACCTATAAGGAACAAAAACTGGAACTAAAGGAAAAGGACCTGTCCACCTACGGCTTCCTGGGCTATCCGGTGCTGCAGGCCGCGGATATCCTGCTCTACAAGGCCAATGCCGTGCCGGTGGGCGAGGACCAGTTGCCGCATCTGGAACTGACCCGTGAGATTGCCCGGCGACTGAATTTCCTATTCGGTAAGAAACACGGCGGCGATTTGGTGCCCGAACCTCAGGCCAAACTGACCCGGTTCCCGCGCCTGCTGGGACTGGATAAGCGCAAGATGAGCAAGTCATACGAGAACGCCATTAACCTGGCTGATTCGCCTGAAGAGATAGCCAAGAAGGTCCAGACCATGTTCACTGACCCGGAGCGCATCAAGAAGACCGACCCGGGACATCCGGCTGAATGCAATGTCTATGCCTATTATAAAGTGTTTGCGGCGAATAGAACTGACTCCTTAGCCGAGGAGTGCCATCATGCCAAGATTGGCTGCACGGACTGCAAAAAGGCGCTGGCTGAATTGCTGGTCAACTTAACGAAACCATTCCGCGAGAAGCGCCGGGAGATAGAAAAAGACCACGGCTATGTTAAGCAAGCGCTGGAAGAAGGGGCCCTCAAGGCGCGGGAGATTGCCGTCAAGACCATGAAGGAAATCCGCAAGGCGGTGTTCGGGTAAATGCGTCGTGGGTAGCGCAGTAAACTCTGGAAATTGCGCAGCTTGCCCCGAGCGAATGAGATTGCTTCGCCCTGAACCAGTAGCGGTTCAGGGCTAAGCAATCTATGCCATTAAATATATGGAATTCATTAACTACAAAATACAATTAGAGAATTTTTACGGGCCGCTGGACCTGATGCTCCATCTGGTCCGGGAGAGCGAGCTCGACCCCCTGCGCATCCCGATTGCCAAAGTGACGGACCAGTACCTGACCTACCTGGAGATGATGCAGAAACTGGATATCAACCTGGCCGGCGAATTCCTGGTGATGGCCTCCACCTTAATGGAAATCAAGTCGCGGACGCTGGTGCCGATTTATGCCGATGAAGAGGAGGCCGAGGAAGAGGCCGACCCGAAGTTCGAGTTAATCCGGCGCCTGCTGGAATACAAGCGCTATAAAGACCTTTCGGTTAAACTCCGGGCCCTGATGGAATTACAGTCAAAGACATTTACCAGGCCAATCCATCGCCTGCCCGATGTAATGACTGAGCAACCGAAAGACGGAGGAGCCGAGAAGCAAAAGGAAGAGGAATCGCAGGTGGAACTGGATATGTGGCAGTTGGTCAAGTCATTCGCCAAACTGAGTAAGGAAATAGTGCTGGATACGCCGACCTCCATACTCTATGACGATATTCCCATAGAAAAGGTGATTGAGGGCATCCTGCGTGAATTGGAGAAAAAGGGCGAGGTGTCGTTCAGGGATATGTTGGCCCTGAAACCGGACAGGATGAATCTGGTGCGCAATTTCTTAGCTACATTGGAACTGGCCCGGCGCAAGTCAATCGAAGTTATTCAGGAGAATGATTTTGAGGATATAAAGATTAGGATAAAACCTGCTGGCTCTGAAAAGAAACTAGCGGAGCAGACAACAACTGAAGAACAGCATCCGGAAATAAACCCCGCAGGGAATCCTTAAGCCGCTAAATATCTGGATTCCCGCTTTCGCGGGAATGACATCTGTGTTTATCTGCGTTAATCTGTGGTTGCCTTTATCTATTTCTCCAATTCGGCTGAGAGGGTTTCGCGGACGACCTCTTCCACGGTTGAATGTCCGTCGAACATGGCCTTTAAGCCGCTTTCCCGCAGGGTACGCATCCCTTCTTCCCGGGCCGCATTGCGGACCGCTTCGGTTGAGGCGTGCGACATTATCAGTTGCCTGATGCGGCTGGTCATCAACATCATCTCAAAGATGGCCATCCGGCCTTTGTAACCGGTGTGGTTGCAGGCCGGGCATTTCTTGCCGTAATAGAATTTCTTGCCTTTTATTTCGTCGCGTGAGAGATTGAGTTCCAGAAGCATTTCATCGGTCGGCGTTATTTCTTCCTTGCAATGCTGGCAAATCTTCCGGATTAACCGCTGGGCAATGATGCCTTCAATCGTGGCGGTCAGCAGGAAGGGCTCGATTCCCAAATCCAGGAGACGGCTGATGGATGAAGGCGCATCGTTGGTATGAAGCGTGGTCAGGACCAGGTGGCCGGTCAACGAGGATTCTATGGCCATCTGGGCGGTTTCAGCATCGCGCACCTCGCCGACCAGGATAGTATCCGGGTCCTGGCGCAGGATTGACCTGAGGCAGGCCGAAAAGGTGACGCCAATCTCGTCGTTAATCTGGCACTGGACGATGCCGGGCAGGTCGTATTCCACCGGGTCTTCGGTGGTGATTATCTTCCATTTAATATCATTAAGAAAGTTCAGGGCCGAATAGAGCGTGGTGGTTTTGCCCGATCCGGTCGGGCCGGTAACAATGACCACTCCGTTGGGCAGGTTAATCAGGTCCTTGATGAGTTTCTTGTCGTCATCGGCCAGGCCGATATTGTCTATATCAAGGGAAACCACCTCTTTATCAAGGACGCGCATAACCACGCTTTCGCCGAACATAGTCGGCAGGGTGGAAACCCGGATATCAATGGGTTTCCCGCCGACCATCAGGGACATCCGGCCGTTCTGGGGAAGCCGTAACTCGGAGATATTGAGATTGGACATTATCTTGATTCTGGAGATAAGGGCCGGCGCTAAACTCAAAGGCGGCGGCACCATCTCGTAAAGCACGCCGTCCACCCGGTAGCGAATCTTTAATTCTTTTTCAAACGGTTCCAGATGGATATCAGCGGCGTGGTCCTTGATGGCGTGGAGCAGAATCAGGTTGAGAAGTTTCTTGACCGGTGCCTGCTCGGCCATGGCCTGAAGGTTATCAATGTTAAATGACTTGCCTTTTTCCCCGCCGGATTCCAGGGCATCCTTGACATCGTCGATTGTCTCGGCCATTTTCTTAAGTAGGCCGTCTACGGATTTATCCTCTTCCTGGGGGTAATATTTGTCTATGGCTTTATTAAGAGATGCCTCGTCGCTCAATGCGCCCTTGATGGCGCAACCCAGCGTAAAGCGCAAATCATCCAGAATATTAATATTGAGCGGATTAAACATTGCCACCGTCAGGATGTTATTCTCAAACTTGACCGGGATGATTTTGTATGAGCGGGACATAGAGGCCGGGATTTTGTCGATAATGTCCTTGGTGATTTCCATTTCCTCCAGGTTGATGACTTCCATGCCCACCTGGGCGCCCAGGGCCAGCAGGACCTCTTCCTCGGTGGCGTAGCCCAACTGGATAAGAATGTTGCCGATGGCCCCGCCCTTCTGCCCCTGGATAATCATGGCCTGTTTAACCTGACTCTCGTTGACGACCTCCATCTCCTTGAGTATCTGGCCCAATAATCTGCGCGGACTCATATTTTAACCTATATCTTAATAATCTCAATTAGTCAAGAAAATGCAACCGCAGATAAACACGCCCTGTTAAAACGGGCGTCCGTGGGGAGGGATAAGCGCAGATTGTTGACAAATAACTGTAAATTGTTAGAATATTAATATGACCAAATTCGGTATTCTGTGCGACAAGTTCCTGGAGGCGTGCTGGCTAGCCGCATTGGTGCTCTCGCCCCTGTATATGAACATCTATACCCACCGGATGTTCGAGCCGGACAAGGGCACAATTATCCGCTCGCTGGCGCTCCTGATGATAGTGTTTTACCTCATCAAGTTAATGGAAACGGCCAAAACTGCGGCGCCACTACGGGACAAGCCGGCTCCGGCGCCTGCGTCCCGATGCCCTACGGGTTCGGGGCGCTCCGTATCCGAAGGCATCGGAGCGGGTAAACCAAGTAAACAAGCCGCAGAGAAAACTGCCGAAGTAACATCTCCTCCCCGGAGAAATTATATCCTTTTAACGTTCCTGGCATTTATCACCTTCTATATCGTATCGGTTATCTTTTCAGCCGTGCCGTATAACAGTTTGTGGGGCGGCTATGACCGGATGCAGGGACTGTATACCAACGGCTCATTCTGGGTAATCTTTATACTCGCGGCCATAAATATCAAGACCCGGGAGCAGGCGGAACGGCTCATCAGCGCTATAATCTTCACCTCGGTCCCGATTGTGGCCTATTGTTTTATCCAGCGCCTGAGATTGGACCCCGTGCCCTGGCAGGCCATGGACCCTTCTATTCGGGTCTCAGCCACCATGGGCAATCCCATATTTCTCTCGGCTTATCTGATAATCACCATTCCCTTGACTATCTCAAGATTTGTCAGGAATCTATATGAAAATAATATGGTATCTTACACCCTTTACGGGCTGCTGGTCTTCTTGCAGGTTATCACGGTATTCCTGAGCCAGAGCCGCGGTCCGATGATGGGAATGTTCGGCGGTATTTTTCTGTTTATCCTGATTTATGCCTGGGCATACCGAAAGAGAAAACTATTATGGGGAATTATCAGCGCATCGGTAATCGGGCTTATCTTCCTCTTTCTTTTTAACCTGTCTCATATAGTCAAATTCCAAAATCCGCCTGATACGGTGGGCGGCTACGGCGCCATGCCTTCTTCCACGCTCCCCCCGGGCGGAAACACAAATACTGCCAAAGCCCCAATATCCACAACCGCGGTCGGGCCAATGGAAGCGCTCTGGCACAAGACGTTTGGGAAACTGATGAATATCCAGTATCTGCGCCAATTCGGACGGCTGCTTGAAAGAGACCAGCATTCATCAGGCCGGACCAGAATTATTCTCTGGAAGGGGGTATGGAAACTAATTACGGACAAAGATGAACGGTACCGCTTCTTTATCGGCTACGGGCCGGAATCGCTTTCTACGGTCTATTACAAAAATTATACCATGGAACTGGCGTCATTAGAGGGCTCAAATGTCCACGCAGACCGCACCCATAACCATTATCTTGATGTCTGGGTGATGCACGGTCTTTTAGGATTGATTGCCTATCTGGCTATGCTGGCGGCGATATTTTACACGGCCTATAAAACTATCCGCTCAATTAGGGGCACGCATGACGCAAGCACAACAGGTCCACCATCAACAGATATATTAATAATGATCGGTCTGATTACCGCACTGGTGGCGCATCTGGGCGAAATCTTCGTGGGCATTGCCATTGTCTCCACCTATACCCATTTCTGGCTGATTACCGCAACCATCTATGCCATATATAGATTTAACATCCTCTCCGATGCCGGAAATAATAAAACCGAGGCCTCGCCTCTGCCTGAGCCGTCGGGATTTTCCGCCGTCCCGCTTCGGCGGGATGGAGGGCATTGGGGAGTGTATCTGCTTTTAGGATATGCGGCCCTTACCATCATCATAGCATTTATCCTTTTCTATCTCTCCTGGGACGATACGAAAATGATTACGCCGGACATGAAATCCACCAGGGATGCCTTGCTGGCCACATTCTGCATCTGGCTGTTGGCCGGTATTATTGTGGGCATTGTGGCCTGGCCCCGTTATTTATTCTGGACCTATGCCGGGCAGACGGTAATGATGGCGGTGATTATGGTCAAGCGCTATTGGCCGGATGATACTTCCGATACCGATCTGCTGATGATTTATTCCTGGTTTTGGATTCTGGAGGGCATAATTGTCGGGGCGCTATCCCTGCCCAGAAAAGAAAAGACCATCCGGTTCTGGACATTCAGTAATGTCCTGGCCGGACTGGTGATTTCTACGGTAGTTGTCGTCATTATTGCAAATAAAAACCTTACGGTGCTCCGGGCCGATGGATTTTATAAATTCTGTTTCAGTTACGACCAAAGCGCCGAGGAGGTTATAAGAACGGGTGACAGAAACGCCGAGAAAGCTATGCAGGCGGGAAAACAAGATGAGGCATTACAAATCAGGCAGGCTAAAAGAGAAGAGTCGTTTCAAATAAGATTAATGTGTATCGGGCATTTCCAGAATGCCCTTAAATTCTCGCCTGATGAAAGGGCATATCTTAACGGCGCCGGCCGGAACTTCCTGGAACTTGCCAAATTAGCCAGTATGCGTAACCAGGGAAATAATACCACCACTCCCGATAAACTTCGTAATGTACCAAGTATCAAAGAACTGGTTGAGGGTGATTTTGTTAAAAGAGATGCGTCCAATCGCCCATATACTGATTATAGTTTTCATGATTTTGCCGTCTGCAGTTTTTCCTGTATCCAGCGGGCGTACGAACTTGACCCCAAGAATTACGAGCGCATCATTGCCCTGGTAAGGATTTATCGTTACCTCGGCGATATGGACCGTGACATAGCCAAGATAGACCGGGCGTTGAAACTCTGCGCCGAAGCCCTTAAAGCCAGCCCGCTTAATACTAAAACCAACGAAGAAATCAGGGAACTGCAACAGCGGAAAACAGCATTTTCAGCGCCGCCGCCAGCAGAACACAAGCCAAAATAATCAGGATTACCCGCGAGCGCACCCGGAAAGAAATATAGGCGCCTATCTGGGCTCCGATTAAAGCCCCGCCGCCCATCAATAATCCCCGGGTATAGTCAATATGCCCCCACACCGTATGAGGAATAACCGAGAGCAACACGGTACTAAACAATATAAAATGCGATGTGGCTGTGGCGATATGAACCGGTATTTTCAAGAGGTGAATCAAAACCGGCACATGAATAATCCCGCCGCCGATTCCCAGCAATGAGGCAATGAAACCGGTTATAAATCCTATAGAAACAATCATTATCATCATTGCCCTTGAGAACCCGATGGGCGTACAGGTTTTTATATCTTCGAGGGATTTATTCCGCTTGAGCAATAAATGAATAGCCGCTAAAACAAGGACGCAGGCAAAAACAATCCTGAATGCCAGCCCTGTAAAAAAGGTTGAGACATAAGCCCCGATGAGCATGCCGGGAATGCCGGAAATAATAATAATGGCGCCAAGACGCCAGTATATCCTCTTGTAACGGGCATAGGCAATCGTACCCGAAAAGGCATTAAAGACAACAACGAAAAGAGATGTTCCGATTGCCAGTTGGGGACTGAAATGATATACCGAGAACAGAATCGGCACAATAAAAATACCGCCTCCGATACCCGCCAGGGTGCCGACCGCGCCAATAATGATACCGGTTATAAACAAAATCATATTTATTGGGTTACAGCAATACGCCTTATTCCCCATCCCGTATTTTATGGTAGTTATATCATTTCTGCTTGACTTATTAAAATAATTATGTAGATTGTATTTATATGGATATCTCTTCGTTCAATAAAGAAGATTTGGCTAAACTGGTTTTTATTGACGAACTTACCGGTCTTTACAACCGCCGTTTTTTCTACCAGCATCTCAACGATAAGGTCAACTGGAAAGACCCGTCTCAGATGTTCGCGCTTTTGATGATAGACATAGATTTCTTCAAAAAGATAAACGATACCTATGGACATCTGGAAGGCGATAATGTCCTGCATCAATTAGGCGTAGCTCTTAAAGAAACAGTCGGGGACAGCGGATTGGCTATTCGTTATGCCGGCGATGAATTCTCGGTCCTCCTGCCATACGGCGATAAAAAGAAATCACTGGCATTAGCCGAAACCATTTTAAAACGTATTAGCAGCGCAAAATTCAGCCGACGTGATGCCCAGGCAGAGCCGCTGAGAATAAACATCAGCATCGGCATCGCTTCATTCCCTGATGATGCCAAGTCATCGCAGAACTTGATAGAACAGGCGGATAAGGCCCTTTATTTATCCAAGCGCGAAGGCCGCAACCGCGTTTCTATCGCCGGCTCCTTCTCGGACGAGGATATCCTGGAACGCAATATCTTCCTTAACTTTCCCTGCCCTGATTTTGTTGCCCGCCAGGATTTCTACCACGAAATCGTAAGGTTCTTGGCTCCCGCCCAAGAAGCCAATACCTTTATACTGGTTGAGGGACCAGTTGGGTCCGGCAAAAGCCGCCTGCTCAAGGAATTATTCGGGTATCAAGAGGCGCTCGCCTTTTACAACGCCTGCAGTGAAATAGACTCTTTAGTCCCCTATCGGTCTATTATCCTATTTATAAACTCGCTGGCTGAATCCAATAATTCTGTTCTGGCCGAGGCCTGCGGCGAGTTAGCCAAGGATATGCTTCTGGAGATAAATAGAATCGTCCCCAATATAAGTAAATTTATACCGTCATACAACAACTTCTCCTACCAGGGAACCGGGCAGAACAGAAAATTGTTGTTTGATGCCTTGGTGATGCTTTTGAATATCCTATCACAGAAAAAACCGTTATTACTGCTATTTGACGAGTCCCAGAATATAGACCACGCAACGCTCTTGGTAATTGAGGCGCTGACTGAACAGGAAAAGGGATGTTCCGTAATAGTTGCATCAATCCGCGACGACTATCTCAATATCTCCCAGTCAGCTAACGAGGTGTTTAATCAATTCCTCTCAACCATCTCGGAAAGACAAAACTACAAGCGATTCTCTCTGCCGCTCTTTAATAATGAACAGACAGCTGAAATCGTCTCAACTATATTCTCCAGAAAATTCTCCGACCCCGCTTTTTATGATAAAATCCATCAAGTCACCCGGGGCAACCCCTTATTCATCGAAGAACTTTTGAAACATTTCTTGCTGAAGGACTTTATCAAACGTCTTAATAAACAATGGATTCTGGATTTACCATCAATCCCGCCGGCCGTCTGGCAAAAAGATATGGATACCATCATCGCCGAGAATATTGACTTACTTGAGGCGGAGACCAAAACGGTCATCAAGCAGGCAACCGTGATGGGCCAGAATATTTCGCTTGATGTCCTCAGGGACGTGGCGCACCAGAACGAGGGCGAGACCATTGACGCCATTGACAAAGCCAAACGGCTCAATATCATTAAATCAACCGAGCCGCTTAAAACCGACCAGTTTACTTTCACCACCAAACATTTCCAGGAGATTGTCTACCAGAATATTGATGAAAAAGAGCGCGAGACATTGCACCAGGCCGTCGGCGACGCAACCGAAAAACTATATCAAGACAAACTGGATTCCGTTGCTCCAACCCTGGCATTCCATTTTTCTAAGTCAGGCGATGAAGCCAAAGCCCAGATGTATGGCCAAAAGGCGGAAAATATCACATCCAATCTCTTCCGTAAGGATGAAATCCCTGAATACTATTCTTCCGTACAGGGCATTATTCATTCAAAGATAAAAGAAGCAATCCAGCCCTTATCACCCCAGAAGATGACCCTGGTTAAAGACCTCCTGCGTAATCTACTTTCAACCAGCAAGAATATGCGGCTCTATCCTGATGGCAGCCAATTAATTGTTATGGCCTCCGGCGGACTGGTCAAAATAATGAACAATCTCTTTGAAGAATCAGAAAGTTTTACTCTGAGTGAAGCCAAAAACGTCCTTAATATAAACACGGCTCCGCTGGACGCCAAGACCTATGGCAGTGCGGTTGACGAATTCTTCTCGCTTCTAAAAGAACACTATATTAAAAGCATCACCTTCCGCCGCGGTGTATCGGAGCAGGAAATAGAGCGGCTTCTCAAAAACCTTGATAAATCGCCTGATAAACCATTTGCCGGCAAGGGCTACTGGAACCAGTTCCTGGAGGATAAAGGTATTGCCAATATCGGAGTTGCCCAAAGGGCGTTTATCGCCGCAAGGGAAAAGGGCATCTCTGCTTCGGCCTCCACTGCCCAGGAAAAGGTGGAATTGGAAGGCCCGATTGTCGTAGCTCTCAAGGATTTCTTCAGGTTCTTCTGCGCTGCGGTGGAAAATATCAAACTCTATCCGCCGGGAAGCCAGCTAGCCACGGAAGCCATCAAGTTCGTTAACCACTCCATGGAAAATGTCTTTAGCCATCTCTCGGTCCTGAATCTCTCGGTCTCCGATAATATTCTCTTGATTAACGGCACGCCGGGCAATCCGCGGCTTTTGGGCACGTCATCAACTGCGCTTTCTAAGATTATCCACGAATATCAACTCAAAAGCATCTCGTTTATCAAAGGCGCCTCTAAGGAAGAACTGGAACGTTTCATCTCCATTTTAAGCGGAACACCGATTGACGAAGCCAAGCAAAAAGGCGCCAAGGACTGGGATAACATCCTTTCCGAAAAGGGAATCACCAATATAAAAATTGGGCTAATGGTTTATGTTACGGCGGATACAGCCCGCAGGCCGGCAATGCCTTCCGGAATGCCCGGTGCAATACCGCCGCCTCCGCCCGGCGTTGCAGAACCGGTTGCCGGACAACAACCCAAACCTCCGTCGGCCAGAAAACTACCGCCTAAAAAAGACGAATCACTCATAGCCCGCTTTACTGATATAATGAAAGGTCTGCCGGACCGCCTGATTGAAGATGACTCGCTCAAGGTTGCCGAAGAACTACTCCGCAATAATGATGAGGAGAATTTCAGCCAATTCCACCAGAAATTCCTGCAAAATCTAAGGAGTAACCGTCAGGAAAGCCGCCTGCAGGCGCACACGGCTTACCAAAAACTATTCAAATCAGTTCCGCCTGAAACCCAGTCGTTATTGGTGACCAAAACCGAACCCATTATCCTTTCAGAAATCCCCCTGGAAAAAGCATCGCCGGTTTATAACGCCCTGTTTAACTCCGCTCTCAAGCATGCTGTCTATCATCTGGAAAACAAGAATTACACCGGACTGCATGCCATTCTTACGGCTGTCTTAAAACGGCATTCCGAGTTAAAGCCGTCTGATTCAACCCGGAAACTGACTATTTCCACCACCTCGGCCCTGAAAACGCAAGGTGGCGCCAATTATAAACTCTACTCGGCCCTCAAAGAAAGCAAGGGCTTCCCCGAACTGCTCAAAGACCTGTTTCATCATGACGATGACACTAAAAACATAGTTAAAGATATTTTTATTATCTTTAATCTTGTGGCGGTTCAGGACCTGCTTAATCTTATTGAGGAAACCGATGATGTCGCAGCGCGCGAGACCGTCGCTGTTATTATAAATCAAATGGGCATCCAGGCGCACCACTTCTTTATGAATGAGTTGAAGGTCCATACGGACGAGCCAACCCTCAAACGTTTACTGGGCATTGCTTATCTCATACCGGCCGAAGGTATGGACCAGGCCTTATCAGAATTCATCAGGGAACCATTCTATCAGGAAACCATTAACGCCCTGGCCCGATTAAACCCCAATAAATCAACCACCGTCTTATTGCCCCTGCTCAAAGACAAAAATACTAATCTGGTCCTGTCGGCATTAGATGTTTTAGGGACCCTGCAATACCCTCAGTCCGCCTTAAAGAATTCCGCATCATCAGCTATTATTACTTTGCTGGAAACATCCTCTACTCCGGAGATTCAAAAAGAAGCGTCCAGGGCGCTGGTTAAGATGCAGGAGCAAAAAGCCATACCGGTCTTCGCCAAATTACTCGCGGCAAAACGGTTTCTGGGGTTACTGGGTGGGGTATCGGACGAAATACGCGGCACGGCGGCCTGGGCCCTGGGTCAGATTAAAACGCCCGAAGCATTGGAGGCGCTGAATTCCGCGGTTAGCGACAAAAGCCCGCATGTCCGCTCTATCGTTAAACTTAGCTTGAAGAATTACGAATAAATAAACCCTGTCCCTGGAACCAGAAATCCGGGTCTTACCATATCATTAATCTATGGACATAGAAACAACGGGATTAAACTAATTAAGCAGATAAAATCCTGTTAAATTCGCTAAATCCTGCGAAGCCGCAGGCGAAGTCCCGATTATTTCGGGGTTATTAATTTCTTGTCCTCTTCCCCTTGCAATGCTAATCTATCGTTTCTATGAATCTGCACGAATATCAGGCAAAACAACTGCTAGCTAAATACGGAATCAAAACCCCGCGGGGAATGGTTACGGCTGAACCCAAACAAGCCGCAGAGATATTTAACCAATTGAACTTCTCCAAGGCAGTGGTTAAGGCGCAGGTCCATTCAGGCGGGCGTGGCAAAGCCGGCGGCATCAAGGTTGTTAATTCTCCTGACGAGGCAACCAAGGCCGCAATTGAACTCATTGGCAAAACCCTGGTCACACACCAGAGCGGCCCAGCCGGTAAGCTCATTCATAAAATCATCGTAGAAGAAACCCTGCCCATTGAAAAAGAACTCTATATCAGCATTGTCATTGACCGCAAACAGAATTGCCCGGTTTTGATGGCATCGGCCGAGGGCGGAATGGAAATAGAGGAATTAGCCGCCAAGTCGCCGGAAAAGATTATCAAATTCTATTTACATCCCTATCTGGGTTTGCAACCGTATCAAGCACGAGAACTGGTCTACGCCCTGGATATCTGTAAGTTCCAAGATAAGTGCTCGGCTGACATCTTCAAATTAGGCGTGAGTTTGTTTCTGGGCTTGAGTAAACTATTCATTGAAAACGATTGTTCTCTGGCAGAGATAAACCCGCTGATTATCAGCCAGTCAGGCCTGATTGCCCTGGACGGAAAAATAAATCTGGATGACCGCGGATTATTCCGCCATAAGGATTTACAGGAAATGCGCGACATCGCCCAGGAACACCCGCAGGAATACGAGGCATCCAAACACGACCTGTCTTATATCGGCCTGGACGGCAATATCGGCTGTATGGTCAACGGCGCCGGCCTGGCTATGGCTACCATGGACCTGATTAAATTGCACGGCGGTGAGCCGGCTAATTTCCTGGACGTAGGCGGTGGCGCCTCCAAAGAGCAGGTGGCTAACGCCTTCAAACTGCTTATCTCCAACCAGAATGTCCAGGCCATTTTGGTCAACATCTTCGGCGGAATCATGAAATGCGACATCATCGCCGAAGGTATTACCGCGGCTGTAAAAGAGGTTGGCTTAAACCTGCCCTTAGTTGTCCGGCTGGAAGGCACCAATGTCAAAATCGGCAAAGACATCCTGAATAAATCAGGGTTGAATATTGTCTCAGCCGATACAATGGATGAGGCGGCTAAGAAGATTGTGCAGCTGGCTAAAAAATAATTGCTATGAGCATATTAGTTAATAAAGATACCAAGGTTATTGTTCAGGGCATCACGGGCGGAGCTGGTTCTTTCCACGCCACCCAGATGCTGGAATACGGCACTAAGATAGTAGGCGGCGTTACGCCGGGCAAGGGCGGCGCCAAATTTGCCGACAAGGTGCCGATATTTGATACAGTCCGTCAGGCGGTAGAAAAAACCGGCGCTGATACCAGCGTGATATTTGTTCCGGCGGCTTTTTGCGCCGATGCGCTCTATGAAGCCGCCGACTCAGGCCTACAATTAGTGGTCTGCATTACCGAAGGCGTCCCCACCCTTGATATGGTTAAAGTCCATAAGTTTTACCAGGATAAAGGCGTTCGCTTGCTCGGACCGAACGGGCCGGGGATCATCACGCCTGGTGAATGTAAGGTCGGCATTATGCCCGGCTATATCCACAAGAAAGGCGCAATAGGCGTGGTCTCGCGCAGCGGCACGCTGACCTATGAAGCGGTCTGGCAGATAACTAATCTTGGACTGGGACAATCAACCTGCTTAGGTATAGGGGGTGATTCTATCATCGGCACGTCTTTTATTGATGTCCTGGAATTATTCCAAAAAGATAAAGCCACCGAAGCTATTGTGATGATAGGCGAAATCGGCGGCACAATGGAAGAAGAAGCCGCGGATTATATCAAGAAGAATGTAACGAAACCGGTGGTGGCTTTTATTGCCGGTAAGACCGCTCCCAAGGGCAAGCGGATGGGCCACGCCGGCGCTATTATCTCCGGCGGCAAAGGCACTGCCCAGGAAAAGATAGCCAAACTCACGGCCTGCGGTATCCAGGTTGTGCCCAACCCGGCTGAAATCGGAAATACAGTTAAACAAGCATTACGTAAGTAACAACAGCCCGTACGGGCCGTTGTAAAAAATATGAATTTCATAAACTCTCTGATTAACCTTGCTCTGAAGGAAGACATTGGTACCGGCGACATCACCAGCAATATCCTGATTCCGGCCAGCCAGACCAGCACTGCAATCATCATCGCCAAGGAACCGGGTATCATTGCCGGGCTTGGATTAATCCAGCCGATTTACCGCAGGTTATCAAATAAGGTCAAGGTTACCCTCAAGAAAAAAGACGGCGCCCGGATTAATAAAGACGCTGTTGTTGCCATTATCAAAGGCCCGACCCGGGCCATCCTGAGCGGCGAACGGACCGTGCTTAATTTCATCCAGCGCCTATCAGGCATTGCCACGCTCACCTCCCAATTTGTGGCTAAGGCAAAACCCTATGGCGTAAAGATACTTGATACGCGCAAGACCGTGCCGGGCTGGCGCCTGCTGGATAAATATGCGGTCAAGGCCGGCGGCGGATTCAATCACCGGATAGGATTATATGATGCAATCTTAATAAAAAATAATCATCTGAAAAATACCCCGGCTATAAAAGCATTGGAACTGGTCTCCAAATCACCAATGACCAAAAATAGGCCTATCGAAATAGAGGTGACCAATCTCTACGAATTTATCATCGCCTTAATCTTATTAAATGCCAATGTATCTCACCCGTCTATCATTATGCTGGACAATATGACTCCCAAAGAGATAAAAGAAGCGGTTCACATACGTAACCGTGTTGCCGGGGAAGTCCGGCTGGAGGCGTCAGGCGGCATCACCCTTAAGAACATCAGCAGATTCGCCGCTACCGGCGTTGACTACATCTCTATCGGTGCGCTAACCCATTCGCCTAAAGCGCTGGATATTGCCTTAAGAGTAACCTGATTTTTGCCTCCCTTAATTGTTCCCGCCATCTCCGCCCCGCAAAGCGGTAGCGGAGCGGGGTCGGCGGGATAAAATTCGCTTCGCGGTCACTGCGGTGTTCACAGGCGCCCTTTGGTCTATAACTTACGGTATTTACCGTAAGTTATCTGCTCATTTTACTTGCTTTGCTGTAATTAATTTTATATAAAAACCCGCCGTATGATAAAAAATACCGCTATGCCAATAACTATTGTCTGGGAAACGTCAATCCCTGAAGGCAACGGATTAAAGTTCTTCAATCGGGGCAAGGTCCGGGATGTCTATGAAACCGCGGATTATCTCCTGATTGTCACGACCGACCGGCTTTCGGCCTTTGACGTGGTGCTGCCCGACCCGATTCCTTACAAAGGAACGGTCTTAACGGCCCTGTCCGAATTCTGGTTCGGCATAATAAAGGATATTACTCCAACCCATTTTATCACGGCGGACTTTAAGGAAATCGCCGCCCGGATACCGGCCGTGGCCGGATATGAGAAGGAATTAACAGGCCGGTCAATGCTGGTGAAAAAGGTCAAGGTGTATCCGGTGGAATGTATTGTCCGCGGCTACTTAGCCGGCTCGGGCTGGAAAGAATATTCCAAGACCCAACAGGTCTGCGGCATAAAACTGCCGGCCGGGCTGAAGGAATCGGCCCGCCTGAATCAGCCAATATTCACGCCATCCACCAAGGCCACCAGCGGGCACGACGAGAATATCTCTTTTGAACGGATGAAAGAAGTCGTCGGCAATAAAGACGCCGAGGAATTAAAATCCCGAACCATGAAAATATACGCCCAGACCCATCAATATGCACTGGGAAGGGGTATAATCATCTGCGATACCAAGATGGAATGGGGCACGGATGCTAAAGGTGAAATCGTCCTGGCCGATGAGTTGCTGACGCCGGATTCATCCCGGTTCTGGCCGGCGGACAGTTATGCGCCGGGCCAGGGACAGCCGTCGTTTGACAAGCAGTTTGTGCGCGACTATCTGGAAACTACCGGCTGGGACAAGAAACCGCCGGCGCCCAAACTGCCCGAAGAAATAATAACCAAGACCTCAGAAAAATACCTGGAGGCGTATAAAATATTAACCGGGAAGGTACTATAAAATTAAACAACGGGATTTAGCGGAACTAAGCGGAGCGTGAATCCGAGCACACTAAGTGCGCGCAGGTTAATTATCCGATTAATCAGTTTAATCCTGTTGTTACCTTTTTCTTCGCGGGGGTGGTGGAACTGGCAGACACGTACGTTTGAGGGGCGTATGCCGTAAGGCTTGCGGGTTCAAATCCCGCCCTCCGCATTAGAAACTCTTATGAGCATAGCGAATTAGAGTTTCTTATCCCGCACATAACTAAATTCTGCGCATCCGCAAAGCAGTAAGTTATGCGCGGGATTAGATTAGCCGCTGACAGGAGTAATTATGAAAAAACGCATCATCATATTCGCTCTTCTCTGGAGCATCATCCTCATCGGCCATAGCATCGGTAATTTACCCGAGTGCTTCGCCCAGGCCAAGGACCAACCCGAACCTTCCTCCAGTCAACCAGCCAGTCCCTCAAAACCTCAGGTAAAATTAATGGGGGTAGACGAGATAAAAATCGGGATGACCGGCTACGGCAAGACCGTATTCCAGGGCACTAAGATAGAGAAGTTTGATGTGTCGGTTATGGGCGTCCTGAAGAACGGCGGCGGCCCGAAATATGATATGATATTAATAAAATGCTCACATCCGGTGGTGGACAAGGCCGGCGTAATTGCCGGAATGAGCGGCAGCCCGATTTATATCGTCACGGACAAGGAAAAAGAGCCGGCCGGCCGGCTGATTGGCGCCCTGGGCTACGGCTGGTCTTTTACTAATGAATCCATTGCCGGCGTCACGCCCATTGAATTGATGCTGACTGACCTGAACAAGCCCATCGAAAAGTCCACCGGTTCCCTTGATAACAATAATCAGGGTGAAAAACTCGCCTCATTGTCCGCCACGAATGGCGGATCCGCCTATGGCGGACCTCCAAACACAAAGATGATTGAAGCGCCCGGAGAGATGAAACCCCTGATGACGCCATTGTTCGTCTCAGGCGTGAGTTCCTACCGGCTGAGATACCTGGCCCAGGCGCTGGAAAAATACAACCTCATGCCGGTCCAGAGCGGTTCAACCACCGCCGAATTAAAGGAAACGGTCAGCAAAGAACTTGAACCGGGCAGCGCCGTCGGCGTGACCCTAGTCCGGGGCGATGAAGAATGGACCGGCGTGGGCACCGTCACTTATCGTGACGGCGATAAAATATCAGCCTTCGGGCACCGGATGGAAATGTACGGCGAAGAGGTTGACGCCCCGATGACCAACGCCTTTATCTACGGCACTATGTCCAGCATCAACCGCTCTTTCAAGTTCGGCTCGGCTGTGTCTGAAGTCGGCGTCCTGCAACAGGACCGGCGCAGTTCCATCAGCGGCGTCCTGAAAAAGAAAGCCAAGATGATGCCGCTGAAAATAATCGTGGAGAACGTCAAGACCGGACGCAAGGAGACCTTCAACTACGAAGTCATACACCACCGTAACCTGATGCCTGACTTACTCACCAACCTGATGATGAGCGCGGCCGATGCGGTTGAGGTAATGCCCTTTGAGCCGGCCCTGATTGAGGTCACCACCACGCTCAAGATAAAGGACAACGAACCAGTGGTCTTCAAACGGCTGGTCAGCGATTCCACCTCCGGAGCCGGTTGCGGCGCCGTCAACAACATCTTTAACCCCATCTGGAATAATCCTTACACCAAGATAGATGTGGAGAACGTCACCTTTGACCTGCGCATCACCAACGAGAACCGCGCCCTGCAGTTGCTCAATGCCTGGACCGAGACCAAAGAAGTCCTGCCCGGCCAGACCATCAGAATCTATTGCCAATTAAAACCCTATCTCAAAGAGCCGTTTATCAAGACCATTGATTTCACCGTGCCCCAGGATCTGAAAGCCCCGCAGACACTAACCATTACTGTGATGAGCAGCAATAACCTGATGCCGCCACTGCCCTCGCCCACCAATGTGCCGGAACTGATAAATTACCTGAAATCATTCTATGACGGCGGCAATCTGGTGGCGGTCATGTCCTTGCCTAATATTGACCTGAAGTTCAACGGAAATAATTATAAGAACCTGCCCAGGTCGTTCCTGAGCGGCCTGATAAACCAGTGGCCCGGCACGGCCTACGGCGCGCCCGGCTATGATACCTTCCGGCGTTCCCCGACCTTTGAAAAACCGCTGGAATTGGGCCAGGACTATATATTGGCCATTGAACCGATGCAGCATATTGTTTACGGCAGCCGGAGCGTGGCCGTTAATTTGGTAAAGTACAAGAATAAGTAATCTATTATTAAAATAAACGCCTTAAATGTCACCCTGAACTTGTTTCAGGGTCTAATAGACGCTGAAACGAGTTCAGCATGACATCACTAGAGAAAGGATTACTATGAAAAAGATGCTCGCCACAATCGCATTAATCCTATCGCTCGGCGCCAATGCCTTCGCAGTCCAGTCCGCATCCTGGGAGATAAATAATCCGGACGGATGGCGCAAAGGCGAGCTGCAGGGCGCGATTCTGTCCGCGGACGGCTCACTGACTATGGGCGCCACCTACACCAAAATCGCCCTGCCCAGCCAACCCATCACGGACGAGGATACCGGGCTCTGGTGCAGCGCTACCATAAACGACCGCGTCTATTTCGGCTCGGCCAAGGGCATCATCTATTCCCTTAACCAAAAGGATAATAAATTAGAAGAGTCCTTTAATACCGGCGAAATGCTGGTCACCACGCTGATTGCTAACAATGGCGAACTCTATGCTGGCACCATCCCCAACGGCAAAATCTTCAAGATAGACAAATCCGGCAAGGGCACCCTATTCTGCACCATTTCTGCCGGTCCAGCCAAAAGCGATACCGCTAAGGCGGGACAAACATACGTCTGGCAACTCTGCCTGGAAAACAACAATAATCTCTATGCAGCCACCGGTCCCGAAGGCAAGATATACAAGATTGACAATACCGGTAAGGCCGAGGTTTTCTATGACACCAAGAAAAAGAATGTCCTGTCCCTGATATTTAATGGTAAGGACTATTTCTATGCCGGCACTGATGACCCGGGCATTGTCTACCGCATCTCGCTCAAAGGCCGGCCGGAAATCGTGGCTGACTTCGGAGATATGGAAATCAGGTCGCTGGTTTATTCCCCGGCCAAGAACGAACTGTTTATCGGCGCTAATAAGGGCATCAAGGTCGCGCCCCAGGAATTCCTGGGACTGATACAGCAGTCAGCCAGAAAGGCCGCGGCTGTTCCTCCGGTCCCGGGCCAGACCCCCAAAGACGTAACCCCGGGCGACACCAAGCCCACGTCTCCCAAAGAAACGCCTAAGCATGAGACACTGCACGAGACGCCTCCGCCAGCCGATACCCCCGAGCATCACCCGCCGGATGCTCCACCCCCAGACCATCACTCTGCGCCCGGCGGCTCTACCCTGCCCAAAGAGGAGAAATCACAGGATAACGTAACGCCGGACGAAATACTGAAAAAGATTAAAGAGATGGTTCCGATGCAGGAGGACGGCGATGAGGAACCGCCGCCCATGCCGCCTCCTCAACCAATGCCGATGCCTGATGCCGCGGCTCCGGCCAATATGAATCCAATGAACATCGGGGCCCAGCCGCCGCCGGAAATGCCCAGGCCGCCGGTCCATTGCGTCATCTACAAACTGGCCAGCGGACTCATCAAAGAAATCGCCGCCTTCAACGATTGCTATATCACCGAGATGAAACTCAACGCCGACGGCGTCTTAGTCATTGGAACGGACAACAGCGGCCGGATTTATTATGTCTTCCAAGGCGGAAAATTCTTTATTCCCTATGACCTGGACGCCGGACAGGCCCTGACCCTGGTCATGGATAAGGATAACCAGCTCTATGCCATCGGCTCAGGCAAAAAGGCCGCGGTCTATCTGGCCCGGACCGACCTGTCAATCAAGGCCGAATTCACGGCCGAGGTCTGGGATGCCCGGTTCCCGTCCAAGTGGGGCAATTTCTCATTCAAAGGGCAGGGCGCGCTCACGCTCCAGGTCCAGAGCGGCAACACCGCCAAGCCGGACGAGACCTGGTCTGACTGGTCCGACCCACTGCCGGTAAAGGCAGATGAATCAATCAAGCCCAATGCCCCGACGGCCCGCTATTTCAGGGCCAAACTGGCTTGGGACAGCAAGGACACGGTCATCAAGGAAATCACCCAGAACTACCTGGTCCATAACCAGCAGCCAAAAATCATGGCGTTTAATATTGCGCCGGTTCAGCCCCTGCCGCCCACCGGCATTCCCCAGCGCTTACCGTTCAAGAAGATGAATTACCAGGTCCGTGACCCGGACAACGACGCGATTTCTTATCGCATCTCTTACCGGGCCGAGAACCAGAAGACCTGGATTCTGCTCAACCAGGAATTCCCGGGCGGCCTGATATTCCAGCCGGAATTTAATTGGATGACCGATTCGCTGGCCGACGGCCGGTATTTCATCAAACTTGAGGCCACGGACGAAAAGGTCAATCCCAACGGCACCGAACTCAAGGACGAAAAGATATCCGAGGCCATTATCATAGACAACACCAAGCCGGAGATAAAAGACCTGGCTGTAGACAAGCAGTTAGCGTGTTCCGGCCAGGCAGCCGATACCCTGTCCCAGGTCCGCAGGATAGAATATTCTCTGGACGGCGGGAAATGGGAAGCGGTATTTCCGCTGGACGGCATTATGGATTCCCGCTCCGAGGACTTTAAGTTTACTTTAGCTGTAACTGCCAATGGATTCCATAACATTGCCGTCCGGGCCTATGACGAATTCGGCAATATGGGATTAGGGCAGATGGAGTTTGATAAGAAATAAGAGAGGAGATATTCGTAACCACAGATTACCCCATACGGGGATAACTCGCAGTAACAACTGAAGTTTAACTGCGAGTAAACACAGATATAGACACAGATGCCTAAAGTCCCCTCTAATAAGAGGGGATTTAGGGGTGTGTTATCCGTTTAATCTGCTTAATCCGCTTACGAAATTTGTATGAAAACAACTTATTATATCGGCCGGTTCATCTTCCGCTGGCGCTGGATACTCTACATTGCCACCTTTGTGCCCATGGTTTTTATCCGCTGGCACGAGACCCGGCACTGGCTGATATGGCCCATCGGCGGGTTCCTGGTCTTCCTGGGCTCCTGGACCCGAGTCTACGCGGCCCGCTACATCGGCTGGAAAGCCAAGCCCGAAGACCCGATGAAACGAATCCTGACCACGGACGGCCCGTACCGGATTACCCGCAATCCGCTCTACTGGGGCAACATCATCGGCTTCGGCGGCTCGGCTGTGATGTTCGGACTGCTCTGGTATATCCCAATCGCCGTGGGCATCATCTTCTTACTGCATCATCTGTTAATCACCTGGTATGAAGAGAATCGGATGCGCGAGAAATACGGCGCGGTCTATGAAGAATACTGCAAGGTGGTGCCGCGCTGGGGCCCGAAACTGTCCGGGGCCACCCCGCACGAAATCAGGCCGGAATTCCCCTGGGGCCGGGTATTGCTGGCCGAATTAGGCACCCTGGCCGGATTCTTCGGCACCATTATCCTGGCATTGGTAAAAGAATTCTATCTGTAGCCACTGATTACACAGATTGAATTTAATCGGTGTAATCGAAATAAAATATCTGGCAATAATATTAAGAATTTAAACCAGCCTGAATTACACGGATTAAATCTGTGGAATCTGTGGCTACTCTTTAATTAAATGTATGGAATGGACCACGCACCCTTTTAAGGCCGAGCCCAAAAAATCCGTATTCCTGGTCATCATCATCCTGCTCATCTGCCTCCTGACCCTGCTTACCACTGAAAGCATCGGATATGCCTTAGTTGCCCTGTTATTACTGGTATTCTCTATGAGGCAGTTCTTCCTGCCCACGGTTTACACCTTGAATGCAGAAGGCGTCGAGGTGAAGTTCTCCGGCGCGACCAAAAAGAAACCCTGGAGCTACTTTCAGAGTTACTATGAAGACAGGAACGGTATCCTGTTAAGCCCGTTCAAGGAAAAATCCCGGTTGGAGGCATTCCGGGGAATTTACTTAATCTCGTCTGGCGGCAACAAACCGCAGATTGTGGAGTTTATCAAGCAGCACATCAAAACGGAATAAGGTGCGAAACAAAATAAGCCCCTCCCCGACATTACATCGGAGAGGGGCTATTCTCTACCGCTATCTTTAAACCTATATCACATATCCCACCACATACGGGTTGAATGTAATGTTCACATTACCGTTCACGTCAGTAAATGAATACTGAAATGAACCAGATGTTATTGGGACAATGACCTGTCCGCCATATACCTGTCCAACATTCTTCGCCTCTACGCCAATCGCGTAACATTCCTGTTGCGTTGCGTCTCTCCTCAGGCGGCAATTGAGCCAGCCCTGGGGCGGCGGGGCAATACTCTGTTGCACCAGTTCAATCTGCAGGATGAGCGCAGTCGCCTCGGGCGGAATACTCGGATTCGGCGCGCTGGGCATCCAATCCTGATTCCCGCTGACGATTAAACTGGTCAACTGGATTCTGGTCGGCAGGAACACTATTCTGCTTCCACCTATACCCGGCGCCAACTTTTCCTGTGTCACGGCTCCGTTGGTAATTTTCTCGGTGGTTACGGCGTTGGTTGCCAGTTCTGATGTCCCGACTGCGCCGGCCGCAATTTCACTTGTCCCCACTGCATTAGCCGCAATCTCGCTAGAGCCCACAGCATTGGCCGCTATCTTTGCGCCGGTGATGGTATTGGCCGCGATTTTGGCTCCGGTAATCGAATCATCCTTGATTTTATCACGGGTTACAGAATTGTTCTGCAACTTCGCCTCGGACACCGAGCTATCCGCGATTTCCACCGTGGCTACGGGCGGGGTCAAAGGTCGGCCCAGCACGCCATCGCTGATTTTGTCTTTGGTGATGGTTCCGTCGGCAATCTTGATGCCGGTAATGGCCCCGTCAATAATCTTGGCGGTTGAGATTGACCGGTCGGCCATCTTATCCAGGGTCACGGCCTTGTCACCGATTTTATCGGTCTTGACCGCCCCGTCCTTGATTTTGTTGGTCGTCACCGAATTATCAGCCAGCTTGGATTCGGTTACCGCGTAACTGGCGATATTCGGGGTTTTAACTTCATTTGGCTTTAACATATTTAACTCCAATTCTTTTAACACGAATCACACGAATGAAACGAATCACACGAATTATTCGTGTTTCATATTGTTTTTATTAAAGGGAAGCGGACTGTGTAGTACTCCACAATCCGCGTTCCGCATTCACCGTTTGGTTACGGTATTGACACCTGGATTTCCAGGAACATCTTGCTATCCACCACAATGTAGTCGCAATGGCTTGCGCCACCCGTGGCAAACGGCACATAGGTCGTGGAATCCTGCAGGCCCTTGATTATCGCGTTGATGGCATCGTTCTCCGCGCTCGTCAGAGCGGTTTCAAACCTGCCGGTCACGATAATCACGCCGCTTTTGGTCAGTTGCTGAGCCAGGGCCGCCTTGAGGGCGGTTCGGTTATCAATACCGCCGCTTATCAGCGCGATATTGGCCGGACCGCCTTGGAGCACCTGGTCGGCGCCGCGGATATACCGTTCCGTGGACGCATCGTCCGTCAGCCAGAGCGGGGCAATGCCGGTCACCGATTTGCCGATGGTCTTCTCACCGGTAAAGGGCAGTGTCCGTTTGGCCACCCTGGTCACATACAGGTCAACCGCATTATCAACGCTTTCCTTGTAACGTTTGCCGACCTCGCCTTCAATCTCCTCAAATGCCCGGAGCAATTTGGTCTCGTAGTTATTGAAGGTGTTCAGCACGTTCTCGGCGTGGGCATTGACAATGGCCTGGCGCGACTTACCGCTCTTGGACCTGAAAGTGGCAGACGGGAACGGCGAATAACCCTCGCTGGCCGGTCCGGCCAGTTTGGTTTTATAAGCCATTTCATCCGGTATGATAAGTTTCCGTTTCTTATCAATACCTTCTGCCTTGCTCTTCAGGGTATCACGCCAGTCGTTGCTCATGTGTTCCGGGATTGTGGTTAAATCCAGCGGCACGAACAACCTGACTTTGCTTATGATTGTTGACATTTTTTCTCACCTCCTTCTTAGAGGCTGTTAATCCGTTAGGATGTTACAGCCTCTTAGACCCGCCTCAGGCGGGTAATCAACTTCGCCGAAAGTAAGTCCATTTGCTTTTTGCTCAACGGTTAACTCCTGTGCGCATCAAGAGCCACCGATTTGGCTTGTTTTTCACCACAGAGACGCAAAGTCCGCTGAGAATAAAACTTCTTTAATCTGCGTTCTCTGCGCCTTTGCGGTGAATAGTGTTTTACTTTGACAGCCATTTCCTGAGTTTGAGAATCCCGCTCACGTAGAGTTCCAGGACCTTCTCAGGGGTCAGCCCTACGGCCTGAGCGGTATATTGGACCGAGCGCCTGTAGGCGCCGATTTCCATCACCACCTCGGCCTCCTGTCGGCTGACAATCCCGCCTTCCACTGCGTCCAGCAGTGTTGGAGAGCCCATATAATTTCGGATGTCTTTGTTGGCATCCGGCACCGCCGGCGGAATAACCGGTTCCGCTTCCAGTTCGCTGGACGCGGTCCCTTCGGGTTCCGGCGCAGGGAGTACTACTCCCGCCCTAATGATTTCCTCTAACATAGGTTTATCCTGTCTTGGAGCCGGTTACCCATTCCGGCAAAGTTGGGCCGGGATGATGTCAGCCGGTCTCCTGTCAGGGACGTCTTACCAGTGCTGTCCCTACGGAGGTTTAAAGGTCACTTTTGACCGGGGGCAGGGGTGAATTTTTTGTGATTTCGGCTGTTTTGCAGGAAATAGGTGAAAGGCAAGGGGATGGAACAAAAAAATCTTTTAATAATTATTTAGATGCCCTTGATTTACTCCGGTCATTTTTGACCGGCTACCCGATGTCTAACATACCAGACTAAGGGTGTGACTAAGCCATACAGTGGGTGTCCCTTTACGATAGAGCGGGTATCCTCTTATCGTATAGGGGGTGCGGCTATATGATATACCGGGTGTCCTTATGTGATATACCGGGTATCACTATGCGATATGTCGGGTGTCTTCATGCGATATACCGGCTGTCCTCAATAGGCATATCCGGCGTCCTCTACAGGCATACCGGGTGTCATTAATAGATACGCTGGGCGTCCCCTATAGACATACCGGGTGTCCTCTACAGATATAGCGGGTGTCGCCTATAGATATGGCCGGTGTCCTCTATAGATACAGGGGGTGTCCTCCTATGATAAGGGGGGTGTCCTCTACCCTTAGGGAGGTAGTGGGGACGAGTGGGGAGGTGGTGGTATAATAAAGATATTTGTCTTGACAGAATAAGGCGGATATTATAAATAAATACCATATGCCAAGAAAAAAAAGTAGCGACATACTACCATGGGCCCTTATTGCCAGTGCAATTGGTAATATCTACCAGGTGGATAAACAAGCGCAGACAAAACAAGAGCTTGAATTAACAAGAAACTTCTTAATGGCAAGGTTAAGGGAATGGCAAAAGAAATATACTCAAATAAAAGAGGAAAAAGATGCGTTAAGGAAAATGCTGGACGATTTAGAGACCGAGTTATTCAGGTATAAAAACGAGATATGGAAATTAAAGGACGAATTAAATAAAGCAAAAGTTACAAAATAAAATTGATTTTGAATGACAGAGATAGCTAAATTGGTAAAAAAGACAAACCGATTAGCAAAATGGTTTCGGGAATCAAAGCAAAGAATGTCCGCTATTGACTCGGATTTTAGTTCTTTATGGAACCCGAATGAACCGGTTAAGAATGCAATACGTAATTTGCTTGATAAAAAACCCAATCTTGACCAGGTGGATATTGCCGACGAATTAAATCTTGACCTTGAATTGGTCTGCCGGGTCTGTAGTGAATTGGTGGCAGAGGGCAAGGTTAAATGTATCCCCTATTAATCATTCCCAGATGAATATTCACCACGAGATTCTTAGCAGGGTCAGAAAACAGTTAGAAGTAAATGCGATACTAAAAGGTGAAAAATTATATTACGAGTGTCGTAAGCCGCCCTTTCCAAATCAGAAATTTGATAGGGAAAGCAGGGGTATTTACTATCAAGGCAAGTTAAACGGTGCGCATGCCGAATGTGTTAGCATTAATCCTTTATCTGATTATGGACTGGCGGCTAAAATAATCGGGTTTAAATGTAACGGTAAACCATCTGAATCGGCTCTTTTTCAACGCAGGATAATGCATAAAGGCAGTTTCGGTTACTTGACGGAACGCGTTGTTTGTACCATCCTTTGTAAGCATCAGAATATTCCTGATTAAATCCGCTTAAATCGGCTTAATCCGCTTACTTATTATCCTTGCCTTCTTCATCCCTTTCTGATTTCGGGCCGAAATAGCGCGGGTCATACTTGCCGATATCAAACTTGGTCTTGTAGCAGTGGACCTCGTCATACCGATAAAAAGGGTCATCGCTCAGGCCGAAGAACGCCTGTAACTTCTTGCGCAGGCCGTAAACCAGATTCTTTATCCGGGTCATATCCTTGCCGGTATAACAATCCGTATGTTCAAGCTGGAACCCGTCTTCAAAGGTATTATAGGCGTCGCTTTTGGAAACGCCCTTAAACCCGGATTTTTTCCAGGTGAGAATCCCGTTGTGTTCGGCCAACCGTTGCAGGAGACGCCAATGGCTGTCCGGGATGAGCCGTCCCTTCTTGCGCTTGTCGTTGCAGTCTAGTTCCACGAAATTCACGCGCTGGGGCTTGCCGCCCTTGCCCTTGACCGACACCAGGGCATAGTCATCCACCATCCGGGCGATAATATCCGTAAATGTCGCGCCCTCAGGCAGAGGGAATTTCGGGGCCTTGATGCCCGATAAGGCCGGAGCCGGGCCCTTCAGACCGGACAGGAACGAAATCACTATGTCCAATTTCCGGTTGATTTCGTGCAGGCAATTATTATCAATGTTGTCTTTAGAGGACATAATTATTTAGAACTATATATTATGTTTCCTTGTGGTTTTTCTTTCGGAATCGGCTTGGCAATTTCTTGATTTCTTCTAAGATTAAATCACCTTGTTGATAGCAAACCGTCTTTGGTTTAGGAATCTTTCGATCTCCTGGTTTTGTGTTAGTATCTTTCAATATTTCAAATCTAACAAACTGACATAATTTTAATAAAGCCAGTGGTCCTCCATAATGTCGCCAATCAAAAGGAGTTCCTTGTAATCCTTTTGTATTAAGCGTGATGATATCTTTCACTTCAAAAATAGCATCCTGGCAATCTGAGTCAATTGACCAAACAGGATGAAATGGGCCATGAGCGAACGCATTGCGAATTAATCTGGCGATTTGATATGCATTTCTGATGTTTGCATCACTATGATTTTTTGGGTTGTGTATTATTGATTTAATTACATCTTTGATTGCGACAGCCATCAGGAAAGTTGCCGAGCGATGCAAGCAAGTTGAAGCATAAGTTGCTTGATCTTTTCGTAATGCGACTTCGTTATATTTTACCATATGTTTACCGTAAGTCCACTCGACAGGTAAATCAAGCGGTTGTTTTTCCAGCGTAACTGCCAATCTTACTGCAGACGCTAGACGAAACTGAATCTCTGAGGTAAATAGCAGTTCAATTTGTTTAGAATAATTATTCATCTTAAACTAAATAATCTTCGGACAATCTGCATCAAGATAACATTCATTGCAGGTTGGTTTTTTATTGGAGCACCATTTCCTGCCGATTTCCCACGCAGAAAGATCAAAAATCCCTGGATATTCTGGATATAATTCTCGTGCGCAGTAAATTAAATCATCATTGCTTGCATCCTTTGGAATAAATCCTATTCTGGTAAAAACCTTTTTCACCTGAACATCTGGCGATATATCAATAAACATTCTATCACGTAAAGGAATCTTGAAATCTCGCGCCAAGATATTGGTAGCCATAGTAGCGATTTTTACGCCAGCGCCATCAAACTCAAGAAATCTCCTTACTACGGTTGCACTGCTGGGATTGCCAGACCATATCTTTGAGGCATTCCCTTCATATTTATCATTAATTAATTTTACGCCAGACATGAAAATCTCCGCCATCATGTCGTTATATATATGTAGTCCTTTATTTTTGAATATGTTCGTAATATTATCCGAATCTGCCTTTAGTAATCTTTGGAATTCAAATCCGCCAAGTTCTTGAGAAATTCTATATGGGATTATCCATGCTCTTTCAGCTTTAACCTTCCTATCCATCAAGCAAGCAAGAACATAAGCATGAGGAAAACGAGCTAAATCATTTAACAAGTCGTTGGCATCTTTATTCCCGGTAAAATCTCCCGCCTCAAACGGCTTATTAAACAACTCGTTCCCTCTTTTAATAAGCGTTCGTACAATATTCGCCTGATTCATAAATACTCCTTCGCAAGACAGTTCCTATTGAACATTTCTGTTGTTTCTCCATAATCCGGGGACACTTACCAATTTCTATTCGTCGTCCGAATCAGACCGGTTGCTTCTATATTCCCTTTCCTTGTAGAATCTGGTTTGTATCAGTTCAAAGTTCTTAAGTTTCTTTAAGTCGCTATCTCTTATTTTCCCGTCCCTGATTTTCAAATCCACGGCCCGGAGATATTTTGAGCCGTTTAGAAACTCCAGAACCTGATTCCTGGACCTGAACCGGTGAAAATACCCCAATGCGGCAATAAGGTCGCCATCTAAATCCCTGGTGCGCTGGCCATTCAATTTATTACAGTATCTGGCCGCATATTGTAAAAACTTATCCGGGTCTATAGACCTTTTAGTAATTCCCTGAATAAATATCAAATCAATGTCTTTTTGGCGTTTCCCAACCGAGCAAACCATCGCTACCGGATTTACGTAGTCAATTTCATATCCGATTGTAACCGGTTCTTCTTTGCTTTTATACACTTCCCTTTCCGTCTCGCTTGAATCCAAGAGCGTCTCGTTGAATTTCCTTAGGGACAATAGGTAGGCAATATCAACGCCGGAGGGGATTAAAGTGTCTTTTCCCGGATGAAAATGCAGGAAGAGCAGGGTATAATGGTCAACCGGGACACGCATTCCCTGCCCTTCTTTGTCTTTGGATGATGTGGCAAACTCGGAAGACATAGAATGCTGTATCATCTTTAATACCTTGTCTTTTTCCACCTTGCCCAGAACGGCGCGGTTGACGGATATTTCGGAAAAGCCATCGTTGGTATAAACAGCAAAGCCGGATTCCTTCTTCTTTGCATAAGCCATTCCGGCGGCTTTATACAGTTCTTTCAGGAAGGCGGTCCGGGTTACGATATCAACCAGATTAATTTTCCTGGGGCTCTCTAAGTCATCAAGTGTATTTGGCATATTATTTATTTCGCTTAATCAGTTCAGTCCCGTTGTTTTATTCCTTCGAGTTTACCGAGTTTATCGCGCGCCTCGGCATAATCAGGTTGAATCCGGAGCGCCTCTTTATAACATGCCATCGCTTTCTTATTATCGCCGGTGGCCTCATATGCCACGCCGAGGTTATAGTGCGCGAGGGCCAGTTCCGGGTCAATATAAATCGCCTCTTCATAACATTCTATGGCCTTTTTATAGTCGCCTGCCTGCGCCGAGGGCGTCGCGGAAGACAGGCCGGTTTTCCAATACATAAAACCCAGATTGTTGTGCGCCTCGGCATAGGTCGGTTTAAGCCGAATGGTCTTTTCAAAGTATTCCATGGCCTTTTGGTATTCGCCGGCCTCACCATACATACGGCCGAGATTACATTGCGCCTCGGCCTCATCCGGTTCAAGCCGGGCCGCCTCTTTGAGGCATTCCAGAGCTTTCTGATGCTCGCCGGCTTTCCCGTAGGCCATACCAAGACCGCAGTGCGCTATGACATAGTCGGGTTTGAGCCGGATTGCCTCCTTGTAACATTCTATCTCTTTCCGGGTATCGCCGGTGTGCCAATAGGCCACGCCCAGATTATAGTGCGCTATGGCATAGTCGGGTTTAAGCCGAATCGCCTCTTGATAACATTCTATCTCTTTCTGATAGTCGCCTTTTTTTCCATAGAGAAGACCAAACCCGCAGTGCGTATCGACATGGTCAGGGTAAATCCGTTTCGCCTCTTCAAAGCATTCCAGGGCCGCCTGATAATCGCCTGTTTTCTCATAGGCAAGACCAAGGCGGCAGTGCCCCTCGGCCTCGCCGGGCCTAAGCCGAATCGCCGTTTTGAAGCATTCTATAGCCGCCTGATATTCGCCGGTGTTCAGATAGATAAGACCGAGACTATAATGCGAATTCGCAGAATTAGGTTTAAGCCGGATGGCCTGCCTAAGGGTTTCTATAGAAGCTTCTACAAGAACATTTTTCATAATGACATCCCTCCGGGATTCGGGCTAGACCCCATATACTATCTGATATTCTTTACAGTATAAAACCCAGGTTCCCTGAAGCAAAAATCATCATCAACTAATTGCGCCGCATCAATTTCTTCTTTATGTTTGGGGAGTTTATCCCATTTCCCTTCCCATACGGCATAGAGTTCTATCCTATCCTGGTCTCCAAGGTTTTCCTTAATAAATGCCAGTAGTTCCCGGTGATTCTTTGCCTTATCGGCTTCTTTAGGATCGTCATAAATAAGGTTATTGTCATCCAGAATAGAAATATGCCGGAAACCGCAGCCGCAGTTTAAGTCCGAACCGACATAGGTAATTATGGGCAGGGTGAAATGGCGCCTGATAGATTCTTCCTCTTTATGTTCTTTATGAAGTTTTTCCGTCCACAGATGCCGGTCTTGCGCGTTGAATGGAATTTCCGGGACTTCTTTTTTAGTGCCCATGTATAATGTTAAACACATAATTTATTTATTCTTGATTACTTTTATTTTACTATCTTCAGGAACTCCTTGGCCATCTGCCGGGATTTCCTGTTGTCGCTGAGCTGGCCGTAGAGGCCGATGAGCATAGAGTAATTGGCCGCAACCAGGCCCTTTTCCTTGAGTTTCCGGGCTATACCTAAGGATTTGAGATGCATGGGTAACGCCTTCTCAAACTTACTCATCCCGGTATAGATTCGGCCCAAATGGAAATAGCAATGCGCCGCTTTCAGATGGTTCTTCTGCTTCTGACTAATCGCCAGGGCGGTTTCCAGCGATTTTATGGCTTCATTCGGCCGGCCATGCCCGTTGTGCAGATGCCCGATATTGTAATGCGCCCCGACGTAGTCCGGGTTTAGTTCTATGGCTTTTTTGTAGCAGGCCAGGGCGTTCTCATAATCCCCGGTCTCGTCAAAGACGTGCGCGATGTTAAAGTAACCGATTGGATTAGTCGGATTGGCCTTAATCGCCCTCTGGTAGGCCTCTTTAGCTTTGGTATAATCCCGTTTCGCGAGATAATCACCGCCCAGATTATAGAGGCAGTTGAAGTCATCGGGTTTTATCCGGAGCGCCTTGAGATACCATTCTATGGCTTCGTTATATTTATGCGCCTTGGATAAATCACAGCCCAGATTGTAAAGGATAGTCGCGTCATCGGGCGCCATCCGGACGGCCTTTTTAAGCATGGCGATGGCCTGGTTGTTTTGTCCCTTTAATGACAGGACCTTGGCGCTGTTGACGTATGCCTTGGTGTCCCGCGGATTGGACTTCAGGGCCTGGTTGAACAGGGCCAGGGCCTGGTCCAGATTGCCCAGGTCGCCGTAGACGATGCCAAGATTGTTGAGGGCATCCGTATCAACCGGGTTAAGTTTCAGCGCATTCTGCAAGACCCGGATAGCTTCACGCCGGCTGACCTTATCGGCTTTATGGGACAGCGTCAGCCCCAGGTTGTTATATGCCATTGCCAGGGCCGGATTCAGCGCGATTGCCTTTTTATAGACCGCAATGGCCCGGTCCAGATTATTGCTCTGATAATAGGCATTGCCGAGGTTGTAATACGCCAGAGGTGCGCTTTCTTCCATATTAAACCCGATGGCTTTTTGGTAGGAAACAATGGCCTGGTCAAGTTTCCCGGTATGAGCCAGCGCATTGCCCAGGTTGTAATGGGCAACCGGGTTATTCGGTTTAATCGCCACTACTTTTTGGAACACGACCAGGGCCTGGTCAAAGGCCTTCTGCTCATACAAAGCAATGCCCTTGTCCAGAAGGGATTGGTTGTTGTCAACGGGCGCGGGTCTGTAGTCTATCATATAAATAACTCCTTACTCGCTGTTAGGTGGCGCCATTAGCGCCAACGTTATCAGCGAGTTATCCCGGCCGTGCCTACCGGCAGGCAGGCAGTTTTTGTCGGGATTTAATTTTATCAGAATATTCTGGCACTATACCAAACTCCGAGGTGAAATGCAAGGAAGAATTGTAACCGTATGCTCTGGTGAATTTACTTGCCCAAAAACCCGCCCATTTTGCCCATCATCTTGCCCATCTTGGGCATGTTCTTCATCATCTTCTGCATGTCGTTGAACTGCTTGATGAGCTGGCTGACGTCGCCGGGCACAGTTCCGCTGCCTTTGGAGATGCGGTTCCGGCGCTTGATGTCGATAACCTCGGGGTTCTCCCGCTCATAGGGCGTCATTGACTGGATAATCGCCTCTATCTTCTTGATGTGTTTGTCGTCTATGTCCAGGTTCTTTATTGCCCCGCCCACCCCGGGCAGCATGGCCAGTATGTCCTTGAGCGAGCCCATCTTTTTTATCTGCTGGAGCTGTTCCAGGAAATCCTGCAAATCCAGTTTATTCTTACGGAGTTTTTCCTCGAGTTTCTTGGCCTTGGCCTCGTCCATATTCTCCTGGGCCTTTTCCACCAGAGAAACAATATCGCCCATGCCCAGGATGCGCGATGCCATGCGCTCGGGATAGAATTCCTCGAAGTTGTCTATCTTTTCGCCGATGCCGACAAACCTGATAGGCTTGCCGGTGACGGCCTTGATGGATATGGCCGCGCCGCCCCGGGCGTCGCCATCCAGCTTGGTCAGTATCACGCCGGCCAAGGGCAGCCATTCGTTGAACGACTTGGCGCTGTTGACCGCGTCCTGGCCGGTCATGGCATCGGCTACCAGAAAGACATACTGGGGCTTGAGCCGCCCTGAGATGGCCTTGAGTTCGTCCATGAGTTCCTGGTTGATATGCAGCCGGCCGGCGGTATCCAAAATAATGCAGTCCAGGTTATTCTCGCGGGCGAATTTGAGCGAGTTCTCGCAGATTTTAGGCGGCGTCGTATTCTTCTCGCTATAAACCGGGATATTGAGTTGTTTGCCCAGGGTCTTGAGCTGGTCCACGGCGGCCGGGCGCTGGACATCAGCCGCCACCAGCAACGGCTGGTGCGATTTCTTGGTCAGATACTTAGCCAGTTTGGCACAGGTGGTGGTCTTGCCGCAGCCCTGCAGGCCGACCAGCATAAAGATGGTGGGCGGTTCTGAGGCGAACTTGATGCCTTCTTCTGTGGCGCCCATCAGTTTGACCAATTCGTCGTGAACAATCTTGATAATCTGCTGGGCCGGGGTGATGCTGTCAATGACATCCTTGCCGACGGCGCGTTTGGTGACCGCCTCAATAAAGTCCTTGACGATTTTGTAGTTGACGTCGGCTTCGAGCAACGCCATCCGGACCTCGCGCAGGCCGTCCTGGATATTCTTTTCGCTCAGGCGGGCCTGGCCGGACAGCTTCTTGAACGCGGCTTGTAGTTTTTCGGTAATACTTTCGAACATAGTTTCTCAAGTATATAGTATGAAGTATAGAGTATATAGGAGTTAGTATTGTTCGGCGGAACGGGTTAGTCCATTCAGCATCCTGCCGACTTCATCCGACATACTCCACATCTCATCGTAGTTAATAGTAAACTTTAAATCGTTAGCCAGGATAAAATAATATCGCAGTTCCTCCAAAGAACCCTGTAAGATATTATAGAATTTTATCTTGTCGGCCTTGCCTCTTTTCTTAAATCCCTCAACGATATTCGCTGGGACAGAAACAGCCGCCCGCCTCATCTGGGAAACTAAACCAAATTTCTCATCAGATGGGAATTTTGCGGTTAGCTGATAAACCTTTAAAACTATTTGATGTGCCTTTTGCCAAACCTTTAATTGCCTAAAATCCTCTATCTTTGCCATATCCCCTCATTTCGCATTCCTTACATACTACATACTCTATACTATATACTTACTTATCTTCCTCCACCACCACCTTATCCGACACCCTTTTTATATCAGCGCCTAAGGCGTTGAGTTTGGCTTCTATCTTTTCATAGCCCCGGTCAATGTGATAAACGCGCTGGATTTCGGTGGTGCCGGTGGCCACCAGCCCGGCCAGGACCATAGCCGCCGAGGCCCGCAGGTCTGATGCCATGACCGGCGCGCCGGACAAATGGCTCCGGCCCTGGATAACCGCATAGGAGCCCTCTTTACGGATGCCGGCGCCCATACGATTGAGTTCGGCCACGTGCATAAACCGGTCCGGATATATCCGTTCAGTAACGACACTAATGCCGTCAGCCAGGGTCAGCATGACCATGGTCTGGGCCTGCATATCGGTCGGGAATCCCGGATACGGCAGGGTAGTTATGTCCAGTGGCTTGAGCGTATTAACCCGCCTGACCCGGCATTCGGTATTGGATATCCGTTCCACATTAACGCCCATCTGGGCGTAGTTATCTATAACGGCAACTAAATGGTCCAGCCGGCAGTTTTTGATGGTGATATTCTTGCCGACCAGGGCACCGGCTGCGATAAAGGTGCCGGTCTCAATCCGGTCCGGGATGACAGTGTGGGTGGCGCCTTTCAAGCGTTTGACGCCCTCAATCTCCAGATGGTGCGTGCCGATGCCTTTTATCTTAGCGCCCATCTTGCTCAGGAACAGGGTCAGGTCCTGGACCTCGGGTTCGCAGGCCGCGTTTTCTATGACGGTCTTACCCTTGGCCAGGACCGCGGCCATCAGGACATTGGCTGTGCCGGTAACGGTCGAGCCAAAGGTGCCGCCCAGATACATATTACAACCTTTAAGCCCCTTGGTCCGGGCAATGAGGTAACCGTGCTGGTAATCAATATCAGCGCCCAGGAGGCGCAGGCCCTTTTCGTGCAGGTCAATAGGCCGGACGCCGATGACACAGCCGCCGGGCAGAGAGACCTTGGCGTATCTGCGTTTGGCAATAAGCGGCCCCAAGACGCAGACCGAGGCGCGCATGGTCTTGACCAGTTCATAGCGGGCTACGGAATTCTTTTCGCTGACCACCCGGGTTTCTATATCGCCGTTGAGCTTGCGTTCGGCTTTGACGCCTAATTCGCCCAGTATCTGCATCAGGGTCTCGACATCGCGCAGCAGCGGCACGCCTTTGATGGTGCATTTCTCGTCACTCAGGATGGTTGAAGCAATGATAGGCAGGGCTGCATTCTTGGAGCCGCTGATATTGACCGTGCCCTGTAATAAATTATTGCCTTTGATTATGAATTTGTCCATAACACCTCCTTGAGGAAAGATGATAGATGACAGGGAAAAGATGAAAGGGGAAATTAAAACCTTTCATCTCTAATCTTTCATCTCTTATCTGTTACGCATGGCTTTACGGCCCAGACAATGGGCCTAAGCATCTGACGTGTAATATAGCGTAAATACGGTCTTTTGGCAATGAAATTCGCTATCGGCGGCGAGACGGTATAGTATGTCCTAACGAATGCCCGGCCGGCCGGATTGGTCAGTAGGCGCTGGTCCCTGAAGGTTCTCAGGGTTTTTACCTCTTGAGCCATCGGCGTGCCATAGGCAGCCGTAGCGATAAAGCAGAATGCCCAGTCCTTCTGGACGCCCAGGGCGCTGGAGCCGGAGATTGTTTCCTCTTCAGGCGGTAACATGCCGATAATGCCGAATGTGCCCCATCCGACAGTCCAGCCGCTGACGGTCTTGTTATAATAATCAATGCTCTGGTTTAACAGAGGCACCCACCTGGAATTATCCGCATCATAGCGGCACAGGGAGAGCGTGCCTTCGGATATGGTTGTGCCGTCAACAATCCCGTTTCCATCGGTATCCGGATAACCGACTTTTACATTGACTAATTTCTTAATGACGCTTTGGACGTCGGTTCTTATATCGCGAAAGACATTAATGGTAGAAAACCCTGATTCAGCCGGCGTAATAACCGCGGCAGCCGTATCAATGGTTAGCGCAATGGGTTCGCCAAAAACCGTAATACCATCAGCCGGTATAAAGACCGTGGTATCGTTCTTGGTGGCTGAATTATTCTGTTCTTTTACTATTCTTCTATTAATCTGGTCGGTCATTGCGGTTGTAGTTCCTTCCTGGACCTCGGGTGACAGGGTGAAGACATTTCTCAGGAAGACCCTGGTCTGGGTCTGGCCGGCATTCCAGTCGTCAAAGAGGTTAGTCGCAGGATTGAAGTTAGCCAGGGCAATAATTTCATACCAGTTATCGAAGGCCAGCGAGCGGAAATTGATAGTGGCCGTAAAATACTCCTGCCTGATATCCGCCGGATAAGTAGTGGATATGCTTAACTTTGCTGTTGCCCAACCCGTAATCGCATCGGGATACCAATAAACAACATCAATCGGGAAAGGGTCGTCAGCCGGCGCCGTAAAAGTATCCGAGATGGCGAAATCAACCAGACGATAGCGGAAGTCAATCCGGTTAATCCGGCTATTACAAATCGGAACCACCTTAATAGTGACGTTTTTCCCGTCCACATCTTCCCTCAGGGCGTCCTTATTTACTTTGTATCGGCCGGCTTGGGTAATGATTACCCGGGGGGTAGGGGACGGCTGGACGATGACGGTTCTGGTAATTTCGGCAGAAACATTTGAGGTCTCGGTCACCCGCAGTTTGACATTATAAGCGCCGGGGTAGAGGAAGGTATAGTAGGGCTTGCTCAAAGCCGAATCCACGATATCAAAACTGTCATCATTGTCAAAATCCCACTCGTATTTAGCGATTACGCCGCCGGCGCCCGGAACTCCGTATCCGGAAAAGGAGATACAATCGCCGGTGGTAATGGTAATATCGCTGACCGGGATATTAATCACTGCGGTGGGCGGTAATATGGAAGTAGTTACCCTGATGCGGTTGGATATACGTTTTGCAGTCAGCCCCAGGGTATTCTGGACATAAACCTCAGGATAGTAGTCAGCGGCTTTGGTATAAGTATGGTTGACCCGGCTGATTGCAGAGACATAATCTATAATATCATTGCCGTCAAAATCCCAGAGATAAGCAGTGATGGCTCCGGAAACAGGGCTGGCATTGGCGGTCAGGGTTACGGCATACGGCGCCGTTCCGACATACCCCGGGCTGGCTGAAACAGAAGAAAGCGCCGGTGCGCCATCTGCTGGATCCACGTTAATTACAAAATCATTATTTACGACGGTGCCATCCAGATAGGTTATCCGCACCCTGGCCTTATAACCGCCCGGGGTAGTATACCTAAAAACCGTGTTGGCCGAGAATATGCTCTGATAATCCGGTTTAAAGGTTGTATCGTCATAATCAAAATCCACTTCGTACCGGACTACAGAGCCGTTGGTCCCGAATTGCCCGTTGAATGCCACGTTCAGAGGCGCAACCCCGGTAGTGGTTGAGGCCGTGTAATCGCCGATGGTCTTGGTCTGGCTGGCCAGCGGCAGACCCTGAACCGAGATGTTAATCAGGGAATATTGGCCTTTTATCTCCATTGCAGTCAGTTCCAGGATAAACGTCTGGGTAGCGGTAGCCGAGCCGGACATCTGGTAAACCACCAGCCAGGTATCGCTGAAACTGATGGGCAGAGTGATGGGCGGGGAAAGGGGCAAGACCAGAGTGGTATCATTGCCTGAATATACAGCCGGCCCGCCGAGAATTGTTTCGCCCGTATCATAGAATCCGTTGGCATTGCTGTCGCGGATGAGCCGGACCCCGCTGATATCCAGATTAGCCAGGCCTGAGCCGGACGCCTTTAACGAGATATTGTTTACCAGGACGCCTTCGTTGCCGCTGGGAACAGCAATATTGAATTGGAGCATTGATAATTTCTGGTTGTCATTAAGTTCGTATGATAAGGCCGGATTGTCTGAAGCATAATTTACTTCCACTAAGGCGTTTTGAATACAAGTAATGCTTGCTTTAACCACATCGCTGGCTGCCGAAGACATCATTGCGATATAAACATTCGCGACATTCCCGCCGGTAACACCCAGTCCGGGCGATATCTCCACCCGGATTTCCTGCGTAGCCGCGTAGGGTAAGGAATTACTCAGCCAGGACCCGCCTGTAATACTGATGGTAATATCGCTACCGTTGTCAGGCGCATCATAATAATTAATTACCCATCCGCCGGCCGAGACAGTGCCGGAGACGGTAAATTGCTGGGTAATATTACCGTCATTCTCCAACTTTATATGATAACTCACCACCAGGGTATTATTGAGATTGGCGGATAAGGTCTGGCTGGCGCCGGTAGTGTCATAAACCCCGTTGCCTGTATAAGAAACAGCCGAACTGGCCTTAATCTGGATGTCCGGTTTATTTATAATAGTGCAGGTGGTTTCTGCCCGAACTACATCTGAGAGAGGCGTTAAATTTTCTGACATTACTATATCGATGGGGAACACGGTCCCGCCTTCTACCGTAACATCCGGCTGGACGTCCATCCTGATAATTTTAGTCCCTCCGCCCCCTAAACTTGCGGTCAGCCATGTACCATCTGTAATACTGATGGTAATATCACTGCCTCCGAATTCCTGGCCGTAATATGTGACGGTCCAGCCGGAACTACCGCCTGAGCCACTGATATAAAATGGCGTCCCCATATAGCCGTCATTCTCAAACTTAATATAATAGGTTGCCTTGGAGGTGGCCGTGGCAACGCCTGTAGTGCTCTGGACTGTGGGATAAAAAATGCCGTCGCCGGTATAAGAAATAGTTGAACTGTGCCTGATTTGGGCGTCGGGTATGTATTCACCTGCGGCAAAGATGTCCCGGGACAGGGTGAAAATAACGCCGACGACCAAGAATATAAACAGTATTCTACTACTTAAAGAAACCATACTATCTGTATATCGGATTTTTCCGGTTTATAGATAATCTCTTTTACGCTGCTTGGCCGCCTCCCACCGGGCACCTGTGGGTCTGGCGGTAAGACGACTCCGGAACGAAAAAGGGGAACCCCTCGTCCCACTGGGACTAAGAATCCCCCTTTCTTTATGTTGTAGCCTGCCCCGACGTAACACCTGCCCGCCCCGTCCCGAACCGACGGGGTCGGGAACGGCAGGCGGGTTGGGGCACTAAAACAAAACAGGTTTACATCGATTTCTTAAGGTCATGGCTGGGCTTGAATCCAACCGTCTTTGATGCCTTAATGGTTATCGTAGCTCCGGTCTGAGGATTACGGCCTTTACGGGACGCCCGGTTCTTCACCCTGAATGAGCCGAAACCCACCAACTGGACCGCCTTGTCTTTCTTCAGTCCGCTCTGGACGCAATCCAGGCAGCAACTCAGCCATCTTTCGGCTGATGCCTTGGTATCCTTTTGGCACTTTGCCATTGCCTCCACCAGTTCTTGTTTATTCACTAAAATCACCCCCTCTCATTTATATCGTTAATATAACATTTTAATCGGGGCTGTCAAGTAGAATCTGATATTTTTATGCGATTTGTCACCGGCTATACGAGGATTTATCGCTGCTCCAAGCCGCCGGGCTTTACCCCAGTAATTATGCGGTTTATGGGCGACCGCCACACCGTATAAATGGTCGTTCTGCGGCGTTTTATCGTTTTACCTCTTGTAATCTTTTCTGAACCGCCCGGCCGGTTAATTCCCTTAAGGCGTCCGAGGCAATCCATCTGGCGGACCCGGAATCTATCTTTTGTATCTCCTGGGCGGCTTTTATGGCTTGTTTATTGAGGTAGCGATTACGTTTCCCGATTTGTCGCAGCGCCCAATTGACCGCTTTCTTGACGAAATTCCGGTTGTCGGTTGATTCTCTTTTTATCAGCGGCAGAAACCTAATAAACTCCCGGTCTGGCATATCCTTACGATGCCAGGCCAGGCAGGCCATCAAGGCAAAACCGGCCCGCTTGACAAATTCCTCTTTCCGCTCGCTCCAGGCAACCGCTTTTTTAGACGCAATCTCCAACCGGTCAAAAAGGTTCATGCAGGACCCGTCGCAGACATCCCAGGAGTCAAAATCTCGGGCCCATCTATCCATCTGTTTTTCGGTTACCTTTTCCGGCTGGTCAATCAAGCCGGCCAGGATGCGCGCCTCGTGGATGCCGGACGCCCAGAGTTGCAGGGCCAGGGAATGATTCCGGCCTGTCTTCTTAGCCAGCGCCCGCAAGTGGGGAATGGATATACCCAGGGTCTTGTTAGGATTGATTCCGAATCGGGCCATTCCTTTCACCGCCTCCGGATCGGCCAATGATTTAAGTTTGCTTATAACTTCATTATACTTCATTTTACTCTTTATGCGATACGAATTGCTTATTGTCCTTATGGCAGAGTAGTTGCGCAACATGTTTGCCTGAATACAGGCAGGGCGGAACCCCACCGCCGGCCATCACCCACTGGCCTATCATATAAAAACCATCCAAGCCGGGCAAGGTCATTTTCACTGGATTCTTAAATGACTCCGGTGTAGGCAACCAACCCTCAAATGCACCCTTGTAATTATGCGTATACCGCCACATCGTATAGGGCGTAGCCACATCGGTTACTTCAACCTGCGCTGAGATGCCCGGATAGTATACCTCTAATCGTTCCATGATTTGGCCGGCCACCAGCTGTTTCTCCGAATCATATTGCAGGCGGTTATTGACCCGGAGGTTATGCCAATAATCCCAGTCCGTTTCGGCCATTATCTGAATCACGGTCTTACCCGGCGGCGCGAAATGAGGGCTGTGATTAAAGAGCCGCAGCGACAACATGCCGACGTCCCGGCTCCCTATCTTAAGCGGATTGTTAAGCGCAATAATATTTATGCTCGGTTCATTCTTGAATTCCCGTGCTACCCCGAAATTAACCATCATAATCGGCGTGAATATCTTCCAATGCCCCCCGGTGCGCCGCCGTCTGTTCGGCGTGCTTCCGACCAGTGGCGCCATAGCGCCATAGGACTCATACATATCAAGAATCCGGCTACTTACATATTTCCCGTCCAGCATCTGGAAAATCGTGCTCTGGCCGTCTGCCGCGGATATGACCACGTCAGCCGTATATTGCCGGCCATTCTCCAGTTGCACGCCGATAGCCCGGTCACCTTCTACGATAATCCTGGTAACCGTGGAACTATAATCAATCTGGCCGCCTAATCCGCGGTAACGTTTCTCCAGGGACTGGGCGAATTTAAGCGAACCCTCGTCCAGCACGCCCATCTGCCCGTCCGCCAGGCAGGCCAGCAGCATCGTCACGAAAAATACCGGCACATCAGGCAGGAAGAGATTCTCTATGATTCGCTTAAGCAACGGTTCTTTTACATCCTTAACAAAATCCCTTACTGAACCGCCGTATTTACCGCCCAGATATTTCAGCAGGCGCCTCATCTGCCACATCTGCTTTATTTTATCCAGCCAACCTATCAATTCGCTGGGCTGGCTTAATCCGATACCCATCATATCCAGCCCTTGCATAGCCCGCGCTGCCGAAATCAAATCGTCAATAATACCGACATCGGCCGGGGACAGCGCCTTGAGGTCATCTGCAAACCTGTCTAAATCTCTGGTGATTTCTGTATGTTTGCCGGTTGGTTCATCCAGAAATCGCAGGTAGACATCCTTCTGCTGGACCCGGTTGGCAGGCAGTATGCCCAATTCGGTGTAGAGTTGGTGGGTGGCCCTGGGCGGGTTGTAATCCATCAGGTAATGGATACCGCCGTCAATGAGAAATCCGTTGCGCCTCCATCCGGCCACTACGCCGCCGGGCTTGGAATGGTGCTCCAGAATTCTGGTCTGGTAACCGTTCATTCGGGCGTAACATCCGGCTGACAGTCCGGCTAATCCGGCGCCGATAATGATAACTGATTTCTCCGGCATTGGTTCATATTATCATCATCGCATCGCCATAACTATAAAAACGATACTTTTTGCTTACGGCTTCTTGGTAGGCGCCCATAACTCTGTCCCGCCCTGCAAAGGCAACCACCAACGCCAGGGGCGTGCCGTGCGGCAGGTGGAAATTAGTGACTAATGACTGCACAATATTGAATTGATATGGCGGATGAATAAACAGGTCGGTCCAACCCCGGATTAATGACGCCCTCATCACCCTCTGTTTTTCCAGCCAGGGATGAATCATCAACATCCTTATCTGCCCGGAAATGGTTTCCAACACCCGGCAAGTGGTGGTGCCTACGGCAATAACCCGTTTTTTATCCCGGTATGCCTCTAAGAGGACCCGGGCCGTTTCAGGGCTAACCTCAAAATATTCCTGTTTCATCCGGTGGCCTTCTATATTATCTGCCTTAATCGGCTTAAAGGTGCCGATTCCGACGTGCAGGGTAATATAAACAATTCTGACACCCTTTTTAATCAGTCGGTTCATGAGGGACCTGGTGAAATGCAGTCCGGCCGTGGGCGCGGCAATGGAGCCATCTCTGTCTGCATAAATGGTCTGATAAGAATCCTTGTCTGACTTTATAAGATTATCATTTGTCTTGGGCCTTTTGATATACGGCGGCAGGGGCATCTTACCAAGCGTCTGCAGGTCTTTAATCTCTATGGCCGGCGTAATCCTAATCTGCCATCCGTCTGTCAGCCGTTTTAACAGGGTAATCTTTATTGATTTGTTGTTAGTCAGGGTAAACGTCTCATTTTCCCTGAGGCGCCGATTAAAGTTTATCAATGCGGTCCAGATGGAATTATCTTTCTGGTCATTCTGGCAGAGGAGTATATCAGCCAGGCCGCCGGACTGGCGCTCAACGATTAATCGGCAGGGTATCACCCGGGTATTATTCAACACCAGGATATCGCCTTTATTAAGATAATCAATGACATTGTAGAACCTACGGTGCTTTATCCGGCCTGAAGCGCGGTTTAGGATAAGCAGGCGTGAATGGTCTCTGGGCTTTGCCGGTTTCTGGGCAATCAGTTCTTTAGGCAGGCGATAATCTAATTCACTTAATCTCATTTTTCAACACATACCCCGTTGGTCATCTCGGCAAGTTCTTCCATCAATTCGCGGTCTTTTTTAGTTCCCTTATTGCCGGTTATTATGGTGTTAATAACCACCTTTTTGAATCTATTATTTCGAGCGATATTCTCTACGATATTATCCTTATTAATATATGTACCGTAGGTCGGCCGGCCATCGGACAACAGAAACACCGTGTCAATCTCAGGTTCTGAGAACGCCTCAATCATGGCGTCGTAGTGGTCGCCCCGTCCGCGTTTGATGTCCTCCAATCTATCCCAAAGCGAACTGACAAACTTCAACGCCGCCTTCTTGTTTTCCTCGGTTGCCTGTAACATTGTTTTTGACGCCTTTCGCTTACCATAACGCGCTGCCTCGGTACTGAGAATAATTATATTAAACCTTACCTCCGAAGAAAACCGTTTAAGCGTCTCTGTTAGTTCGTTTATAGCAATATCTGCCTTCCGTTCCTTCTTGTCATCGTTATCTTCTGCCTCATTTTTCATGCTCCTTGAGAAATCAATAATAAACACGACATCTCTCCCCAGTATAGGAATATCAAAGAAAGTAGGAATGGTCTCATTACTCTTGAGCGGCAAATCAGATTCCTTGTTTGCGCCGCGGTTCGCCGGGATTCCATTTTGTTTTCCCATACGGGATTCCGTTAGGGGCGGCGCAATCTCTATCTTTTCCTTATTTACCTGATACCAATTAAACCATGCCTTGGCATCAAACCCGAATTCCTTGCCGGTTAAATCCTTGAGCGCAGTAATGAGGTCATATCGCAGGCGCCAGGAAGCATCAGGCAAACGTTCCACTAATGCTTTAACGCTACCCGTTTCCCTGAGTTCCCTAAGGCATTGAACCGCTGTGGCGCACACCGCAGAATTTTTATCCCGCAATAAATCAGATGCGGATTTCAATATCAGCGCCTTATCGGATTTATATTTAGTCAATGTTTCAATGGCAGTAATTCTCACCTCAGGCAACGGGTCTTTCAGGGCGGAGTCCAAATAGCCGGTCGACTCCTGGGGTTTAATCTGAGCCAGCGCGCCCAGGGCCGCGGTTTTAACCGTAGGATTAGAATCATACGCCCGTTTTAATATGGAGATATACGATTTGGCCGAGCCCATCCGACCTAATGATTCAATCGCGGACACGCGCACTGCCAACCTGTTATCCGACAATCTCTTGATTAAAATATCCTCTGCTTGAGAGCCGTTCGGTAAAACACCAATCGTATTTATAATCCGGCTGGCTACTTCTTCCTCGGCCTCGTTATTTAATGCTTTAAGAAGCGGCGGCAGAATGGTTTCATCTTTCCCACTGGGTCCGCCTTCCCGACCCGTCACAATTCGGGACGGGTTGGCGGCTATAATACCTAAAACCCAAGCGGTATAAAACCTCTGGGGTTTGCTTTGGGGATTAACCAATGCCGCAGCAACCAGATAATCAATAGCACCCTGGTCGGTAAAATTACCGAGAGTCATCAGGGCAGATTCCCTAATAGGCGCTTCTTCATCATCAAAAAGAGCCACCAGCATTACCGCCGCCTCTTTGGAATTTACTGATTTGAGATTGTTAATCGCCGTAAGCCGCTCCCAGTAATTGCCGTATGATTTATCAACCAGGGTCTGTTTTATCCGAGCTAAATCAGCGGAAGCAAAAAGCAAGGATGGGACTAAGCCTAATAATAAAACGCCTATTATTTTTGTGCGACAAATTCCCATATTTTTATACTGTAGTCGCTTGAGGCGAAAAACCTGCCGTCCGGACTGAAGGCCAGCCCGTGAACCCAACTCGGGACGTGGACGGTCAGGTCCTGGAGCCGTTTGCCGGTGGCGGTCTCCCATATTTTTACGGTGCCGTCCTCGCTGCCCGAAGCAATAATGCTTCCGTCCGGGCTGAAGGCCACGACCCGAATCTGGCCTTTGTGTCCCTGTAAAGTCCGGATTTCCTCTCCGGTTTCCACATTCCAAAGTTTTACGGTCATATCGAAACTGCCTGAGGCCACCATCTTCCCGTCCGGGCTGAAGACCACAGAATAAGTCAGATGGCGATGCCCCCTTAATGTATAGATGCATTCTCCGCTTTCAATGTCCCATATTTTCACGGTATTATCATGGCTGCCCGAGGCAAGCAGTTTATTGTCCGGGCTGAAAGACAGGCTGAACACATCCGCGGAATGGCCCTGAAGTATTTTAATCTCCTTGACATCCAATTGGCCGCCCTTAGCTGTCGAGGTCGGCACATCAAAGAGCGTAATGGTGCAGGCCGTATCGCCCGAAGCAAGCATCCGTTCGTTCGGGCTGAAAGCAACAGCCCAGATTTCTGCCGGGCGCTTCAAACTGAGAAGAAGTTTATTCTTTGCCGGGTCCCATAATTTTACGGTCCGGTCAAAGCTGCCCGAGGCAACCATCTTGCCGTCCGGGCTGAATGCCACAGACCAGATATTGTCTTTATGGCCGGCCAGGCGGTTGAGTTCCAGGCCTGTCGCGGGGTCCCATATCTTGACAACCTTTTCGTCGCTGGCCGAAGCAAGAGTTTTGCCGTCCGGGGCGAATGCCAGCACGCGAATCAGGTGTTCGGTACCCTTAATAGCCCTGATATCGCGCCACTGGCCCGACGATGCGAGTTTGCCTGATGCTGGCTTTTTAGAAGGCGCCTTGTCATCATTTATCCCGCCTATTGCGGGAATAAATGCCGTGGATAATGCTATTACCAACAGCAACCAGTAAAAATATAATCTATTCATATCTTGCTCCTTTATGTTTTATAATATCACTCCGTTTAGACACATCAAGAAAATTAAACCCTATTATTATTGATTTCGACCTATGCTGTTATTATAGTTTAATCTATGAAACAGGTTAAGGTATTTATCCTGCGGGCGCCCGGCACGAATTGCGATGTAGAAACCGGCATAGCATTCCAAAAAGCAGGGGCTCTATCTGATACTTTCCATATTAACGAATGGATTAGCAACCCGTCTTTGATACATCAATATCAAGTACTGGCTCTGCCCGGCGGATTTTCATACGGCGACGATATCGGCTCAGGCGCGGTCCTGGGCAACGAAATTACCCAGCGCCTGATTGGCGAAATCAGCCGCTTCATAGAAAACGGTAAACTGATTCTCGGTATCTGCAACGGATTTCAGGTGCTGGTCAGGACAGGATTTTTGCCTGGGCTATCCTATACCCCTGCGGAGCAACAGCGGAGTCCCGACCAAATCGGGAAAAAACCGGCCCGCGAAGCATCACTTTTTACTAATGATTCAGCCCGCTATGAAGACCACTGGGTCTACCTGAGAAAATATTCCACCAAATGCGTATTTACCAAAAACCTCCCTATGGAAACCGTTTATCTGCCGGTAGCACACGGCGAAGGTAAATTTATTACCAAAGACAAAGAGACGCTGAGTAAAATTATTTCCAACGACCAGGTGGTTTTCAGATACTGCGATGCCAAAGGCAAACCCACGCATCGGTATCCTTTGAATCCCAATGGAGCTCTGGATAATATCGCGGCCATCTGCGATACCACAGGCCGGATTATGGGAATGATGCCGCATCCGGAACGATTTCAGGATATTACTAACCACCCACGCTGGACCAGAGAGAAACCCGATTTCCCCCACGGTATGCTTATCTTTCAGAATGCGGTGGAATATGTGAAGAATAACCTGTAACCACAGATTACACAGGTTAATTAAGAAAGGAATAATTATGTCAAAAGTAGTTGTTATAATGGGTTCCAAAGGTGACTTGGAACATTCCCAGAAGATAGCCGGGATGATAAAGAAAATGGGCGTGGAGTGCGTGATGCGGATTGCCTCGGCTCACAAGGTTCCGCTCAAGGCATTGGATATCGTCAAACAATACGAAAATGAAGATACGGTTTTTATCACGGTGGCCGGCCGGAGTAATGCCTTAAGCGGTTTTGTGGATGCCAATACCGCCAGACCCGTGATTGCCTGCCCGCCTTACAGTGACAAATTCGGCGGGAACGACCTGTATTCTACCCTCAGGATGCCTTCCGGGGTCTGTCCGATGCTGGTCCTTGAACCGGAAGAAGCCGGGCTGGCCGCCCTGAAAATCCTGGCTCTTAATAACAAGCAGCTCGCCGCCAAGATACAGGAATACCAGAAGTCCAAAAAGAACGAGATAGAAAAAGCGGACAGTGAGTTGCAAAAATAATAATATAAATTATTCGTAATTCAGAGATTTATAATTCGTAGGACTATGACTGATAAAATCCCGATGACTGCGGATGGCCTGAAGAAAATGCAGTCCAAGCTTGAACAGTTTACGAACGAGGTTAGGCCGGCCGTGGAAAAACGCCTGGGCGAAGCCCGGGATATGGGCGACCTGTCTGAAAACGCCGAGTTCTCCTCGGCCCGCGAGGAACTCTGGCGCGTGGACCGTCAAATCACCGAGCTAAAAGAGCAATTAAGCCGGGCCGAAGTCATTACCTCAAAACAAATTGATAAAAGCATCGTTGCCTTTGGCGCCCGGATTAAGGTCAAAGACCTTGACACCAAAGACGAAGAGGAATACACCCTGGTCGGAGAGGGCGAATCGAATCTGGCAGAAAACAAGATTGCTGTGACCACTCCGATTGGCCAGGGATTATTGGGCCATAAAGTAGGTGATGCAGTAAAAATCAGCGTTCCGGCCGGCATGCTTTCATATCAGATTATTGAGATACGTTACGAATAAAATATTCCATTTGCTTCAGCGCTTGAGCCAAAAACATCCTTAAGCCATTAATCACAACACACCCCCTGCTTCGGGCGTCCTTTATCAATCTGGTCTGGGCCGGATTGTAGATGGTATCAAAGACAATCATCCCTTTTTTCAGGCAGGATTTAGGCGCCGGACTCCTGTCTGTATCCGGGAACATCCCAACCGGCGTGGCGTTGATGATAATCTTATCCGCTCCGGAGCCGCGGCAGTAATGAGCAATGCGGCTCAGAGGAAAGACGCCCCCGCCGCCTTTTCTGGAAAAAACCGTTGCCTTGATTCCTGAATTGCGTAGCGCATAGGCAATTGCCTTAGATGCGCCGCCCTTACCCAAAACAAATACCTGCCTGTCTTTAAGTAATTTACGCAGAGGTAAAAGCGCTTCTATTACACCTATCCAGTCGGTATTGGTTCCGATGAATTTATTGCCTTTACGATAGATGGTGTTTACGGCCCCTATCTCTTTTGCGCTCTTGCTTAATCTGTCAACCAATTTCATCGCGGTGATTTTATATGGGCTGGTAATGCTGAATCCAGCCGGTTTAAGGAACGATTTTATTAATGAAAAATCACTCCTAAAATATTTCGGCTCTATGGCAAAGGGAAGATAAACCGCATTAATATTCCTCGTCTGAAACAAGCCGTTAAACAAAAGCGGGCTATAGGAATGCTTTATCGGGTTTCCTAACAACCCGAATATCTTTGTCCGGCGGTTGATTAAATCAGCCCGATAAAGATATTTCATATGCTCAAACGGAATTTGGCCTTCGGCAGTTTCCAGCCCTGTTTTATAAGAGGCATAAGTTAAGAACAAACCAAATCTCTTATAAAAAATGCGGCTCATTAACCCTTTGTCACTCATACAGAATGCAATAAGTTTAGGGCTATGCCACGACGCGGCCTTCGGCGCCCCGATGCCCTGCGGGGATACGGGGCGCTCCGTTCGTGAGCATCGGAGCGCCAGTTTGAATATCCTGAAATTATCGCTGAACTGCCGGGCATGCGTAACTATTTTAACCACATCCGGTTTATAGGCAGAGATATTCTTATAAATCGCCTCCAGATTATCAGGCGTCTTTTGATAATTATGGTAGGCCAGAATTATCTTGGTTTGACAAGAACGGCCTAAATCAATAAGCGCTTTTATATCATCAGAAACCTTAAGCGACCCAGGAATGTCAATCGTAACATATCCAAACCTTCCGGAACTGATGGCTGACAAAAGGAGTTTTATTCTTTCTGATTCAGTGCCGCTAAAATGCCCGCCGTTTGATTTGGCATAGCAGGTAAAAATAAGGGGTTTGTTGACCCAGCCCTTGCGCGCAGGGGCTGGGTTGATTTTCTGTCTCAGGAAAAGCGGTAAAGAAAAGTCCTTGATGCTATCGGCTCTAATCTCAATTAAGTCGGCTGCTTTTGCGGCGCGGCGAAGGTTCTTTAGCAACCCCTGCATTATGCAATCGCCAAGCGGAATACAAATCATTCTTCAACCACAACCCTTGCGCCCCCGGAAATCAGGTCATAGACCTCTTCCACTTCCGCATTGTACATCCGGATGCATCCGTTGGATATCTTCTTGCCGATGCTTTCCGGCTGGGTTGTACCGTGGATACCCAGTGATGGACTTTCCTTGAACGCCATCCATCTGGTGCCCAGCACATTGCGCTTGTCGCCGTAGGGAACCTCTTCCTTGCGGCCATCCTCGGTCTTTTTATACCAGGTCGGATGAATGGTCTTAGTGCCGATGGTGTATGTCCCGGCCGGCGTGTCGCTATTCTTGGTCGGGTCGCCCACGCTTATCCGGTATTCTTTTATAAAGTCGTTGTTAATATAAAGCGTCAGGGTCAACGTGGTCTTGCTGACCTTAGCCCATATCGGTCCGGTCAGGATTTTCAATTTGTCCTCCGGAAAAATATTGTGGGTCTTGAGGCCATTGATGCGCCTGATATGCCCTAAAGCAATATCTCCGCTGCCCGTCTCAACCTTGTAATACCTGCTGATGGCCGTGATATTATCACCCGGCTTAACCGTATAAATGGTGCTGTCCGGCGTGGGGAAAGACGAAAACACCAGTTTCTTATTAAGTTCACCAAGGCGATTTTTAATCTCCACTGCCTTTTCCTTGGTGATATTGCTTCTTAATGCCAAGGAATAGGCGTTACGCGCCTTGTATTCGCGGTTCGACTCATCAGCCAACGAAAGATAATAATCGCCCAGTTCTACGCCGGCCTCGCGGGCGCCCTGGCTTTCCGGGAATTTGGTCTGCGCCATTTCCAGATACTTAAGTTTCTCCTGCCTATCCTTGCTGCGTCTGCCGATTTGATAATAGACGTCTCCGCAATAAACGCTGGTCGGATGTTCCCTGACTAATCTTTCCCATATTTTAAGGGCTTTATCGGACTTCTCTAACTTCTCGTAAGACCAGCCAATATAATCCAGATACCTATCTGCTTCGGACGGGTTTTCCTTTATCTCATCTTCCAGCCGGGCAATAGCGTCCTTGTATTTCCCCTGTTCATAAAGAACAATACCGCCGGTCTTTGGCTGAGGCGGTTCCTGCGGTTGTTTGGTCTGGGTCGCCGGCCCGGGAACCGGCGGAGTTGGCTGCTGCCGCGGCCACCAGCCATTGGGATATAGCAGATAGACGGCCACAACCAGAATAACAAAAAATATAAACTTCTTCATAACTTTCCTTTCGCTTAAATTTATCTGTTGCTTAAATATTATCGGCTATTTAGAAGGGGTGCTTGAGGAATAATTTATATGGCCAGCCCTTATTTATCACGAATCTTTTCGGGAAAAGAAATGTTTGGGGTCGGCTGGGGTTTTTCCGCTTTAGAAAGTAACTTTTTAGTTATCTCCTTTGCAAATAACAGAATGGTCACAAAAAATATCAGGAAGGCCAGGAAAACTACTATTCTTTTCCCTAAAGACGGCTCTTCATCTGTGGCTGTTCCTCCCGATGGAGTGGTTTTTATTACCTGCATACTTTTAGGAATACCCGAACCCGCAGGGACCGCACCTGGCGAACTTACAGGTGTTGTCTTTTTACTGCCGGTCGCTGTTTTATCGTCCGAATTGGCCGCTGCCACGTCCTGAATGGCTTTTTTAAGCGCGTCACTGCCTAATTTAGCCGGCTCGGCCGTGATGGTCTTGTCGCTCGTCCCGCCCAGGCGGGATGGGTCATCTGAAGTTATCTTTAACGTCTCAGCCGGCGCAGATGGCTGAACCGGCGCTTGGACAGATGCTGATTCGCTATTACTCGCAGTTGATTCTATACTGCGAGTTATAGTTGGCAATAAGTCCCCCGATGGACATCGGGGCCCAACTGCCACACTATAAGTCAGGGTGGTTCGTCCGATGACAATCAGGTCTTTATCGATTAACTTGCGCCGTGAGACCTTCTCCCCGTTGACAATCATGCCATTGCGGCTACCCATATCTACCAGAAGATATGAGTCATCCGGTTCCTTGGTGATTTTAGCGTGTTGCCTTGAGGCGCGCGGGTCATCAATGTAGATGTTATTGCTCTTTTCCCGACCGATAATGCCTTCGTTCCCGATTGTAATAGTAACCGGTTCTTTATTTACTCCCTCTGTCACTACAATTAAATGAGGCATATTTATCATATATCTGCTTCTTTATTAAAAGTCAAGAAAAATATATCGCATGACTCATTCTTGATTTAGCGCAAATGCTTTGGTGGCGTTAAATATCTGGTTAGGTCATCATCCTATTCTCGTATTAAGTAACACCTTTAGAGAACTATAATACACCATGCAGAATGATACTGCACCCTATCCTGGCTGGTAAGTAAGTATCCTACAGTAGAACACTCTAATATGCTTATGGGGGGGGGGGGGGGGG
>JBBTIZ010000020.1:0-12648 GCA_038059695.1 Planctomycetota bacterium
AAGGGTATTCTTTGTGCTGGTTCAGGGTAATCTTTATCCTGGTTCAGGGTAATCTTTATCCTGGTTAAGGGTAATCTTTATCCTGGTTAAGAGTAATCTTTATCCTGGTGCAGGGTAATCTTTAGGCAGGGTATGGGTACTCTACAGGGTGGGTGGGGGACTCCCCCCTGCCTGCGTAAGGGGTTGATTTTCAATGGGTTAAGATAACGAAAATCTCCGAAAATAGCTATTTTTGGCTGAAAATGATACTAAAATAAGGGATTCTACCTGAGTCCTACGTATTCCGCAGTGTCGGGAAGAGAATGACGTCCCGGATAGACGGGCTGTTGGTCAGGAGCATTACCAGGCGGTCTATGCCGATGCCCAGGCCCCCGGCCGGAGGCATTCCGTGCATCAAGGCATTGACATAGTCCTCGTCAATACTGACCATTCCTTCGGCCTTGTTCTTGAGTTGGCATTCAAACCGCTCCTTTTGGTCCAGCGGATTATTGAGTTCGCTGAAGGCATTGGCCAGTTCCATCTTACTGATGAATAGTTCAAACCGCTCGGCTAACTCGGGGTTGTCTCTCTTTGCCTTGGTCAGCGGGCAGATGGCCAGCGGATAGTCGGTGATAAATATTGGCCCGGTCAGGTTGGGCTCGACTAATTTCTCAAACAGGTCTCCGGCAACGTGTTCATAAGGCGTCTTGGGGTCTATCGGTATCTGGAGCGCCTTGGCCTTGGCTATGACCGCGGGCTGGTCGTGCCAGTCCACTCCGCAATACTGTAGAAAGAGTTCCATATACGGCGCCCGTTTCCAGGGCGGAGTCAGGTCAATCTCCTGATTGTCAAAGGTTATCTTTAAGTTAATATTGTCATTCTGACCCCGATGGACATCGGGGGAAGAATCTCTATTTGTATGAGACCCTTCTGTCGCCGTTGGCGCCATCAGGGTGACAGGCGGAACAGCAAGTATTTGTCTGGCCACGCTGGTAATCACGCCCTCGGTCAGGTCCATCATATCATTGTAATCACCGTATGCCTGGTATGCCTCCATCATGGTGAATTCAGGATTATGCTTGACCGAGATGCCTTCGTTGCGGAAGTTGCGGTTGATTTCATAGACCCGTTCCAGTCCGCCGACTAAGAGCCGTTTGAGATAAAGTTCCGGCGCAATCCTAAGATATAAATCCATATCCAGGGTATTGTGATGGGTGATAAAAGGCCGGGCCGCGGCGCCGCCCGGTATCGGATGCATCATCGGGGTCTCCACTTCCATAAAGCCATGGGCATCCATATAGGCGCGAATAGATTTAATGATGGAACTGCGCATCATAAAGGTCTTCTGGACCTCAGGCGAGGCAATCATATCCACATAACGCTGGCGGTAGCGGAGGTTGACGTCCTGCAGTCCGTGCCACTTTTCCGGCAGGGGCAATAAGGCCTTGGTCAGGAATGTGAGCGTCTCGGCCATGATGGTCACCTCGCCGGTCCGGGTCTTGAATAACTGCCCTTTTACCCCGATAATATCGCCGATATCGAGCAGTTCGTATATCTGGTAGTCGCGCTCGCTGACCTTGTCTTTCTTGATATAAATCTGAACCTTGCCGGTCTTATCGCGCAGGTCCATAAAGGCGGCCTTGCCGTGCCCACGGATGGACATAATCCGTCCGGCCGCGGTGGTAATTTGCGGAGGCCCCGCAGGAGCGCCCTGCAGGGCAGGCGTGGTTTCCTGGAAGTTAGCCACGATATCCTTGACCGATGTAATATTCCTAAACTCGTAGGTAAAGGGATTTATCCCTAAGGCCTTGAGTTTAGCCAGTTTCTCTAATCTGATTTCTGATTCTTTAAGCATAGATTTACTTCATTACACAATCATACTATAAAATGCAAGAAAAAGAGGAACACGAATATCACGAATAGGACGAATACCACGAATAGTATATCGGAGGGATTTGTTATTTGGCCGAAACTTATATCAATTAATGCTAATTATTTGTCCTTAAACCAATAGCTCTTGCTACGCCTTTATTAAACCTAATTTCCAGGAACCAATGATACCATCCTGTTGCATCTTTTGTAAGCAGATAAGAAAACGTTTTATCCCAACCCCGTATATTTGATTCTGATAAATCCGGTTCTCCTAAAAGTGATAATATCTCTTTTTCCGTAGAACCAATTAACTCATGTTCATGATTATTACTAATATCATTATAAAATTTATACCTCTCTCTGTGATCGGCTTTTACCCACTTTTCAGTTGTAAACTTTTCAATAGGCCAGGTTTTAACCTGTTCTTCAATGGGAATTTTACTATCACACCCTTGGCTCAACATAATACAAATCAAAGTGGCAAATATCATCCAAACAACCTGATATTTTAATACTAACCTTTTATACATATATCACTTCTCTACTTACCCAACGCCTTTTTAATATCCTCCGCCAGTTTCTGGGATTCTTCCTTCTGATAGGTTCCAATCTGCCAGTTGAAACGGATGGGGTCGTTTGGTCTGCGCGGAACAATATGGAAATGAAGGTGCGGAACGAGCTGGCCGGCGCAACGAGTATTGTTCTGGATGATATTAAAGCCCTCGCAGCCGGTGGCCTTGAGCAGGGCCGAAACCACCTTTTGCAGGTTCTTGACAATGCCGCCTAATTTGCCTTCAGGCACATCCAGCAAGGTGGCATAGTGTTCCTTGGCGATATAGAGCGAATGGCCGAAGGTGATAGGATTGATATCCAGGATGGCAATAGCCGAATCGTCCTCAAAGAGTTTGGTGGATGGGATGGTGCCGGCTACTATTTTGCAGAAGATGCAGTCGGAGTTTGAGAGCATAGGGCTTAGAGCATAGAGTATAGAATTACTATAAGCTATACGCTCTATGCTATTATCTACTTCGCCACGGCTTCGGCCTTCTTTGCCTTGGGCTTCTTCTCCGCTTTCTCCGTCTTCTTAGGTTCTAAAGCCTTAGCCGGCTTGTCCGCGGTCTTTTCACCCTTTTTCGTAGATGGCTTGGCCGGTTCGGCCTTGACAACCAATTCCCAGATGACCCGCTTGGCGTTGTCGCCCAGGCGGTTCCAGGCAAACTTACCCGGATGCTTCATCTTTTCCAGGCGCGAGCCGCCCAATCTGATGATACGGGTATAACCGCCCGGCCTATCCTTGAACCGAGGCGCTATTTCCTTGAATAACTTGCTGACGATGTCCTCGTGCTGGAGCCGGGAAATCACCATGCGGTAGCGATGCAGCGTATATTCCTTGGCCATGGTAATCAGTTTCTCGGCTTGGGGCCTGAATTCCTTGGCCTTCATTTCAGTAGTCATAATCCGTTCATACTTAAAAAGGTCCGACATCAGATTACGCCCCATCAGTTTATAGTGGCTGTCTTTGCGTCCTAATTTACGCCATTTTTTACCGTGTCTCATAAATATTTATTCTTTCTCTGCTGTAACTGTGGTCAGGTCCATACCCAAAGTCAGGCCCATCATCTCGGACAATTTCTTCTTGACTTCTTTAAGCGAAGTCTTGCCGAAATTCGGGGTCTTGAGCAGGTCCAATTCACTGTAGGCAACAATGTCCTTAATGGTCTGGACCTTCAGTTTAACCAGGCACCGGGAAGCCCGGGTGGACAGGTCAAGTTCGGCAATAGGCAGAGCCAGTTTCTGGTGGAGTTCGGCCACGTATTCTTCCTTCTTGATGGTCTCCTTTTCCTTGCGGTCGTCCACCTGCATTTCCTTGCCCACGTCAGAGTAATAAACAATCGGATTAAGATGCTTGCGGTATATCTTACCGGCCTCAACCAGGGCCATTTCCGGGCTGATGGAACCTTTGGTATATATCTCAAGAATCAGCCGTTCGTAATCTGTGCGCTTGCCGACCCGGGTGCTTTCCACCTTGTAACTGACCCGGGTAACCGGCGAGAATATCGAATCCATCAGTATCATCCCGATTTCGTGCTCTTCATCCGAGGTCAGATGCTCTTCGGCGGTGACATAGCCGCGTCCCTTTTTAACCGTCAGTTCCAGGATAAAATCACGCTCTTTAACCAGGGTGGCAATATGCAAATCGGTGTTGATAATCTGGATGGTCGGGTCGGGCTTGAAATCAGCGGCCGTCACGATGCCCTGGCGGTTCACCTCCAGATGCAGTTTCTTGGGCTCGCTGGAATCCATCTGGACCACCAGTTTCTTCAGGTTCAGGATAATCTCCACCACATCCTCCCGGACGCCGTCCATCGTGGAGAACTCGTGTTCCACGCCCTTAATCTTGACGCAGACCGGGGCCGCGCCTTCAATGGAACTCAGCAGAATCCGCCTTAAACTATTTCCGATGGTATGGCCAAAACCGTGTTCAAACGGTTCCACTACGAATAAACCGTAGGTGGATGTGCGGGTTTTCTCGTCCAGGGCAACGCGTGAGGGCATCTCAAATTCTCTCCATCTTACTCTCATTGATAATTCTCCTTATTTACCACATTCTCGTGATATTACTTAATGTCATGCTGAACTTGGTTCAGCATCTCATCAGACCCTGAAACGAGTTCAGGGTGACACCGCCGTTGGCGTCATCATCTTGACGCAAATTCTACGACTAATTGCACGTTAACCGGCACCGCAATATCCTCCAATTTAGGCAACTGGATAATTTCTATATGCTTGGTGTCATCTTTTCTCTTGAGCCAGGTGGGAATCAGTTCTTTCTTGGCAATATCCTTCCAGGTGACCACCAATTTCTGGCTTAACTCGTGTTTGTTGGGGGCAATCACATCGCCGGCCTCCACGTTAAAGGAAGGGATGGACACCTTCTTATTATTAACCAGGATATGTCCGTGCGAAACAAACTGCCTGGCCTGGGTGCGCGAGGTAGCCCAGCCGGCGCTATAAAGCACGTTATCCAGCCGTGTTTCCAGCAGGACCAGAAAGTTTTCGCCGGTATTACCGGGCTGGCCCACGGCCTTCTGAAAGTAGCGCGAGAATTGCCGCTCACCCAAGCCATACATCCTTTTAATCTTCTGTTTTTCCCTGAGATGCAGGCCATAATCGGTCAGACGTCCGCGCTTCCTTTTTGCCCCGTGCTGTCCGGGCTGCTGGGGCCTTCGTTCCACGGCGCAACGGACAGTTTCGCACCTTTTACCGCGCAGGAATAATTTGGTCTTTTCCCGGCGGCACAACTTACATTTTGCGTTACTTGAACTTGCCATTAAATTTAACTCCTTTTACTAATAACGGATTAAACACGACGTTTCTTACGGGGCCGGCAGCCATTATGAGGCAACGGCGTAACATCCTCGATGGAAGTAATCATCAGGCCTTCGGCCTGGAGCGCCCGAACGGCTGATTCGCGGCCGGAACCCGGCCCCTTGACCCGGATTTCCAGTTCCCGGACCCCGTATTTACGGAGTTTGTCAACCATACTGGCCGCGGCTTTTTGAGCGGCAAAGGGCGTGCTCTTGCGCGAGCCCTTGAATCCGATGGTTCCGCCGGATGCGGCGCAGAGCACACTACCGTGCTCGTCGGTAATGGTAATAATGGTATTGTTAAAGGTCGATTTTATATGAGCCACGGCCTTGGTTACGATTCTTTTTATCTTCTTCTTCGCGGGCTTGGGCGCCGGCGCCTGCTTTTCCGGCTTGTCTGACTTAACTTGCTTGCCCTGTTTCTGCTTGTCTTCCGCCCCGGCTTCCATTACCTTGGCTTTTTGTGTTCCCATATTTTATATATCCTTCTTTTCTTAGTGGCTGTTAGACCTATGGTCGTTACAGCCACTTAGATCCCGCCGAATGGCGGGATACATCTAAAGTTCAGGTTATGTCTTTTCCAGCGCTATCTTCTTGCCGGCGACGGTCTTACGCGGTCCTTTACGGGTCCGGGCATTAGAACGGGTCCGCTGGCCCCGGACCGGCAGGCCTTTGCGGTGGCGCATACCCCGATAAGAGCCGATGTCCCTGAGCCGCTGGATATTCTGGGCAATCTGCCTTCTTAACGCGCCTTCCACGGTATAGCGCTTGTCAATCGCCACATTGAGCCGGCTAATCTGCTCCTCGGTCAGGGCCTTGACCCTGATATTCCCGTCAATGCCGGTCTCTTTTAATACGGCCCGGCCGGTAGTCGGCCCTATTCCGTAAATGTACGCGAGCGCCACTTCAATTCTTTTATTGGTCGGCAATTCAACTCCAGCAATACGTGCCATAAGTTAGATTTTCCCTTTCTTAGTGGCTGTTAGACCTATGGTCGTTACGACCGCAGGAAGTCCCGTTAGGGACAGCCACTTATATCCCACTGGGATACACCTACTTGCCCTGCCGCTGTTTATGCCTGGGGTTAGAGCAAATGACCCTGATAACTCTTTTTCTTCTGATTATCTGGCAATTCTCGCAAATCCTTTTTACCGATGGACGAACTTTCATATTTAGCCCCTATACACGATTCTGCCCTTGGACAGGTCGTATGGAGAAATCTCCACCGTCACCCTATCACCGGCCAGAATCTTAATAAAATGCATTCTCAATTTACCGGCCACATGGGCCAGAATTATATGCTTATTCTTCAATTCCACCTTGAAGGTCGCATTAGGTAATGACTCTAAAACTATTCCTTCCGTTCTGATCGCTTCTTCTTTAGCCATATTTTAATAATTCATAACCGGGGTCATAATCTCGCTGCCGCCTTCTTTTACCAGAACCGTATGCTCGAAATGAGCCGAGAGTTTACGGTCCCTGGTAACCACCGTCCATCCGTTGGCCAGCGTCTCCACCTCATAAGTCCCCTGGTTGACCATGGGTTCTATTGCCAGCACCATCCCTTCTTTGAGAATAATATTATCTTCCACCCGGGTTACGTCTTTATCCACATAGTTCGGTATCTGCGGGTCTTCGTGCATGGCCGAGCCGATGCCATGACCCACCAAATCCCGGACTACCGAAAAACCATTGGCCTCCACAAAAATCTGGACCGCCGCGGATATCTCGGATAATTTTATACCCGCCTTTATCTTATTTATAGCCAGACGGAGCGATTCCCTGGTCACGTCAAGCAGGCGCTGGGTTTCCGGTTTTATTCCGGCCACCGGCACGGTCACGGCCGCATCGGCATAATATCCTTTATAACAGACGCCGATATCAACGCTGACGATATCGCCCGCTTTCAGAACACGTTTATCAGGAATACCGTGCACCACCTCCTCGTTAACCGAGACGCAGATATTAGCCGGATAACCCCGGTATCCCTTGAAAGCCGCCTGGCCTCCTTTTTCATTGATATACTTAAACACTGCTTCATCAAGCGATTTGGTCGTCACGCCCGGTTTGGCGAGTGTCGCGGACAAGTTCAGGGCGCCCCCGACCATCGCACCTGCCTGGCGGATTAAATCTATCTCGCGAGGCGATTTACATTTTATCATTGTCCGAAAATTAACTAACCGCCACCTTTAGTTTATCTCCAATATTTTTCTCTATCTCACCTATCGGGAGATTACCGTCTATAGTCACCAACCGGTCCTGGTAATAATCAACCAGTCCTTTGGTCTGTTCCAGGTATATCTGGTAGCGTTTTATCACGGTTTCCTGCTTATCATCCTCGCGCTGGTATAAGTCGCCGCTGCAGGTATCGCATTTATCGGCCGCTTTAGGCGGCGAGTATTTAATATGATAATTCGCCCGGCATTTCTTACAGACGCGCCGGCCGGAAATCCGGTCTATGGCCACTGCCTGCGGAATTTCCAGATAGACCACCTTGTTAACCTCTTTATTTATTTCCATCATCGCCCGGTCCATGGCCTTGGCCTGGACGCTGTTGCGCGGGAATCCGTCCAGCACAAAACCGCTGACGCAATCCTTCTGGGTCACCCGTTCTTTTATCATGCTAATCACATCGCTGTCAGGCACCAATCCGCCCTGGTCCATAAATGACTTGGCTTTAAGTCCGAGAACAGATGAATTGCCCACTTCCTTACGAAGCATATCGCCGGTGGAAATAAAAGGTATCTTAAGATGCCGGGCCAACACCGATGCCTGGGTTCCTTTGCCCGAACCCGGGGCTCCTAAGAAAACTATAATCATTTTACCTTCTCCCTCTTATCCTTCCTTTTTTCAGGAAGCCATCGTATTCTCTCACCAATAATTGCGATTCTATCTTCTGCATTAAATCCAGCCCGACACCCACGACAATCAGGATGCCGGTGCCGCCCAGAAAGGCGGTGACATACTGGTCAACGCCCAGGGCATAGGAAGCCATATTGGGCAATAGGGCTATCAGAACCAGAAATGTCCCACCCACTATGGCAATCCGGTTCATTATCCGCTCCAGGTATATAGCCGTGTCGTAACCGGGCCTGATACCCGGAACAAAACTGCCCCACTCCTTCAAATTCTCCGCCATCTCCACCGGCCTAAAATATAACGCGGTCCAGAAATAAGTAAAGAAAAATATGAGTCCCACATACAGCAAACTATATACGAATCCGGCCTCGCCCCGGCTGAACAGCTGTATCAGGAAATCGGATTTAAATACCCGGCCCATCATATCCGGGAATGCCATCAGGGTAGAGGCAAAGATAACCGGCATCACGCCGGCCTGGTTTATGCGCAGCGGCAGGAAATGCCTCTGCCCGCCGAACATCTGCCGGCCCCGGATATGCTTGGAATACTGGACCGGAATCCGGCGCTGCGCCTGGGTCATATACACCACGGCAATAATAATTGCCACGTATATCAGAATAATCAGGATGGGCTTATCCGGAGTGATTTCACCGCTCGACACATCACTATACATCTCGCCCACAGCATAAGGCATACGGGAAATAATACCGGTCATAATGATAAGGGACGCCCCGTTACCGATGCCGAATTCCGTAATCTGCTCGCCCAGCCACATCACGAAAAGCGCTCCGGCGGTCAGCGCCAACATAGCCGTCAGCCCGAATGACCAAAAGCCCGGATTCATCACCAGCGCCTGACCACCCATCTGCCCCTGGCCTGATTGCAAATATATAACCGTCCAAAACGCCCAGAAAATACAAATCGGCAGAGTCACCAGCCGGGTATACTGGCTTATCTTGCGATGGCCCGATGGACCTTCCTTGCTGAGCGCCTCCAATTGCGGAATCACCTTGACCAGAAGCGAGAATATAATCGAAGCCGTAATATAAGGCATGATGCCTAAAGAAAAGATGGAGAGTTGGGAAACCGAACCGCCCGAGAATAAACTGACAAATCCGTAAAGCCGGCCGGCGTCCTGGGACATCTGCTTCATCCACTGGGCTAAAACGGTCTTGTCAATACCCGGCAGGGTAATAAAGAATCCCAGCCGGAAGACAATCAGCAATCCAAAGGTAAAGAGGATGCGCCGCCGCAATTCCGGCACCATAAAGATATTTGTAATGACTTCTTTTATTCTTTGCATTCTACTATCTTGCCGCCTTTTTCCTGTATTTTCTTAATAGCCACCTGGCTGAAATAATGGGCTTCCACAATCAGCCCTTCTGCCTGCAAGACGCCCTGGGCCAGGACCTTTATCTTATCAAAGGCGCCTTTTAATATTCCTTTTTCTACCAGCGCCGCCCGATTGACCGTAGCGCCCTTTTCAAATCTATTTAAATCACGGGGATTAATAACGGCTATGGTTTCCTGGAATCTGGTATTATGGAAACCCCTTTTGGGCGTCTTCCTGATAAGGGTCATCTGTCCGCCTTCAAAATAACCTTTCCTCTTATAGCCGCTCCGGGCTGACTGGCCCTTGCCGCCCCGGCAGGAAGTCCCGCCGTGGCCGCAACTGTCGCCGCATCCGCGTCTCTTGGCGCTTTTGTGATATCGCCTGACTGATTGACTTAATTGGGTAAGATTCATATTTTAGTTCTCACTATGCTCCCGCCCGGCCGGGACGTTCTTCAATAATAATTTCCTTTCCTGGTATGTTCTAATAGACATCAGCGCATTAACCGTGGCTTTGACCACATTGGTCGGATTGGTGCTGCCCATTACCTTGGCCAGAATATCCTTGACGCCGGCCAGTTCCAGGATAGCCCGAACCGATGCGCCGGCAATAATACCGGTACCCCGGCAGGCCGGCCTGATAATCACTTCGGTGGCGCCGTATTTGCCCCAGACCCGATGTGGTAAGGTGGTATCTTTCATCTGCACTTTCACCATGTTCTTCTTGGCGTCTTTCACGGCTTTTTCCACGGCAAAAGGCACCTCGTTGGCATTACCCTTGCCAAATCCCACATTACCTTTCCGGTCGCCTACGGCCACCAGGGCCGTAAAACTGAACCGCTTACCGCCCTTGACCGTCTTGGAAACACGTTTGATTTTAATGACAATCTCTTCCTTGCCGTCTTGTGGCTTGTCTCTTCCCTGTCCCTGTCCCCGTTGTCTGGTATTAGTATTTTCCAAAATTATTTCCTTTCTTACCCACTGGGTTAGACCCGCCGACGAAGCGACAGCGCAGTCCCGCCCAAGCGGGAAGCCTCTATCAACGTAGGCAGGCATCCATTTAACTTAAAATTTCAATCCGGCCTGTCTGGCGGATTCAGCCAGGGCCTTAATGCGCCCGTGAAAAGGAAAACATCCCCGGTCAAAGACCACCTTTTTGATGCCCTTGCCCAGGGCCAGTTCGGCCAATTTCTTGCCTACTTCTTTGGCGGAGGCAATATTGCCGCCGCTCTTGATACTCTTCTTTATCTCAGGCGACTGAGTGGAAACCGCGCACACAGTCAGCCCTTTAAGGTCGTCTATTATCTGGGCCCGGATATGCTTTAAACTCCGACAGACGCTCAAACGCGGCTGTTCCGCTGTCCCCAAGACATTTTTCCTGACGCGCCAGTGTCTCCTCTGCCGTCTGACTAACTTCTGCTCTATAATATTCATAATTTATCTTTTATCCCTTATCTTTCATCTCTTATCTTTCATCTCTTATCTTTCATCTATCATCTTTTTAAGCTGTTCCGGACACAAAGGTCTTGCCGGTCTTGCGCTTTATAACCTCATCCACATATTTAATACCCTTGAGGTTATACGGTTCCGACGGCTTAATTGCCTTGATTTTAGCGGCAAAAGCGCCGGTTATCTGTTTATTGATGCCCTGGATGACCAGCAGGTTGGGATTAGGGATGGTTACGGCGATACCGGCCGGCACATCCACCTTAACCGGATGGGAAAACCCCAAACTGATAGCCAGATTCTTGCCGTCCATCACTGCCTTATAACCGGTGCCGATGATTTCCATCTTCTCCTCATAACCCTGATGCACGCCGATGAGCATATTATTAATATGGCTCCGGATGGTGCCATGGTTGATATTATCCTGAGGTATAACGTAGGTGGTTTCCACGGACAACAGTTTCTTGGCCTCGTCAATCTTGACCTTAACATTAGCCGGCAGTTTATACTCCAGAGACCCTTTAGGCCCTTCGGCTTTGACCGCGTTGCCATTTACAGCCACCTTGACGCCGTCCGGAATCGGAACCGGTTTTCTCCCTAAACGTGACATAATATATTACCCTTTTCTTAGAGCCGGTTAGAATCCTACAAGGACAAGTTACTGGCTCTTAGATGGCCCCGAAATCATTCGGGACCACCATTACTATACGATAATCCCCTGACCCCGAAGGGACCGCGTATAGCGAATCCACTCGGTGGCTACCCACCGCCCGTAGGGGCGGAATAAAAATACACGCTCTAAGCGTAACGTGACTCCGAGCACCCCGACCCGTACGGGCGGGGCGCACAGGATAACCCGCTACTGTGGGACCGCGAGCAATCGTCCGAACGCTGCGGAGCGAACTCCGCAGAGACCGCGAGCACCCACTGGAGCGGAGCGAATTATCGCTTATAAACTATTTGCATTCTAAAGTCAAATATTTTGGCAAAAATTTATATATTATCTCAATGCTACAAATATCTTAATTTTTCTTGCTCTATTACGGTAATATTATACAATTAATCCGCTTATATAGAAAGATTTATATGCAAGTGCCTCCGTTAGACCTGAAGTCGCAATACCAGACCATAAAGAAAGAGGCCGATTCCGCATTAGCCGAGGTCATAAATTCCCAACATTTCGTCTTAGGTCCGACCGTAGAGAAATTAGAGGCCGAATTGGCCGGCTATCTCAAGACCAAATACGCCATTGCGGTTGCATCGGGCTCTGACGCCCTGCTGATTGCCCTGATGGCGCTCAAGATTGGTCCGGGTGATGAGGTTATCACCACGCCCTTTACCTTCTTTGCCACGGGCGGAGCCATTGCCCGGCTGGGCGCCAAGCCGGTCTTCGTGGATATTGACCCGGCCACCTATAACATCAGCCCGGCAGGGATTCGCTCGTATCTCGCCTCCAATTCCAAAAGGGTCAACCCCGCACATAACCTCAACTCTGGAAAACCCAAGTCGCAGGTTATGTGCGGGGTGAAGGCCATTATGCCAGTCCATCTCTACGGCCAGTCCTGCGATATGTCAGAGATTATGACCATCGGTAAAGAATACAAAATACCGGTCATCGAGGATGCGGCCCAGTCGCTGGGCTCTGAATATTCCGTCCGCCCCGAAATAATCCCCGACATTCGTCGGGGCAGGCGGGACGGAGTTTATCCCGCTTCGGCGGGGCCGCGGCTCCGTAAGACCGGCACACTCGGGCTGATGGGTTGTTATTCATTTTACCCGACTAAGAACTTAG
>JBBTIZ010000021.1:0-2579 GCA_038059695.1 Planctomycetota bacterium
CTGCGGCTTGATTGTGTTATCTATCCTGGATGGTTTTCATTCTGTTGTTAGTAATGATATCAATGATATTGTCGTCTGGATGCGCAGTAGCGCCGCCCTCGGGTCGTCATTCTTCTTTGCACTCTGCTGGTTACCCGACCGGATGACTCGCCGGACCGGTTCCAGGTTTCTATCTTTTGGCACGGCCATCCTGGCTTTGCTCTTTGGCGCGGTGTTTTTAATCTGGCCGGCCGCCGTTCCCTCTATGGTTCAGTCGGGTAATTTCACGGCGACCACATTAGTAGTCAACTTTATTGCCGCGGTTCTGTATCTGCTGGCCGCGCTCAGGTTTTTTATCCAGCGCCGCTCAAAGCGGGGTGATACGGCTGATATCCTATTTATAATCTTCTTTGTGGCGCTGGCCGTAGCGTCACTCGGGCACCCTTTTTCTAGGGCCTGGGACTGGAACTGGTGGGGCTGGCATACTTCCCGGCTCTTTGGGTATATCGTTATCGGAATGTATTTGTCCACCAAGTATTTTTACCTGCTGGAAAATATCAGACGTTCTAACCGGGCCCTCAGTTTAATCAGCGAATGCAACCAGACCCTGGTCCGGGCCGCCGATGAGCAGACATTCCTCAACGACATCTGCCGGATTGCCGTGGAACTGGGCGGCTACCGGCTGGCCTGGGTCGGATTTCTCAATGAAGATAAACAATCGGCATTATCGGTCGCCTCTGCCGGTTTTAAAAAAGGGGTTATGGAAAATGCCCGTATTACTTTATCTGACACTCAAGGAATCAGTTGCCCGATACGAGCCACTTTACAAAACGGCAAAATATCCATTCTAAATATCGGCCGGACTGACCAGCCGTTTTCACACTGCTGTCTTGATGTTGACAAAGGCGCTTATAAATCAATAATTGCCCTGCCGCTGTTTGAAGGATTACAACTCTTCGGCTCATTTAACATCTATTCTGCCGAACCCGATGCCTTTAACAACGAGGAATTAAAACTGTTTACCGAACTGGCTCTGGACCTGGGTTACGGCATCGCCAATCTGCGGGCCCGGAAAAAACAGGCCCAGACCAATCAGGCCCTGGAGCAATCCGAGAAAAAATACCACAACCTGGTGGAACACGCGCTGGTCGGCGTTTACCAGACCACCCTCCAGGGCGAAATACTCTATGCCAACAACGCATTAATCCGGATGTTTGGGTATGATTCACTTGAGGAATTCATAAAAATAGGCGCCATCGCACAGTATAAAGAGCCCTCCGAACGGCAAAGGCTTATCAAATCTCTTAAACAGGACGGCTTCGTCAATAATTTTGAGAGCCAGTTCGTCACCAGAACCGGTCAGACCAAGAATGTTATCGTGAGCGCTAAATTGGAAGGCGCTACTATCGTCGGAATGGTTCGTGACATCACTGAACACAAGAAATTAGAGGCCCAACTGGTCCAGGCCCAGAAATTAGAAAGCGTCGGGACCTTAGCCGGCGGCATTGCCCACGACTTCAACAATATGCTCGGCGCCATCAAGGGCTTTGCCGAACTCTCTTTGATGGATACCGATAAAACATCGCCCATCTACGATTACCTCAAACACATTGTTACTTCAACCGACCGGGCCGGCATCCTCACCCGGCAACTCCTCATCTTCAGCCGGAGCCACAGCGCCGAACTCCAGCCCCTCAACCTCAACGAGAACATCACCAATATGCTCAAGATGCTCACCCGCTTAATCGGCGAGGATATTAAGATTGAAACCAAACTGGCGCCGGACATCGCGACCATCAAGGCCGACGCCGGCAACATTGAACAGGTTCTGATGAACCTGTGCGTCAATGCCCGCGATGCGATTCATACCAGCGCCACGACCGAAGGGAGTCCCGTAGGGATGCCCAAGGGCGGCACGATTACAATTAAAACCGAGAACGTGGCCATAGATGAGAAATACTGTGAACTCAATATTGAATCGCATTGCGGCAACTTCGTTATGCTCACCGTGGCGGACACCGGCTCCGGAATGACCAAAGAAGTAATGGAACACATATTCGAGCCGTTCTACACCACCAAGCCCCAGGGCAAGGGCACGGGCTTAGGGCTCTCGGTCGTTTACGGCATCGTCAAGAAACATAACGGCTGGATAAACGTCTATTCCGAGTTGGGCCAGGGTGCGGTCTTTAAAATCTATCTGCCTGCCACGACCGCAGGGAGTCCCGTAGGGAAATCAGATACCAGAATCATCCCGCCTGAGCAACTCCGGGGCAAAGGCGAACGGGTCCTGGTCATAGAAGACGACGACGGCATCCGCAATCTGGTCACCAATGCCCTGGCCAAGATGAATTACCAGGTCTTCACCGCGGCCAGCGGGGACCAGGCCCGGGCTATCTTTGCCCGGGAAAAGGGCGACTTCCGGCTCATCATCAGTGATGTCGTCCTGACCGACACTAACGGGGTTGACCTGTGCGACGAACTGATTCAACATAAGCCGGGCATCTGCGTCCTGTTAAGCAGCGGCTATGCCAGCAAGGGCGCCTACAGCGAACAGATACACCAGCGCGGATTGAATTTTATCCCTAAACCCTACAAACTCA
>JBBTIZ010000022.1:0-24949 GCA_038059695.1 Planctomycetota bacterium
TTATGTATGTTAGGATACACAAAAATTCATCCACAACATTTGACAGTTTCTCTGTTAATTTTTCAAGCCCAGGAAAATCCAACGGTATGGTATACCACAACTGATTGGACATCTTCTTTACAATGCTGGCTTCAAATCCAACTTTAGTTTTTAATGACCATGCCTGTCTGTTTTCCGTCCAATTCTGCGGGCCCAGTGCTTGTTTTGGTACAAGCGCTTCCGGTAAAATTTTGAAAATATGGTATTTCAAATTTTCCTGTTGCTCTTCTCTGGCACAAATGAGATAAACATCCAGTTCTTCAGCATTTTTGCTCAGGAATTCCAACATTTTAGGCAGTGTTCCAAAACGGGTAAGACGATAAGAGGAAAGTGTAAGTTCCCGGTTGTTAGTTATTTTACCGCCTTTGGCAGATATCATTAGGTTTTCTCCATTCATTTTGACTTCCAAGTCAACTCCTTTTGCATGAGAGGTGGGGTCCCAGGTCACTTTATACTCCATATAAATAAGCACGGCGTAGATAACTTCTTCCCAACTTTCTGCCCGAATCGGCGTCCTTGATATTTTAGACTTAAATTCAATTAATTTCTCAACTAATTCCCTGAATCTTTTCCAGTTTAATTTATTCAACTTTCCAACAACCATTTGCCAAAATCCTTTCTTTTTATCTCCTGCCATTCCTTTTTGGAAGGCAAAGGAAAATTCTTTATTTGGGTGATACTCAGGTGATAGGTGATTTCCCGATAGGTTTCCTTGACATATCTTTTGAGATAATCTGAATTAAGATAGCCCAGTATTTCTTCTTCGGTCAGGTCAAAACCACCACCAAACAAGTTATCCTTTTTTAAGAGGTGATAGACATCGCCCATCCAAGGATAGCATTTCTGGTCACATGCCGCGGCGACCCGGCCATCTTCCCTGAACCCCAAACCAATTACAATATGAGGCGTTTCAAAATAGCCGCGTAATTTCTTGGCGTCTGATTTCTTAATCCAGTAACCGGTGAGATTGTCATAAATTATTCTATGACATTTAAGGTTTCTGCCATTCAGAATGGGTAAATAATTATGCCCGTTTGATGATGCAATGGTGGTAATATTTGGATTATGCTTAATCTCAGTGGTACGCGGTGAAACGCTTATATCATAAATATCGCTCAACAAGTGTGAACAAACGCCTTCCAATTGCTTGGTATACTCGGTTTCAAACTTGACTACTTCACCCTGCCAATTCTGGGCTACCTTTACGGCAATGATTTTGCCTGCGTTGTATTCTAACAATTTGAGGTTTCCAGCGTGTGCATCAGATTTGTGGAATTCCAGTATTACAGATGTAACATCCGCATCCGGCTTAAATACATCGGGGCCTAAATAGATTATCTTTGTCATACCGTGTTTGGATAAGAATGTCCTGAGTTTCTTAAAATCATCCAGTATCATAAAGGTGGGCGGAATAATGAATATCAATTGGCCATTAGGTTTAAGCATCTTGATAGATTTTTCAATAAAGGCACCATAAACATTGTATTTGCCATACCAAGTTTCAAAAGCATTTCTATATTGCTCTTTAGTAGCCGCATCAACTTTTATTGCGTAGTGCTCAGAAAGAGAAGGAATACCATACGGCGGATTACCGATTATCAAGTCAAAGAACATATCCTGATGCCAGATAAGATAGTCGGTCTTAATTAACTTGATATTATTTCCAACCTCCAAAGTCGTTAGATATTTGACAATCTCGTCATTGATTTCTACGCCACAAAGGTTTGCGGAGTTAAACAAGTCAGGCAGATTTCGTTTTATCCCGATTAAGAATTGCGCCAAGCCGCAAGCCGGCTCAAGGATGTTAATATTTTTCTTATTGCCAAAAAGTGAATGGTCAATTAGATTAACCATTAAATCCACGATGCGCTCTGGAGTAAAAACTATGCCATAATCCTTTTTGGTATCCTTAAGATTGTTGTTTATTTCTGTCTGATATGCGGTTATGGTAGCAGATGTAACTTCCCTGACCATTCTGGGTTTGTGGCGCTTGAGTTTGTATGTTATCTGTTTTTTAGCCGTCTTTAATTTCATAATCTCCAATTATCTTATTTTCTTATTCCGGTGACACCCACCGCCCTATTAAACTTTACCTTATCTTCACCGCGCCGTCTGAGGTTACTTCCAATATGAATGAATCACGGGTTGATGCCGAGGTAAAGAGCGTTATGGGCACGGACTGGATAAGCCGGCCATCCTTGTTAAACCTGATGGCAAATGGCGTGGTAAATGCGCCGGTAACTAAGATGTCTGATTCCAGTTTGAGTTTTTCGGTTTCGACCAGCAACACCACCTTGACCTCGTCAATCATGCCCTTGAATGATGCGCCGGAACTGCTGACGCTAAAGTTCTTTTTGCCTATTGAAACACCCGGATTACCGGATGACTGCCCTACCAGCGCGTTATTGATGTATAAGGACAAGGTGCCGGAGTCGCCATAGCTGGTATAGTCCGGCTCATAGACCATCATCAGATGAGTCCAACGTTCATAAGGGATAATAGATACCGCGGTATTGAATGCCAGCGAGCCATACGATGCCTTGACGCTGTCATTGGCCTCTAACATAATACTGCCCTCGGTCAGGTCAACTATTGTTCTTTGGCTTAACGGCCAGTTGTCCGTGGGCGATATCCAGCATTCCACAGAAATCCCAGCATCCCGGCTCAGGATGGGAATCGTGCCGCAATCGGCAGAGCCGGTGGAGGTAATCATCAGTCCGTTGCCGAACCGGCCGTATGGCGCCACCGCGGCATCGCCCTGGAGTTGGGCGTTATTATTAAATGCGCCAATAGAATTGTTGCTGCCATCAATGTCTTCAAAGTGCCAGAGCCCGACCGTCCGACGGGCCCGGGAATAGATTTCTTTCTTGAGCGGGTCAATAACCACCACCGAGACGCCTTTTTCGGTTGTGGCATTACTGCGGGTATAGCGGATGATTGAGACCAGTTCGCCGCGCACGGCCTGGAAACCGAATTGCCGGCCTGAATGCGACATAGTGGCCAGGCCCACGCCCATAATCAGGGCAACGATTGACAGGACGACTAATAGTTCAACGATGGTGAAGGCCTTAGATTGTTTCATAATACAATAACACACCCCGGCTACGCCACCCCAGCAACTTATTCCCCTCTTTGAAAAAGAGGGGTTAGGGGAGATTTAAATCCCCCTTAATCGCACCCAGCCCCCCGATATTCTCGGGGGGCTGGTTCAGCCCCCAGTGGGGGCTGGACACGGTCCCCCTTTTCCAAAGGGGGAAATAAATACGTTACTTCACTCGGCTAAATAATTACTATTCCCAGTTATTAACATCGTCACCCAATCCGTTATTATTCTTTTCATCAGGCCCGGCGGACCAGAGTTGGAAGGTGATTTGGTTATAATATGTTCCGGGCAGGGCCGGATTAAACTGCGGCATAATAGCCACGCCGGTTTTCCGGAATGAGTAACTATTGCCCTTGGAAGGATTGTCATAGTCCCGGGAATGGAAATAAACGATGGGCGCCTTCCAGCCGTCAGAAATCTCCCGGAGCGGAACATTACCAAACTGGTCGCTATCCAGATTGCTGTAATCGCTCTCCATAACGCCCAACAAGAAAGGCCCGCCTTTGTCCTGGTTTGAGAGGCAATAGACCACTGATTCAATGCCGTTATTACCGGCAAAGCCACCCGAGTACATATCGGACAGGGTGGTGGGCGGATAATCGCCGTAAGCCGCATAATAACCCTCCAGCCCTGATTGAATCTTGGCAATCAGGGCCCGGGTAATCTGTATCTTGGCCTTGCCTTTAGCCGTCAATAAACTCATGGTAACCATCGTGGTCAGAACCGCAATGATGCTGATGACTATCAATAATTCCACTAAAGTGAAGCCCTTATTTCTCATAATTCACCCCTCCTTTTTGTGTAATAATACTATATTAAACTACTCAAATCAAGAAAAATTAGTAACTTCTGCCACGAAGACACAAAGGCACTAAGGATAAATTTATTCTCATCTCTCTTTGTGTCTTGGTGTCTTTGTGGCTAAATTTTATATTATACTGCAAGAACAGTTATGATTCTTTATCTTCCTTGCCGCCGGTAAATATATCAAAGATAGGCCCGAGCACCGGCTTTATCATACTGAAATTGAATATCAGTTCCCAGGTAGTGATATGCTCCACCTGGCGCACCTCTTTGATATGAGTCAGAAATAGTGCAGAAATAAGCAGCCGTAATAAGCCGGAGATAAGAAACAAAACCTGAAGAGACGATACCAGAGTAATATGCCAGCCAAAGATGAAAAGAGAGTCGGGCATATAAAGCGTCAGCCATCCGCCCAGAATGGACCCGAGGGATACGCCGGTATTGGTCAGGAGCGAGAAATAAGCCACGCATCTGGCCCGTTTGGCCGGCGAGACCGCATCGAATATGAAGTTGCCGACCGCCAGATTAAACCCGCTCCAAACTACACCGGCGCAAATCTGGTATATTACTACGGCATAAAAATCAGGCGATAATAGCCAGAGTATCGGAATGAAGGATATTAACCATCCGGTGAAACAGAGTATTCTCCGGTTGCCATAGCGGTCGCAGAGCCGGCCCCAGTAGCGCATGACCAGGAATTGCGCAATGACATTTATGGCGTTAATAATGGTGAACTCGGCGTATGAAAACTTCAGGTCACGGAACATATAGACCGTAAAGAACGGACCGGAGATAGCCACGGCCATACTAATCAAGGCAATATAGAAAACAAACCTGGCAAAATTAGATTTAGGCGAGCGTCTCAGGAAATCCCACAAACTAAAATAATCCTCCTTTTTTACCACATATTCCGGTTCGGACATTTTATTCAGGTAATATGCCGAGACCCCCCGGCTGATAAAGGCCAAGCCAAAAATAATGCCATAGCCGAGCCATTCATTTACCGGCTGGAGATAATGAAGAATAACCAGACCGGCCAGCAGAGATGAGCCAAATGAAAATATTGACGCCAGACGGTTACGTTGGGCAAAATACTTACCGCGTTTATCCGGCTCGGTCAGGTCGCCCATTAAACTGTTCCAGGCCGGCACGGTAAACTGCCCGGCCGCCGTGTAGATGGCCATACCGATAATAAGCAACACAGGCCCAATATCTCGGAAGATAAGCGGCAACAGGAAGATGGGCAACCACATTATCATCTGGATAACAACGCCGGGGATAATGAGCGACTTCCGTTTACGATGCTGGTCCAAAATATCCACGGAAATCAGTTGCGCCACAGTTCCAACGGCTGGTGGTATGGCCGCCAGGAATCCTATAAAAAGATCACTTGCCCGGAGAAATACCGCAAAAGGCAAAATGTATCCATCACCAAATCCGGTCATTAGCGAAGCGGCGCAACCCTCAATGATAGAATATCGTAAACTTTTCTTCTTCGTCTCAGTTACACTATCTTGAACATTACGAGCGGGTTGTTTTGGGGCTGGCGCATTCTCATCATCAGTCGGGTTATTCATAGACGTGTTTAACGTGTATATTTTATCAGGGTGGCCCTTTTCCTGGCTTCAGCCGCATCGGGGTGTTCCGGATACCAGTCGGCAAATTCCTTAAATTCAGCAATTGCCTTTTCCTTAGGCCCAACCTTTGACAGGCAAACCGCCCGCCGGTATTTTGCCTCAGGATACCGCGGGTCAGAAGCATACTTATCCATAAAGTTGGTATATGCCTCTATGGCCTTGTCTTCCCTAAAAGACCAGGAATAAATATTAGCCACCCGCCAGGCCCAATCCGGAGACCCGTTTTTTATTGCGGACTTCTCTATAGTTCCCAATCCCCAGTTGCTCAATACGATAAAAGGAATAATAAAAATAACCAGGAGAATTGCGACGATGATAATGGCTTTTGTCATATCTATTTTCCTTTAAATTTAGGCGGTCTTTTTTCCAGGAACGCCCTCAAGCCCTCCTGGGCGTCTTCGGTAGTAATAAGTATCCGGAAAAGTTTGGCTTCCAATTTTAGCGCTTCTCCGAAAGGCGTTTCCAATCCGTTATTGACCACCTCGATAATTGCCTTGGTTGATAAAGGACTCTTGGAGGTAATCTTTTTGGCAAGTTCCATCGCCGCATTCATAATCTGGTCCTTAGGATAAATCGCATTAACCAGTCCAATTCGGTAGGCCTCCTGAGCATTAATCGCTTCGCCGGTTAGCAGAATCTCCATTGCTTTACCCCGGCCGATAAGCCGGGCCAACCGCTGGGTGCCGCCGTAACCCGGCATTATGCCCAGATTAACCTCGGGCTGGCCGATTTTAGCGTCTTCTGAAGCAATCCTAATGGTACAGGCAATCGCCATCTCGCAGCCGCCGCCTAAGGCGAACCCGTTTATGGCCGCAATGACCGGCTTACCCAAGTTCTCTATCCGGTTGAATAAATCCTGGCCCTTGAGCATCTTTTCTTCGGCCGTATGCGAGGTCAGTTCTGCCAGTTCGCCCACATCTGCCCCGGCTACAAATGCCTTGCCGCTGCCGGTAATAATCACGCACCAGATATTCTCATCCGGCTTGATTTTACCCAGGATGTCAAACAGTTCGTTAATCGTCTCATCATTAAGGGCATTGAGTTTGGTCGGACGGTTAAGGGTAATTATCCCGATTCTGTCCTTTTCCTCATATAAAATGTTGTTGTATGGCATACATTACTCCTCGTATGTGCGATGAATCGCACCGCTACTGATATCATTGTAGCGGTTTGATTTATCAAACGCTCTTATAGGGTGTCTTTATTACATCCCCTTATATACCGGTCTTCTTTTCTGTAATATTGAAGTCAACCCTTCATAAGCATCCTTGGTTGAGAATATCTCGGTGAGATATGCCAGTTCCATCTGGATGCCATTTTCCAAACTGCCTTTCAGTCCGTCTTCAATAACCTTGTTAGCCAACCGTAGGGCAATCGGCGCCTTATACGAAACCTTCTTGCTTATCTGCGCTTCAAGGACATCAGAGCTATTTGCAAGTTTACCGGTCATCAATAAATCAATCTTATCATCGCCAAATAATGCTCTTATCTTTTCGGTCTGGGCGGATGACATTATTGTCTTTAACATCCGCGCCTTGGGGTCAGGGCCTTTGGCTATCTCTTTTATCTGGTTATTCAGATTAGAGATAAAAACTAACTCCGCCAGCCCCATTTCACTGGCCAGTTTAGCATTAATAATGTCGCCTGTAAATATCAGATATTTAGCCAGATGCTTACCAATCAGCCGCGGCAGGCGCTGGGTTCCGCCCAACCCGGGATAAATCCCGATGCCGGTTTCGGGAAATCCGATGCTGGCTCTTTCGGTCATCAGGATAATGTCGCAGGCCAGCGCCAGTTCAGCCCCGCCGCCCAAAGTTAAGCCGTCTATCTTGGCAATAACTATCTTTGGGCTTTTATCAATCCTTAATAATAATTCCTGTCCCTGGCGGGTGAATTCCACTATATCATTTATCTTGTTCTGCTCAATCTTCTTGACGAAGAATCCGATATCAGCCCCGGCCACAAAGGCCTTGCCCTTGCCTTCAAATACGATGGCCTTGACATTAGTATCCTGCTCTGCCCTACTAAATGCATCGACCAGTTGCCTGACTACTTCTTCGTTAAGGGCGTTTAATGCCTCAGGTCGATTGATGATAATGGTGGCGATATTATCTTGGACCAACAAATCAACTAACTTAAATGTCCAGGGTTTAGCATCTTGAGCAGTCATAACTTTTGGCGCGGTGAGTTTATATTTGGCGCATATTTCCTGTACCATCTCCTGCGCCTTATACATCCCGGTTTTGTTCATCATCTCAAATGGCCCGCGCACCCATCTCAACCCAATCTTGGCGCCCCTATCAATGTCCTCAATACTAGCAATGCCTTCATCAACCAGTTGCGTGGCCACCAGCCATACCACAGACAGCAACCTATTGCCGATTGACTCAATCTTGGACTCGTCAACAGAACCGCTCATATCCCACTTGGCATTTTTATCAAACTGGACCTTCAGCCCTTTGGCCGTGGCATAGAAGGCGCCTAATTCCTTGCCCAGCGTCTCGGTAGAATGATAGGCAATGGGAATTCCCGTAACATTCATCAGCAGGAACGGACCCATCCCAATCTTGAATGTCCGTTTAGCCGCTTCGTCAATCGTAACCACATTAGCAATGCCTTCATCAAGTATCCGCACTGCCTCGTTCAGCCAGGGAACGAAGAACCTGTTTACCGCAAAGCCCGGCGCATCCTTGACTACAATAGCCGTCTTGCTGGTACGATTGGCAAAATCCTCGGCCCGCTCTATGGTGGCGGCCCCGGTCTTGACGCCCGGAATAATCTCCAGCAGACGGTTCTTTGCCGGATGATAGAAATAATGCAGGCCCACAAACCGGTCCGGCCTTGAAGTCACCTGAGCCAGTTCAGATACCCTGAACGATGAAGTATTAGTGGCCAGAATAGTCGAGGGCAGGCAAATTCTGTCAAGGTTCTTGAATAAATCCGTCTTGACGTTCTTATCCTCAAAGACCGCCTCAATAACCAAATCAGCGTCTTTAAGTTCGTTAATATCAGTAGTGCCTTTAATATTATTGAGTATCTGTTGAACCTTTTCCGGAGAGAATATCTTCTTTTGCGCGCCTTCATCAAGGAGTGCCTTGATATTACTCAATCCCTTATCCACGAATTCCTGTTTGACATCAACCATTACCACCTGGATATTTTCCTGGGCAATCTTCTGGACGATGCCTGAACCCATTGTGCCGGCGCCGACCACGCCGATCTTGGTAAATTGGCTCATTAAACAACCCCCTTCAGTGTATATTTATTCCGGGAACGCTTCTACAATAACCGCCATTCCCTGACCTCCGCCGATACAGGCCGATGCCATTCCGTATCGCTTGCCCAACCGCCTGAGTTTATATAAAAGCGTCATGGTCAGCCGGGCGCCGGTTGCGCCATAGGGATGCCCGTAGGCAATCGCCCCACCATCAATATTAGTTTTATTACGGTCCAGTCCTAATTCTTTTTCTACGGCGATATACTGCGCGGCAAACGCCTCGTTAATCTCTACTAAGTCAATATCACTGAGTTTAAGTCCGGCCGCATCCAGCGCCATTTTGCAGGACGGCACCGGACCGATGCCCATAATATGCGGCTCAACGCCTGAGGCAGCCGATGCTACCAACCGTCCCAATGGCTTGAGATTCATCTGGGCGGCCTTCTGGGCTGAAGCCAGAACTACTGCGGCCGCGCCATCCACGATACCGCAGGAATTCGCCGCGGTTTGCACCCCATCCTTATTATAAACCGGAGGGAGTTTGCTGATTTTATCCAGTGTTGTCTCGGGCTTGGGATGCTCATCAGCGCTGATTGATTCCACGCCTCTGGGTAATTTAACCGTGCGCGGTTTGAGATTATGCGCCTCTAATTTGCAATTGGTTACCGGAGTGATTTCATCATTGAGATAACCGTTCTTTATAGCAATGCCGGACCTCTGTTGTGAGAGGATGGCGAATTCATCTGATTCCTGCTTGGTAATCTTGTATTTCTTGGCTAGGTTCTCGGCTGTCAGGCCCATCGGGCAATCGCAGGAGGTATCCATAAACGCCTCCCAGAGATAATCAACGAAATTAGGCTTACCCAAAGGAAACCCCATCCGCCCGCCGAAAGAGGCCACCGGCACCTGGGTCAAATTCTCCGCTCCACCGGCCAGGACGAAATCCGCTTTGCCGAAATAGATTTGTTCAGCCGATTGGACTATGGCCTCAAAACTGCTGGAGCAGATGCGCTGAACCGAATGGCAGGGCGCGCTAATCGGCGCGCCGCTATATAATCCAATATGGCGCGGAAAGAAGAACGCATCGCCGCTGGAAGCCGCCACATTGGCAAAAACAACTGATTCAATCTGGTCCGGCTTGATGCCGGCCTGGGCAATAGCCGCCCGGGAAGCAATCACGCCTAATTCTACTGCTCCGACATTGGCAAATGAGCCCATAAACCTGCCGAAGGGTGTGCGCTTGCCGGCCAGAAAAACTATGCCGTCATACCTAGCGCCATAGCCATTGACCTTGTCTTTGAATCCTTTGACTTGAGGCGGGACGATGTATTTCTTGTCCATAATCTCTCCTCTCTATTCAATTCTATCTAATGGGTATTTTAATTATATTACAAACCGGGTCAAGAATAAACTATTATGATTATATATGTTGATAAATCAATGAGTGAGAGTAGAATAAAATGGCGATGGGAACGCTCTTAATTATTGTAGCCGGCATTCTGGTGGGGTTCCTGATTTTCATAAGACCGGCTTTAGGGCTGGGCATTATCCTCTTAAGTGCCCTGTTTCTGCCTGAAATAGAATTCGGCAGTGTCGGTGTCTCCAGAGGGATTCAGGCGCGGGAGATTTCGGTCAGACCAGAAGATTTCTTCATCATGCTGGTTGGGATTGGCTGGTTTGTGGAAGCGGCTATCCGTGGGCGAATGCCTTCCATAATTCATAATCCGCTTAACATCCCCATTTTGGTTCTGACACTGGTGATGATATCTGCCACCATATTGGGCATAGCCCAAGGCACAACCACTTTCGGAGCCGGCATCCTTTATACGCTCAAGAAGATTCAATACTTTATTGTTTTCTTTCTCATTATAGGAAATGTCAAAACATTCAAGGAGGTTAAGAGTAACATAACCCTGCTGATTATCTTTTCCGTGGTGGTGGCTCTATGGAGCATTGTAGAATACTTTTTCTTAGTGGGCGGAGTAGCCAGAATAACCGGACCATTTATGCGTAAGGGACAACCGCCTATCTTGGGTGGATTCTTTCTGATGATTATCTTCTTGGGGATAAGTTTCTTTATGCGCTACACTGAATTCCGCAAGCGGATTCCTATGCTTATCATAGTAGTTATCTCTTTTCTGGTCATTATTTTTACCAAGACCCGCTCTTCTTATGTTGGCGCATTTATTGGCTTAATCGCCTTCGGCATTATCTTCAGGAAACCAGCATTACTGGCTATTCCGATACTGCTGGTTATTACGATAGACATTATTTTCCCGACCGTAATAGCGGAAAGAATTCATACTATTGGCGGAATATGGCAGAGGGGTGAAACGACCAGCCCTTATGCGCCCTCATGGGATGTCCGGGTCGCAACATGGAAAGAGGTGATGCCGGAAATAATGGCTTATCCCCTGCTCGGCAAGGGTGCCGGATGCTACTCACTTGCCTGGCTGGATAACCAATATGTTACGGATTTACTTTATATGGGTGTTATCGGTTTAGGTGTATTTATCTGGCTGTTGTTCAGGATATTTAAGACCGTATTTTACCTCAGTAAATCTCCCCCTCCTTCAACCCCAAGCGAAGGAATAGAATATAGTTATGTTATGGCTTTATCGGCCGGGTATCTGGGCGGGCTGATAGCCCTAATTATCCACGGGATGGCGGTAACTACATTCTACAACATCCGGACAATGATACCATTCTGGTTTTTGACCGGATTAGTAATAGTTAGCCGTGACCTGTTTTTAAGAACCGAAGATATAAAATCTCCACTTACATACAATGCTTAATAATATGCTAATACCGGAATCATTGCAACAGGAACTCCTGAAAAAGGCCACTTGGGGTGATGCACTCTCATTTATATTATCCGCCAATACAGGCATAGCCGAATGGACACTAAAGGCACACATCCTAGATATGCGCTCAACCTTCTGGAGATTATTGCTACCCAAACCGGTGCAAGGTAATATCCTACATATCGGTAGCGCTGATTGGGGAAAGAACGCCCTGGCACTCGGGAAATCTGCTTCTAAAATAACCTATTGGGATAACCAGGAATGGCGTCTCCGACTGGTAGAAATACGCCTCAAGGAAAGCGGGCTTACCAACGTAGAATTTATCAACCAAACACCTCAAACATCTGCTGGATTTGACCTGGTAGTCATATACGACACCTCGGTCATCGGTGGTATTACAGGATTACCTAAGGTATCCCCTCTCTTAAAAACAGATGGCGTTTTATATATCAATACTGCAGATAGTCCGAGGAAATATAAACAGCTATTATCAGGAAATGGATTTGATAATATAACTGTCTATAGCCCGATACCCCACTATCTGCACTTTAACTATATAATACCGATAGATGGAAAACCCATCTTCCAATATAGATTAGAGCAAATGGCCACGGACGAACTATCCAGAAAACTAAAAAGATGGGCTATATCAATATTACTTCGTCTGGGTATACTAAAATACTTTATGACTAATTTCAGCATTATCGCACATAAATGATATGTTAACACTTATTAATAACTATTTAGAACAGAACTGGAAACAAATCGTACCGTCAATACCCAAAACTGATAATCTCAAGTTTCTCCTGATGAGCGGCGGCCTGGCCCGTAATCTCAAAGCCACCTTCTTGGTCTTTACAGACAAACCCACACCGCTGATAATTGTCAGAATCGCTGATGATGCCTGCGGCAAGGATTATATCAGACAGGAATACAATAACCTTACCACGCTCTCTAATAAATACCAAATGAGTAATGCAGCCCCTCAAGCCCTGCATCTAACCGAAATAGAAAACCATCTTTTATTATTCCAGTCCTGCGTGAACGGCACGCTACTTTTAAAACATAAGCAATTTGACCTGTTTGCCCAGACCTGTGATTGGTTATTCACCTTCCATCTCAAGACAAAACAGGACAGTATTTCTCGGGAATCTTATATTCAGAATATCAAGACACAGATTGACCTTATCGCTAAATCAATAGAAATCTCTCCAGAACTCAGAGAATTATTTGCTGAAATCCATAAGAAATGCGATAAGTTACCCAAAGGTATTACCGTGTTATCTCACAATGATTTCTCACCTCGAAATATAATGATTGGTCGCGACGGAAGAGTTTCAGGGGTAATTGACTGGGAATACGCCCAACCACAAGGAATGCCATTGAGGGATTTATATCACCTCGCAGGATATTATTACCCTGCAAAGGGTCATAACGAATTGCTCGCTAATTTTCAGCGGACGTTCTTTGAACAGAATAGTTTTTCTTCTCTGGTCCGCGAGAAAATTATATCATACTGTAATACATTGGAACTTGACATTGCTTCGGTAGAACTGTTCTTCTGGCTATATCTTATTTTGCCGATGGAGGAATCCATCAGATTATCAATGCCTTATTTCCCGCTCTGGAAAGGCAAACTGTTTGTCCTAGAATCATTGGTCAAACAACGCCATAACCTGAAATTTATACTGTAGATGAAAATAGCCCTTATCTTTCACGGTATCATGCCTGAGGTGATGGCCGGCGGAGAAAAAGCCATTGCAATGATGGCCAAGTATCTTGCCCAAAACAGCCATCAAGTACATGTGATTATCACCCAGCGTAAAAAAGGATTAGATTATAAGGAAACCCAAGATGGTTATCAACTGTGGAGAGTCAAAGGCGTTAATATCCCCAGATTAAGGTTAGTTACGCAACTGGCCTGTGTTTGGCAGATTCTACATAAAACCAAACCTGATGTTATTTTCGGATTAGGCATATCTCCGGGCGGTCTTTCAGCCGCCCTATTCGGTAGGTTGATGGGAATACGCTCGGTTACGATGGTTCAAGGACGCGACCTCATGCACGGCTCGCGGGCCTTGAGCCGCCTAACACTCGGATGGTCTGACAAAATAGCAGCACTCTCAACTGATGCCCGAACTAAATTATGCCGCATTATCAATCGCACTGATACCCAGATAATACCATACGGAATAGAACTGTCCGATTCTGATCCTGTCGGTAATAGAAGAATATCAAATCTCCTTTATGTCGGAAGGTTGAATAATGAAAAAGGCGTGGAATACCTAATTCGCGCTATAACTAAGGTTAAACAAACAATCCCTGATATAAAACTAAATCTCTGCGGCGATGGACCGGAAAGAAAAAACCTCACAGATTTAAGTAACCAACTGGGATTAAAGAATAATATCAAATTTATCGGAATGACCGTGGCTGAAGAGACGCGAAAATGTATGCTTGAATCAGCCGTACTGGTATTGCCGAGTGTTGAAGAAGATTTCGGGCTGGTTAATTTAGAGGCAATGGCAAGCGGATTACCAATCATTGCATCAAGAGTAGGCGGTATTCCTGATATTGTTAAAGATGGGATTAACGGGTTATTAACCAAACCGGGTAACCCTGATGACATCGCCGATAAGATTATTACCCTATTAAAGGATACCGAATTATATAATCGTATCTCGTCGAATAACCTTTCCGAGGCAAAAAATTATGACTGGAAGGTTGTTATCAATAAATACGAAATGGCTTTCTCTGAAACAATAGCGAATAAGCATAAATCAAACTCATTACAAGTTCTATTCTTAACCAGTTGGTACCCAAGTAATACCAGACCTATCGCGGGAAACGCTGTAAAGGAACATGCATCAGCCGTAGCGTTATCACATCAGGTAACCGTTGCCTATCAGGACATCTCCCTAAAAACTGGGCCCCAAATATCCGATAAACAAGAGGAAGGCATCAGGGTTATTCGTTTACGACCGTTTTATTCGGTTAACGTGCCCGCAGTTAATTACCTAGGTTATCTCTGTAACACACTTAAGTGTTATCAATACCTGAAAAAGCAGGGCTATAAACCGGACATCATCCATTGTAACATCTTTGATACTGCCCTACCAGGCATGATATTAGGCAGATTATACCGCGTACCGGTTGTTATATCGGAACACTGGAGCGGATTCAGGACTAAGCAACTTTCCTGGCGGTCAGGATGGCTGGCTAAATTCGGAGCAAATCGCGTTGATATGGTTCTACCGGTCAGCAAAGCGCTTCAGCAAGAGATGGAATCATACGGGATTAGGAACAGATTCAGCGTTGTTCCTAACACGGTCAACACTTCACGTTTTTCCAGTATTCCAAATAATAAAAAGCCAAGCCAGACAACGAAAATACTCCTTGTCACAAGTTTAACCAAAATCAAGGGCGTTTATTACCTGATTCAAGCCCTGTCCAAAGTGAAAGATAAAAGAACTGATTTTACCGTTGACATCATCGGGGACGGCCCGCTAAGAAAAGAATATGAAGACCTAGTAAAAACATCGGGTTTAGCCCGTTATATTATTTTCCACGGGCTAAAAAAGCACTGCGAAATAGATGTATTTATGAAGAACTGCGATTTCGTGGTGATTCCAAGTTTATGGGAAAATGCCCCTGCTCCGCTGATTGAAGCCCTGGCTTGCGGCAAACCGGTAGTGGCCAGCAACGTAGGCGGAATACCCGAGGTGCTTAAACCGGAAATGGGGATTTTGGTACCTCCGGAAGATGAGGAAGCATTAGCCACGGCAATTGACTCTATGCTGAATAAATATAACTCATATAATCAGAAGATACTGAGTCGATATGCTGACGAGAATTTCAGCTACCAGGCAATTAATAATAAATTAACGTCCATATATAAAGAAATAATCAGATGACTAATTTCGTCTCTATTATAACTCCAACTTATAACCATGAAAAGTATATAGTCACCTGCATAAATTCAGTGCTTAGCCAGACCTATCAGGACTGGGAAATGATTGTCATTGACGATGGCTCCACTGACAAAACTCCTGATATCATAAAAAGGTTTACGGATACACGCATCAAATACATCCATCAGGAACATTCAGGCATATACAATATCGGCAAAACCTATAATAAGGCATTAGCAATGGCTAACGGCAATATCATCGCTATACTGGAAGGAGACGATTACTGGCCGCCTCAAAAACTAGAACATCAGATACCGACCTTTGATAACACCAATATTGTCCTGAGTTACGGCGATGCATGCGAAATTGACTCGCAAAGTAAAATAACCCACCGCCACTTTGCATATATTCCCGATACTCAAACCAGACAGAATCAACCCATCGGCTCAATAATAAAATATTTTATAACACCCTGCAGTTTTATCCACTCGCCTACTGTCTGCTTAAGAAAAGATGCCCTTATAAAAATGGGTGGATTCGTCCAGCCGGAGTATATCCCGTCCGTAGATTTTACCACATGGTTCAGGATGGCACTTGAAGGTGAATTCAGTTATATTCCGCAGGTATTGGGCTACTGGCGCAGGCATATCAAAAATATCAGTTTACAGGAAAACTTCAATCTAATACAGGGCGCCATAAAGTACTCCCAGGACTTTATTGACAATTACAGGCATCAAATTGAATCGTTGCATATTAATATAAATATTGAAAAACTAAAATCTGGCCTGGCAGAACTATCAATCACAGCAATTAACAGGAAAGATTACAACATGGCTCTGCATCATCTCGAAATAGGCGAGAATAGATTGGCCCGCAGATATTTCTTCCAGCACCTCAGGGCGCGCCACAAACTGCTCCACCTAGAAGTCCTCGTATTGATAGGAATTCTTTCATCGTATCTAGGATTAAAAATCCCCCGACTGCTGGGAGGAATTCTCCGGTCCGTAAAACGATATACTACCTGATTTAATATATGCTTCATCTTACAGAATCCTATGCTAAGGAATGTTATAATAAGGCATTCAGACATGGCCTTGAGGAATATCAAAAAGTCGCTAACGAACAGGCCTTGAAATATATTACCAAAACCACTGATATCAAGGTGCTGGATATCGGTTGCGGTGCCGGCCAGTGGGCTATGGCCATCGCCCAAATGCATCATTCGATAAATGTAATCGCCCTAGATATTAATCAATACGCTCTGGATTTAGCCCGGGCATATGCCGATAAACATAATATCCACAACATTAAATTTATCAGAATGTCGCACGATGAATTACCAATACATTTTAAAAGTTCATCCTTTGATGTGGTCTTATGCAACAGCGTTCTGCCATACATCAATGAAACCGAAGCGTTTAGAATAATGAGTATGTTGCTTAAAACGAATGGGATAATTTTGTCAATGTGGAATCATCATATCGGATATTATTTCCGTCGCCTGATAAAAGGCATCAGCCATCTTAAAACAGGCGATATCGTTTTTAGCCTAAATATCATATTAAGAAACTCGTTGCGCGAATATATCTTTAAATCGTCAACCAACGAACATATCATCTATTATAACCAGGTTAAAAGAACCGCCCAATGTTACGGGCTCCGAATAGAAAGAATACCGTTTATACCGTTAATGGACTATCAGAGAGAATATCTAAGATTGCCTTATGTCTGGAATTTCAGGGGGATAAAAATAAATGATTAGTTATATAAGGGCATTGAAAGCATTGCCGAAATTCACCTATTCTGCCCTGAAAGGCATTCCTGTATTCTACGGACATGAAGTGGGGCTTGAGGCATTTGAATCACTCTGCCGATTCCTTGCTGGCAACAGCTACCAGACCCTTTCTGCAGATGAGTACTATCAGGCAATAAAATCAGGCGAGGCACCATCCTCATCGAAGAAGATTGTCCTGACCTTTGATGACGGCCGCCGGAATAACTGGGCAGTCGTTTATCCGCTCTTAAAGAAATACAATCTCAAAGCAATCTTTTTCATTATCCCGCCGTGGATAAAAGAAGCCCCGGCTGGTATCAACTTAAATGACTACTGGCAGGGACGAATCGGGTTGGGCCAGATTTACCAAAACCTCAGAGATGAACCGTATCTCACCTGGCCTGAGGTGCAAGAAATGTCACAAAGCGGCGTGGTTGATATCCAATCACACGGCCTTTACCACCAATTATGCTTTACAGATAAAGTGCTTATTGATTTCCAATATCCTAAATCCTGGGGCACGCCGGCTTACGGCGATATCTGGACGGCTTATGACAAGAAAGAACCTGAGGCACTCTGGGGTGCGCCGGTTTACCCCACGGCCTGGTCTGAAACAGTTGAAAGAAAATACCTGCCTGATTTGAACCTGCTAAAACTCAGCTGTAATTATGTCTCTGAAAATGGCGGAATAGAGTTCTATCGTTTATCTGATTGGAAAACGAAACTACACCGGATAGTCAACGACTACCGGAAAACACACCAAATGGATGATAATTTCGCAATTAACCAGACGTCAAGCCAGACAGATATGCGTAACGACCTGGAAACAGCCCGATTGGCCATTGAGAATAAATGCCATAAGAAAATAAACCATCTGGCATTACCATATCATAGAGGCAACCAACTGATTTACCAAGCCGCAAAAGAAGCCGGCTATAAAACAATCTTTAATGGTTTGGCAGGGATTAAATTCAGACTCATTACAAACGAAGAGATATACCATATCGGTCGCATCCAGATGAGGTGGGCAATGATGCTGCCTGGCAAGGGTCGCTTGACATTACCACAAAAAATGGTAAACAAGGTCTTGGGACGTCATCATATTATAGAGGAATAAATGAGCATTGCTATACTGATTAAAAAATACAAGCCGCTGGTTTCGGTGATTATCCCCTCTCTGGACGGTTATCGAAACGGCAATGTGCCGAAACTAATTGAAGCGATAAAAGGCCAGACCTTTCACGACCTTGAGGTAATTCTGGTCAAAGGCGTTATGCCCTGCGCCAGAGCCCATAATGCAGGCGTCAATTACGCCACCGGAAAGATTATCGTCTTCTTCGACGACGATATCATACTCGGTCACGACCACATTATTGAAAACCTGATAGCGCCGTTTGCCGCGCACCAGGCCATCGGCATCACCGGCGCATCGCAACTCCTGCCTCCTGACGCCAACCGTTTTCAAAAGAGATGTAATAAAGAGTTTGACCGTTTCCAATTCCCGGTAATAAATGAGATGATAGAATCGGACATGGCCACCCATGCGGCAATGGCCATACGCAAAAATGTCTTTATGAAAGCCGGCCAGGAGAATGTCAATCTTATCTACGGCGATGACCCTGAGTTCAGAGCCCGCCTGCGCCAGGCCGGCTATAAAATAGTCGTCGTGCCCCAGACGTGGATTTATCACCCGCCGCCCAAGAATCTGATAAGTTTTCTGCGAATCTCGTTCCAGAGAGGCAAAGGCGCGGCCCACGATTTTCTGAACTACCCTGACCTTATCTATGAAACTCCACCTGCAAATGCAAAAACCTTTGTTTCGCATCGCTCATTTCTTTACAGGGTTTTAAGGGCGATCATTCAAAATATAGAGGCAACCCTAAAACTAAAACTCATATTCCTCTCTGTAAGAATATCTTATGAGATTGGCTATGGTTTGGGCCTATTACGGGAAATCTTTAGAAGCCAATCCGTGTCCACTAAAGACGGATCCACCTCTGGAAAATAATCAGTGGGTCCCTTCAAATGCCCGGGCTACGCGCAATATGGTCGCTTCGTCAAACGGTTTGCCCAGGATATGCAATCCCACCGGCAGATTATAAGAATCATTACCGGCCGGTATGGAAATGCCCGGTATGCCGGATAGGTTTGCCGTGACTGTCAGCACATCGCTCAGATACATCTTTAATGGGTCATTGATATTCTCTCCTATCTTGAATGGCGGAATCGGCGAGGTCGGCCCGATAATCACGTCCACCTTCTTAAACACCTCGTCAAAGTCCTGCCTGATGAGCCGCCGGACCTTTAATGCCCTGAGGTAATAAGCATCATAATATCCGCTGGAAAGCGCAAAGGTGCCCAGCATAATCCGGCGCTTTACCTCTGGGCCGAATCCCTCGCTGCGCGTCTTACTGAGCATCTCCTTTAAGCCGGCGCATCCATCAGCCCGGTTGCCGTAAATAGTTCCGTCATAACGCGCCAGATTGGAAGACGCCTCGGACGGCGCAATAATATAATATGTGGCGATGCCGTATTCTGTATGTGGCAGTGAAACATCCACAATCTTTGCCCCGGCTTTCTCCAATTTCTTAATGCCCTGCTTTACTGACTCCTTGATATCATTATCAATGCCCTCGGCAAAATATTCCTTGGGCAGGCCGATTCTTATGCCCTTGATATCCTTGTCAATCTCTGCAAGGAAATCCGGAACAGGCACATTAACCGAGGTGGAATCCTGCTTATCGTATCCGGCAATGGCCTGCAAAAGCAAAGCCGCATCAGAAACGGTTCTGGCCATCGGCCCAATCTGGTCTAATGATGAAGCAAAGGCAATCAAGCCGTAACGTGAGACCAGGCCGTAAGTGGGTTTTAGTCCGACAATCCCGCAGAAAGAGGCCGGTTGCCTGATAGAGCCGCCGGTATCAGAACCAAGCGCCAGGGACGCCATATCAGCCGCCACGGCCGCGGCCGAACCGCCGGACGAACCACCCGGCACCCGTTCTAAATCACGCGGGTTATGCGTCGGATAGAATGCCGAATTCTCGCAAGAAGAACCCATGGCAAATTCGTCCATATTGGTCTTACCGATAATTATGCCGTCCTCTGCCTTGATTCGTTTTATCACATAGGCATCATAAGGCGGCACAAAATTCCCCAATATCTTTGAGCCGCAGGTGGTCTTAACGCCGTCTGTGCAGATATTATCCTTGATGGCAATCGGAATGCCGGCCAGCCGGCCTAATTTATCACCCCGGCTGATTTTCTCATCTACCATCTTGGCCTGCTGTATGGCAGAATCATTAGTGAGCGTCAAGTATGCCTTTATTTTCGGCTCGGTCTTTTCTATGTGCTGGAATAAGTCAGTTACGACATCCTGGACACTAACCTTCTTGCTAGCAATCAGATTCCTGATTTCTAATGCGCTATGTTTATATAATTCCATAATCAGATTAGTTTATTTCCCTTCATACTAAATGGCTCACCCGCACCGATAATAATATGGTCTAAAACATTAATGTCAATGATTTTACCTGCTTCAATCAATCTTTTAGTCAATCTGATATCATCATCTGACGGCTCAGGATTACCTGAAGGATGATTATGCGCCAGAATAACCGAAGCCGCACTGGCCGAAATCGCCTCCTTGAATACCTCTCTCGGATGGACAATACTGGCATCCAAACTACCAGCAGAAATCTCTTTATATTTAATCAGCCGGCTCCTCGTATCCAGCATAACAAGCACGAAACATTCCTTTTCCTTATCGCGCAACTCTCCCTGCAGAAGCGCCTGGACATCAGACGGCTTTTTTATAATGGGTTTCTCCATTCTTAAAGCCGATTGCTTGCTCACCCTTATGCCTAGTTCCAGTCCGGCCTTAATCTGGGTTGCCTTTGCCAATCCGATTCCCTTGAGTTTAGATAGTTCTTCTACAGAGGCATTGGCAATCGCCCGTAAATCCTTAAACTTATTAAGAAGTTGTTCAGCCACTCTCAAGACCGGCTCGCCTTTAACCCCTTTTCCTATTATTACAGCCAGAAGTTCTATATCAGAGAGTTTACCCGCACCCAGTTCCTGTAATCGCTCCCGTGGTCTGGCCGAAGCCGGTAAATCACGAATCTTAAACGATTCTTCCATATCTAATTTAGTTTATCACCCTTCTGTCCCTGTGTAAACGATTTGAGATTATCTTTATAGACATTTGCTACTATCGGTAAATACCCCTGCAAACCGGCGATATATCCCGTGCTCCAGGCAAACTGGAGATTATAACCGCCGGAAACACCGTCAATATCCAGTATCTCGCCGGCTAAATATAGACCTTTGGCCTTGAGCGATTCCATGGTCCGGGTATTAACCTCATCCATAGCCACACCGCCGGCTGTGACCATGGCTTCATCAAATGAGCGCGGCCTTTTAATAATTATTGGCCAACGAACGAGACGCTCGGCAATAAACTCCAACTCCTTTTTAGTCAGTTGATTGACTTGCTTTTCAGGCAGTTTTAGTTCCGCGGTCAGGACATCGCATAATTTCTTGGGCAACAACCCTATCAACGAATTAGCCAGCGTCTTCTGGGGATGCGCCAGCCAGCGCCTGGATAATAACCCTTTGAGCCCTTCGACATCCTGAGTCGGGAAGAAACTAATGAACACCTCACTGCCTGGTTTGCCCAAATAATCAACCAGCAACCGGCTCAGGTTAAGCACTATCGGGCCTGAGATACCGTAATGGGTAAAAATAAGTTCACCGGCCTCTTTAGCCACGGTCTTACCCTGCATTGTAAGTATCAGATCCACGTCTGATTTCACGCCCTGAAGTTTATGGAACCAATTACCGACTAATTCCAAAGGCACCAGCGCCGGCCTGGGCTCGACAATCCGATGGCCTAATTTATGGGCCATCACAAATCCGTCGCCGGTCGTGCCTAATAGCGGATAACTCTTACCGCCCACAGCCAGGATAACATTATCCGCCTGATACTCGCCCTTATAAGTTTCTACTTTCCAACCATTCTTGGAGAATACCAGATTCTTAACGCTCTCCTGCAGACAGGTTTTTATCTCCAAGCGGTTAATCTCTTCTATAAGCAGGTCAACGATAGTTGATGCCTGATTGGTCACCGGGAATATCCGTCCGGACTCTTCTGTTTTGAGTTGCACGCCCAACTGCTCAAAGAACGCCATCGCGTCTTTAGAGGAAAAGCGGTTAAAGATGCTATGCAGACACTTGGTATTCTGGCCGTAATATTTATCCGGAGAAATGCCGGTATTGGTCAGGTTGCATCTACCGTTACCGGTGACCAGAATCTTGCGTCCCAGCGCCTTGTTCTTCTCAATAATGGCGGTCTTAAAACCTTGTTTGGCAGAGGTGATGGCGGCCATCAGCCCGGCTGCCCCGCCGCCTATCACAATGGTCTGATATTGTTCCATTACTTCAATATACCATTATCCGCAAAGGAAGGGAATGATTTGTTGACTACCTCAAACCCGGAGATTTTAGTCCGACCTTCGGAAATCAAACCGGCAATGGCCAGCATCATTGCCATCCGATGGTCGTTGTGTGACGCACAGGTTGCGCCATATAATCTGGTCGGTCCTTTGATAATCATCCCGCCAGGGGTTTCCTTAATATTTGCGCCTAATTGGGAGAGTTCAGTAACGATGGCCTTTATCCTATCGCTTTCCTTGACCCGTAATTCACCGGCGCCTTTGATAACAGTTGTGCCTTTTGCCTGCGTGGCAATCAGCGCCAGAATTGGAATCTCGTCAATCAGGGAAGGAATGATTCCTTTAGAAACATTGACGCCTTTAAGGTGAGAATATTCCACAGTGATGTCACCGACGGGTTCGGCATTCGGGATGCGGGATGCGCGATGCGGGATGCGGGATAATTTCGCTCCCATTCTCTTCAATACGTTAAACAAACCAATCCGATATGGATTAAGCCCGACATTCTTAATAACAATCTTAGAACCCGGCACCAATAACCCGGCCGCGATGAAATAAGCCGCGGAAGAAAAATCGCCCGGAATTTCTATATTAACCGGGTTAAGAGATTTGCCACGAAGACACGAAGACACTAAGACAATACTCTTAGTCCCCCTTAACAAAGGGGGATTAAAAGGGGGTTGTAATCTTTGCGTCTTTGCGGTAAAAAGATTTAATAACCGCTCCGTATGGTCGCGAGTCGGAATCTTCTCACGCACAATCGTCTGGCCATCCGCGTAAAGCCCAGCAAACAATATAGCTGACTTGACCTGTGCACTGGCCACCGGCATTGTGTATTTAATGCCTTTTAATGTGGCCGGATAAATCCTAATCGGCAATCTGCCTCCTTTAGATTTTATCTTAGCGCCCATCAGACAGAGCGGTTCAATCACCCGCTTCATTGGTCGCGCCAGCAATGTCTTTTTACCGGTGATGACAGATGGGAATCTCTGGCCAGCCAGCAGACCGGTAAGCAGCCGTGCCGCGGTGCCCGATTCGCCGACATTCAAATGTTTGAACGGTTTCCGCAACCCATAAAGCCCCCTGCCTTTAATTGTAACCACCCCTGTCATTGCGAGTGGCGCCTTGGCGCCACGTGGCAATCTCACTTTAACCTCAACGCCCAATTGCCTCATACACCTAATCACCGCCAAACAATCATCCGAAAGCGGGACATTCCGCAATATGCTCTTTCCCTCGGCTATCGCGGCCAAAATAATCGCCCGTTGGGCAATGGACTTGTCACCGGGTAAAGAAATAGCAGTCCTGATGGGCTTATTGCGATGTTTGATATTAAGAATCATAGGATTACTTACACCACAAAGACACAAAAATTTCTTCTTCGTGCTCTTTGTGCCCTTTGTGGTTGCCTTTACGCTATGACCACACTCATCGGCTCTGTCCAGTGCCCTTCCTGGCGCGGTCTGTGGATATTGACCCAACGCACGATGGTAAAGAATCTCTTGCCCGTAAACCTGGTGGATAGTTTGAGTGTAAACTTGGCCCGGGACGAAAAGTCCTTTTTGGGATAATCCTCGGCGTCGGCCGGCGGGATGTCGCCCACTTCCAGGATGGCAAACCTGAACTCTACAAAATTGGCCGCCGGATGCATACTCTCCTTTTTGGTATCCTTAGTCGGCCGACAGCGGAATTCTATATCGCCACCGCCCTTGGCCCTCAGTCCGACCAGCGGAATATCGTCGATGGCCGGATGTGGCGAATGCTTGTGGGTGTAATTCTTGCCCACCAGGATAACCATATCCTGCTTGGAGATGGCCGGGTTAAATGCCACCCATTCCTTATGGAACAGCCGCCAGGCCTTGGCATAGCGCTGGTGGCATCCGTGGAAGTCGGCCACTTGGGCCGCGGTTCGTTTTTCCCGGTCCTTGATGATGTTATAGAGCCCGACAAATTCGGTCTGCAAAACCAGCAGCGGCGCAATGGCCGCATCCGGTATGCCCCAGGCCACCTTGTTGGCCACCACCAGGGCGAAATAGACATCCTGCTTGTCCCTAAAGGCCTTGATTTGGGTCGGGAGCCAGTCAATTGTTCTCGTCATATATATCTGCTAACTCTAAATGAGCCCCTTATAACTCTAAATTAACCCCCTACAACTTTAAATTAACCCCCCACAACTTTAAATTAACCCCCCACAACTTTAAATTAACCCC
>JBBTIZ010000023.1:0-82876 GCA_038059695.1 Planctomycetota bacterium
AAACAAGGACAATAAAGCCGCTTATGACTCGCTTGAACCCAGGGTATAATTTATCTTATTAACGCCCGAAATAGTCGTTTTTAGGGTTTTTTGCTTTTATAACCCCTTAAAAATCAACCTCTTACACAGAGGGGGGATAGTCCACCCACCCCCCTCACCATAACCCCCCGTCCGATTCGCCATAACCACCCATACAATGCGCCATAACCCTCGGCCGGATTCGCCATAATCTCCGTGCGGATTTGCCATAATGACCGGCTGGATTTGCCATAACCTCCGGCTGGATTTACGATAATCTCCCGGCAGATGCGCCATAACCCTCGGCCGGATTTACGATAATCTCCCGGCGGATTTGCCCTAATCTCCGTGCAGATTTGCCATAATGACCGGCCAGAATTGCCATAATAACCGGCTGGATGCGCCATAACTCCCGTGCAGGTTCGCCATAACTCCCGGCCAGAATTGCCATAACGACCGGCCAGATGCGCCATAATGACCGGCCGGATTTGCCATAATCTCCCGTAGCTTTTACGATATGGAGGGGGTCTTTAAGAAAAATCGTGCAGGGGTAGGGTATAGGGGTGGGGTATTATATTTATAGAATTACTAATTTTTATGTATTTACTTTTCTCTTATTGCAATTGCTTCTTCAATCCACCCGTCAAGATTGTTTGCAATATCATTATATGCGTCGTATGCGCCCGGGTTATAACACTTAACAACACTCGATAATTTTCTTCCATCTGTAAAAGTAATATTATCAAAAGGATTTGGGCCTTGGTTACATTTACCATTTCTTGGACATTTAATATTGTGAATGTATATTCCTAAAACACCTTTATGATCATTCCACCCCTTTACGATTTCATATTGAACCCATGGCCGACTTGCTGTTTCTTCGCCAATCAAAACAATAACACACGATCGAGACTTCATGTTATCATCAATCCATTTTTTGATGGAAATATCGTTTTTCCTAATTTCTTCCCAATCATTTGCAGACACAGGTGTATTACCTTCTATTGCGCCAATATTGCGTATCTGTTGAACTCTCATTACGTCATTATCAAAGTGAAAGCTATAGAATACCTGTCTTTTTGCCATACTACACCCCTTTCTTTACGCATAACAAAAACATCACAATAAGCATTATTGCAAAAAGCGAACCATAGAAAATCCCAAGAGTTATTGAGAAAATTGACCGTATCCAAGTGTCTTTTTTACTGGTAAATTCTTTTGGAAGATCATTTGTTTTCATTGAAAAATCAATTTGATCCCCATTTTTTACCCTAACGTAATTATACAATGCCCTGAATAACCTCTCTTGCCATAGGTAATATCCATCAAGTATCCAAAAAGCAGGAATGGGTAAAAATGCTATAAGAAGATAGAGATTATTACTATCTTTTGCAGACAATACAAAGAGAGCTGCAACTAAAGTAATTATCCATCCTTTTATCCAAAATGAGTTTACCGCCATACGATTAATTACACTTTGTATAAACTCTAAATGTTTCTCTTTTTGTCCCATATTTATTCATCCTTAATTTTTGGGGCACCTACTTAATCTTAATTAAGTATATTGCACCTTGAATTAATCGTATTATTTTGGCTCCAATTGGTTTTCTAGCATACTAGCAGATAGTAAAAAACTGCTGTAGGGCTTAAATAACATTGGGATTATTTCTTCTATGTCTATTTTCTGGCTATCGCTATCTTCATCCTTGTTAATCCGGTCAAAAATGCTATAAAGAAAAAGGCTGTGTAAATACACCGATAAAAAGAATTTATTTTTAGTCAAATTAATATTTTCTGCCGTACAAACCTTATTTTTAGATATAAATTTCTGCAAAGAGAAGCAATCCATATTAACCGCAATCCCTTCAATTATCGCCTGCTTCTTGTTTTCTTGGTTGGTTATAACTTTAACAACATCGTTTCCATCCCATCCATAGTCTGTCCAGGTTCTATCTTCTTTTTGTGTCGCACTTTTGAATACTCGTATAGGCATTGGAGGTGCTATATTCTCTTCTTTTTTTGGCGCGCTAGGTTTATCGCTTTCCTTTTTAGGGTCAACTATTTTAACCCAAAATATTGATTCGAAATTACCATCTGGTGATGATAATCTTGCATTAAGCTTGATTTCATCTCCTACATTTAAATTATTTTTCGGTTCAAAGGTAATTCTGATTGAATTATCCGTGGGCCCAGTTTTCGTTATATCAAACATATCTTCGGGTTTTACGGGTGGGTGAGGCGGCCCATCGGCTCCTCCGCGCCCAACTCCAAGAACAATTAGACTAAGCTCCCCCTTATCTTTAGGTCGGAATAAATATTCATCTTCAACATCAGTCTCAAAATTCACTACCCCCTTGCCATTAAGCGGTATGCTTTTTATTTTCTTGCCAGCATCATTTTCATTTAGTTCTATTTTAAAAATTGAAGGAAACCGTTTCGAAACATACTTTGGCTTCTTCTCACCCTTTTTCTGATTGTTTTCGTTCCCATCTGTAGAGGAACCTAATTTTTTAAATAAATTAAACGCCGCGTTATTTTTCAGTAACTTCATCACTTCGTCGTCAATTGGTAAGTTCGCAAAAATATTTTCTAATAAATTTTTATCATCACTATTTTCTCTAAGTATCCTATTCTTCCGTGCTTGATTTAACGCCCTCAACTCCTCATTATCTTTTAAAGTGCTAATAATTTTGTCGACTAGTAATTCGGTTTTAGAACCTTCATTTAACCTATCTCTTGATCCCTTAAATAAATCTTGCCTAACTGAGGTTTTTACTTTTGTGCAATCAACTTGAACTAATAAAGAATCTCTGAGTAAAGAATAACCCAAGTCTTGAGAGATAAACTGTCTAGGGAAGCATCCCTGCACTTGTCCATTAAGAGAGAAAACAACAGCTTTATTATTAATAAATTCCTTTTGATCCACCCCTGGGTTAAAAACGTGAGCCTCTATTGGAATTTCACCCAATAAAGCATCTGAAATATTTATGGTTATTGTTTTCTCTTTTTTATCTCTTTCATCCAGTGTTAATCGAATTTTATTGCCAGTTACTGGTTTTGAAGGTGTTTTCTGATTTGGCCATCGTTTTTCATAGACCAAAAAAGGAAGGGCGGGATGGTATAAATACTGATTTAAATCGCGCCATAAATCCCAAACAATAGATGAACGAGAACCTCTCGGCAATACATAAGAATATAATTTAACTATGGAACCGGTTTTAAATTGCCTATTATATAAACCGAGGTCAAGTTGTTTTGCTAGGAAATTAGGAATCTTACCGTCAATGACAAAATACTCATACCAAGATGTTTTTATTCGTCCTCTTTCCTCTTGTTCAGTTAAGGGATGTTTTCTTACGAGTGTGAATCCGAAATTATTATGTTTTTTTGTATTTAAATCGTCGCATAATTTAGAGCCAATTAACTGATACCTATGTTCCCCACAGAATATAACTGCCCCAGTTGATCCCATATTATATTTACCTTGAACAAAAGATATATCAGTTTTATTCCTTTTAAGAAGCGATAGAAATGTTGATGAAAAGTCATCTGGATGCTGTCCTTCTCCGTTGTCATAAATTATTATATTGGGTGTTTGCTTGTCTCCTTCCGCAATAACCTGTATCTCTTCGGCTATACTTCTTCGTCCCGACTGAGAAACCTCACTAAAATCTCCATTTTTAATACCAAAAAATTTATCAACAGCTAAAGACATGCTTGTCGGAGCTTCATCAGATTTCGGGTCAATCTTTTTTAATCTACATTGCTTTAGCAGTAAAGAATCTATAGAATTAATTACTTTTTCTACTAATGCAGGAACTGGATTTGCTGATTGACTATCAAATAATGAAAAGTTACTATTATCACCTCCATAGGGATGCCAATTACTATTGTCCATTAGTAATGTATTTTTTGTTACAATATCATGAAGTTGATTTTCATCCTGTGCGCCAAAAATCTTCCAGAATAATTTTTCCATATACGTATAGTCTCCTTGGTAATTTTATATCCAATTAATCTTTACGCTGCCTTCAACGGCCTTGAATTCCTTGTCCCCGGTTATCAACTCGGCTTTCTTCTTCTTGGCCAGGGCGGCCGCAAAGCAGTCCGCATAAGACATCTTGTGCGCGGCCTTAAGCATCGCCGCCTCTTTGGCCAGTTCCTGGTCCACCGGCACAATGTCTATGGGCAACCCCTGGATTATCAGGGCAATCTCGTCCGCATGGTGGTAATCATATTCCCTGGTTACTATATAATAAACCTCGCCCCAGTTGACCGTGGTCATCAGGAGATTCCGGTCCTTTTCCGCGGCTGAGGTAAAAATATCCCTGACCTTTTCATATCCGGGCTCTTTCTCTAAATACGCCATTAGGGCGTGTGCATCTAAGACCTGCATTTGCCATCCTCCTTCTTGTTGTCCCTGGCTCGTTCCTCCAGAAGCTTGGAAGCCATCTTTTTCCCATCGCCCAGAATCCCGGCCATATGCTCAAAGTATTCCTTGGTCAACGGCTGGAGGACAATCTCATCGCCCTTTTCTATGATGCACAGCCGGGTGCCGTTCTTGATGCCGTGCCGGTGCCGTATCTTGGACGGTATGACAATTTGGCCTTTGGTCGTAACAACTGTAGTTACCATAAAATCACCTCTCTTTCTAAAAGTAATATAACCTGTTTAAGAGAGTATGTCAAGTAAAATGTAAGATTTTATAAATATTTCCTACTATTTACTGAAAGGTAATACTGATGCTAAACTCTATGATGCAAGACCCTGTTACCTTTTCCCGGTTTAATAACCCATCATACCATTTGCCCCGAATTATATCAAGGTTTTGATTGGTGTTATCTTCCTTGAGTTTTCCAATATTTCCTGCTAATATGCCGGTATGCCAAAACCAGCCAGCGAGCAACATTATGACGCGATTGTTATCGGCGCCGGACCGGCCGGGATGATGACCGCTATCCGCGCCGCGGAACGAGGCCGACAGGTACTCCTGGTCGAGCGGAACGAGTCGCCCGGACGGAAACTGCTTATCTCCGGCAAGGGTCGCTGTAACCTGACTAATTCCGGTGACCTTAAATCATTCCTGGTTGAGTTCTCGGAATCACGCGATTTCCTGCGTAATTCCTTCGCCCGATTCTTTAACATGGACCTGATTTCGTTCTTTGAGGATGCCGGACTGAAACTCAAGACCGAACGGGGCGGGCGGGTCTTCCCCCAGAGCGATTCCTCGGCCGATGTCCTGAATACCCTGAAATCCAAACTGAATCACAAGAATGTCAAAATCCTATACGGTGAACGGGTCATTGAGATACTGACCGCCGACAAACAGATAACCGGCATTCGAACATTTTCAGGCCAGGAATTCCTGGCGCCGCATATCGCCATCACCACCGGAGGGCTGTCCTATCCCCAGACCGGCTCAACCGGAGACGGCTATAAACTGGCCGAGGCATTAGGTCACCGGATAGTCACCCTGAAACCGGCCCTGTCTGCGGTGCGCATCAAGGAACGGCTTGTCAGCGATTGGCAGGGTATCGCGCTTAAGAACGTGCGCCTGACGCTCCTGGCCAATAACAAGCCGATTGCCGAGCAATTCGGCGAGATGCTATTTTCTCATTTCGGGATATCCGGCCCGATAGTGCTGGACCTGAGCGCGGCCATCTATGACGCACTAGAGCTTAAGAACAAGGTGCAGGTAGCCATTAACTTCAAGCCGGCGCTTGACAATAAGATACTCGATGCCCGGCTGTTGCGTGAATTCAAGGCCAATTCGGCCAAGGGCATAAAAAATATATTCAAGAATCTCATGCCTCAGGGACTGATTATCCGATTCCTGGAATATTGCCGGGTGGACGGCGATAAGGACGCGAACCAGATAACCGCTCCGGAGCGCCAGAGATTGATAGACGGATTGTTCGGCTTGAGATTGACGGTTGAGAGTGTCCTGCCGATTAGCGAGGCGATAGTCACCCGGGGCGGCGTGGCCACCAAGGATATAAACCCCAAGACCATGGAATCAAGGATTGCGCCGGGACTCTTTTTCGCCGGCGAGGTGATTGATATCGACGCCAAGACCGGGGGATATAATATGCAGGCCGCATTCTCCACCGGATGGGTCTGCGGGGATAATATCTAAGGACACTTTCCTTAATACGAGAGGAAATTATAAACACGAATAACACGAATGGAACGAATCACACGAATAATTCTAATTCGTCTCATTCGTCGTATTCGTCTGATTCGTGTTCTCTTTAGTATTCTTCGTGTCTTAGTGGCTAGGATTTTCCTTGCCTTACATTAAATAAAATATATTATACCAGATATGCCAGAGATTAAGGTCAGCGCCAGTATACTTTCAGCGGATTTTTCCTGCCTAAATAAGGCACTGGAACGATGCCAGGCATCAGGGGTTGATTCGCTCCATATGGACATCATGGACGGCCATTTCGTTCCCAATATCTCCTTCGGCCCGGTAGTCATCAAGTGGCTTCGCCCGCTGACAAAACTGCCGATGGATGCGCACCTGATGATAGAGAATCCGGGCTGGTATATCGAGGAGTTCGCTAAATCCGGCGCTGATATTATCACGGTCCATGCCGAGTGCTTCGGGAAACTCAAGGCGCACTGCGATGGCCTGGGCAAGTTCCCCAAGGAGATTGAATCACTGGATGAAGCGCGATTGCTTTCAGTAATCAAGCAGATAAAATCTGTCGGTAAGAAGGCCGGGCTGGCCTTTAATCCGGGCAGCCCAATGTGCGCCACGGATAAAATACTTCAGGAGTTGGATGAGATTACGATAATGTCGGTCAATCCGGGTTTTTCCGGACAGGGTTTTATGCCCGAGGCCCTGCCCAAGATAAGCCAATTGCGTCAGATATTCAAGGGCGATATCAGGGTGGATGGCGGAATCAATGACAAAACCGCGCCGGAGGCAATCAAGGCCGGGGCGAATATACTGGTCACGGCCAGTTATTTCTTTGGGTCCAAAGACCCAGTAAAAGCCGTGCAAATACTAAAATCTGCCACAGAGACACAGAGCTCACAGAGAAATTAATCAGTGGTAACTATGGAGATTAATCAATTAACGGAAAAGATTATCGGTTGCGCCATAGAGGTTCACCGGCAACTCGGTCCGGGACTGCTTGAAAGCCTATATGAATCAGCCTTGTGCATTGAATTGGAACAAGCCGGATTAAAGTATTCCAGACAGGCAATCATTCCGGTTGTCTATAAAAATCATCCGATAGGCGAACACCGCATAGATTTATTGGTGGAGGATTTGGTTGTTCTTGAAATAAAGAGCGTAGAAAGGCATGACCCGGTATTTGAGGCGCAAGTATTGACCTATTTAAAAATTACTGGTAAGAAGATTGGGTTGCTGATAAATTTTAACAGTAAATTACTTGTGGAAGGCATAAAAAGGTTTATTTTATAATCTCTGTGGTCTCTGTGCCTCCGTGGCAAAAGGATTTTATTATGAATAAATTAATTGAATTATCCAATCTGGGCCAGAGCGTCTGGTATGACAATGTTGAACGCAAACTCCTTAAGAGCGGCGAGATGAAACGGCTCATCACAGAGGACGCGGTTTCTGGCGTAACCTCAAACCCGTCCATCTTTGAAAAAGCCATCACCTCGTCAACCGATTATGACGCGGATATCAAGGCGCTGGCAAAGCAAGGCAAGAACGTTGACGAGATTTACGAAGCCATCACGATTAAGGATATTGTGGCCACCTGCGGATTGCTGGACCAGGCCTGCAAGGCGAGCGGTTATTGCGACGGGTATGTCAGTATTGAGGTCTCGCCGGATTATGCCTATAATACCGAAAAAACCCTGGAATCAGGCCGGAGAATATTTAAATCGGTCAATTGCCCCAATGTCCTGATTAAGGTGCCGGGCACCCAGGAAGGGTTTGCCGCGGTCCGGCAACTCATCGCCGAGGGCATCAATGTCAATATCACGCTTCTGTTTTCCCAGCGGGATTATGTTAACTCTGCCGGCGCCTATATAGACGGGCTCAAGCAACGACTCAATCAGGGGCTGGATATAAAGAAAGTCTTCTCGGTGGCCAGCGTGTTTATCAGCCGGACAGATTCGGCCATAGATAAAATGATAGACGGCAAACTCTCATCTTTAAACTCTCATCTTTCGTCTTTTAAAGGTAAGACCGCGGTGGCGAATGCCCAAGCCATCTATCGACTTTATAAGAAACTCTTCAGCGGGGACGACTTTGAGGAATTGCGCAAGAATGGCGCCCGGGCCCAGAAGATTGTCTGGGCCAGCACCTCGACCAAGAACCCGGCCTATCCGGACACGCTCTATGTGGACGAGTTAATCGGGCCGGAGACGATTAACACCATCCCGACCGCCACCTTGTTTGCCTTCAAAGAACACGGAAAGCCGGCAATAACCATAGATAAAAACCCGGCTGAGGCGCAGAATATATTAAGAGCCCTGGCGGATAACGGCATTAATATTGAGCAGGTCTGCGCGGACATACAAAAAGACGGAATCAAGTCGTTCAAGGACTCGTATGACAAGGCATTGGAGGCAATACGCCTCAAAGTAGACGGTAAACAGTAGACAGTTAATTTCTGCTTACTGACTACCGACTACTGACTACAGTGTACTGACTTATGATATCAGAATTATTAAAGGACTACGCCAGACAGAAGATGACGGACCGGCCCAGGTATCCCAAGGAAAAGCACTGGCCATCTGACGTGGCCAAATGCCTCCGGGCGCTGGTTTACCAGTGGCGGGGTGAAACCTCGGCCATACCCGATGCCCGGCTGTTCTTCATCTTTGCGGACGGCGACATGCACCATAAGGCCATTGTCCAACAATTGGAAGAAAGCGGCAAGGTCCAGGTGATAATGAAGGAAGCTCCCCTGCGCGATAAGGAGCATAACATCTCCGGCAAACTGGATGCCCTGCTCAAGCTCAATGACCGCCACTATGTCCTGGAGATAAAGTCCATCAACCGCTATGGGTTTGACGAAATCATCCGGGAAGGACCCAAGGAAGACCACGTCATCCAGTTGCAACTCTACCTGCATTTTGTCCAGGATATCTACAAAATAGAAACCAAGCAGGGTTTTTTGCTGTATAAATGCAAAGACACGGCCCGGTTCTACGACTTCCTGATTGATTATAACGAAAACGTGGTCAATGATTTCTTCGCCCGATTAAAACTGGTGGAGGAGCATCTGGCGCGCCAGACCCTGCCGGACCGGCCTTATGACATCACGGACTGGCATTGCCGTTATTGCGATTATAAGAAAATCTGCTGGGTCGGGGCAGGCGGCAAAAAGGTAGCGGATCTTAACCTTGATGAAATGGCTCAGATACTGGGCGAACTCCTGGATGTCAAGGAGAAACGCAAGACGCTGGAAGAGGAAGAGGATTTATTAACCGATACCGTAAAACAGCAACTGGAGCAGAAGAATATCACCGTCGGGGAAATCGGGGATTATACGGTGGAACTCAAGGACTCGTCCCAAAAACGGCTGGATACCAAGAAACTTGAGGAACATTTCAAGGAACAACTGGAGCCGTTCTATAAAATCACAACCTCCAAGAGATTAAACATAAAGGAGAATCTATGATGATTTTTAAGGTTATAAAGGTTCTCAGAATAATTACGGTCTGCCTGATAGTTTTCCTAACCCTGGATTATTTCCTCAAATGGAATATCATAAAAAGCATCGCTGATTATAACAAGGACATCTTAATTATCGGAGCCATTTTATTCTTCGTTACCTACCTGATTGCCAGTTGGATTATGATTTTTGTCCGATTCAGGTATATGAACCGCCGGCCGCCCAAAACCACTACTCAGGAAGATGATAAAGTTTCCTAATATCATAGAATATTCGCTGTTAAGGGCTATCACCACCCTGCTGCTGTCATTCCCGCTGGATTATTCCCTAATTTTATCGCGGTTCGTAGCTGATATCTTCTATCTTTTCCCGAGCAAGTTCCGCAAAAGGGGCCTCCAACACCTAAGAATGGCCTATCCCAACAAAAGCGCTGATGAATTAGAACGCATCCTCACAGGTGTTTTTGAGCATTCGGCCATGATGCTGGTGGAGGTGCTTTCGTTCCCGAGGAAAATTCGCAAATACAATTATACCAAATACGTGGATGTCAGAGGATTGGAATTGATAAATGAGGCGCTCAAAGGCGGCAAGGGAGTGATGTTTATTTCAGCGCATTTCGGCAACTGGGAACTGATCGGCTATACCGTCAGTTTGCTGGGCCATCAGATAAATACCGTGGTGCGCTTTATGCCCAATCCGGCGGCTGACGCCCTGCTCAATTATTCCAGGAGATTCCAGGGCCAAAGGATTATCTATAACGATAACGCCGTCCGGGATATGATGCGGGTGCTCAAGAATAACCGGATACTGGCCCTGGTCTGCGATCAGGATGCCCGGGCCAATGGCATCTTTGTTGACTTTATGGGCCTGCCGTCATCCACGGTCCGCTCCCCGGCTTTATTGCACCTGAAATTAGGAACACCGCTTTTGATGCTCTATTGCTACCGGGCCAAGCCGAATAAGTTCTACTACACCTTCTCGTTTGAGCGATGCCCTCTTCCTGAGCTTAATCCGGCTACAGCCGAAGAACAGATTACCCAGGCATTTACGGCTGACATAGAGCGGATGATTCGTAAATATCCCGAACAATGGATGTGGATTCATCGGAGATGGAAGACGAAACCTACCCCGGCAGGGGCCAAAAATGGCGCCGCTTGACAGTAGCCTGCATTACTTGCTTGATAATATCTTTCCGGTCCTTCCAGGGCAGGCATTCCTCTCCGTAAGAATAAAAACGATAGAATCTCAGCCGGTCTGATTTACTTATCACATCGGTTACGGCCGCATTCAATTGCGCCAGATTGATTACCCGCTCCTCCAAAGTAGTTTCCCGATTAAAACTCACCCGGTCCAGGTCAATGAAATAACACACATCAGGGTTTTGGATAATGACGTTATTCGCCTTAAGGTCGTGATGGAATATGCCTTTTTGATGAAGGCGTTTCACAGCCAGGGCAAACTGCTTAATAAATCTTATTTTATTCCCCAACACGCCACTCTCCTTTATGCGCCGGCTAAAGTTCTTCATCAGGAATTGGCCGGTCGGCTGGGCGTCAACCTTTTTCGTAATCACATAACTCCGGTTAACCCAGGTGAAAAAGAGGTCGCGCTTTTCCACCAAGGCGATGGGCTCAACGGTCTCCACATCGCGAACATTTAATCCGCTGGCCGAGAACCACTCTTTCCGGGCCGGGTGAACCCCTAAAAAGCTCAATATCTTATTCCAGACAGAATAGCGGTATTCCTTGATAACCACATCGGCTGTGCCGCCGTGCCTGCCGGCAGGCAGGTTGCGTAATACAGAGATTGAACGCCGACCGGCATGCTTGAATAATTTATTCGGCTCCTGGGCCGCCATCTTATCATGCTGGCCAATCAGACCGAAGATATCGTCGCACTTAAACCGCCGGTCAAGAAATACATGCTCCCACCTGGTCTTATCCTTTAGCTTTATCCGGGCATATCCGGATGAATTCTTGAGGCATCTTTTATTCCGGCTGCGCCAGTGTTTATGCCGGAGGTCTTCGGCCTGAGTGAAAACCATCCTGATAAAATCCCTGAAGATGTTCCGCCGAAAATCAAGCTCGCGGTAATATTTAACAAACCGGTAAGCGTCGGTCAGGGGCAGAACAATGGAAAGTGAATAAACCATCTGGGCCAAATTATAAACCCCATAGGACTGGGCAAAATGCGGCTGGATGGAACTCCGGTGCAGGTCTATCAGGTACAAATCCGGCGTTTCCGCCTTAAGCGATGACGGCTCTATCAGGATGTTCCCGATATGCAGGTCTTTATGGAAGAATCTGGCCTGGTGGACCTTGCGGATTAATTCGCCCAGCGATTTGAGAAGATTATCCTTGGATTCCACTGAAATAGGCTGGCTCAGAAATTCCTTGAGAGTCACAACCTCGTCTATTTTCTTAAGAAAGACAAAGACATCAGTGACAAAGCCCCATTTCCGCTGCTCCATAACCCCAAGCGGGTAAGCGGTATTGATACGATATTGGATGAGATGGGCGGCTGATTTCATTTCCTGATGCGCCTTGGAAATAAAGGTGGCTTTGAGCATCTCGACCAAATTCTGCATCTTATAGCGCTTGACGATTACTTTCATTTCCGGGAAATCCATCGGGAAAATAGTCCGGGCGCTGTTGTCCTTTAATATATTCTTGGTGGCGGATTCATAAACTGATGCTTCCCGGCCGATGAGGTATGTCTCAAGTAATTTGCGATGCGCCTGGTTTATAAACCAGCGATACGGCTTTCTGTCAATCCTGATAAAACTTAGCATACTACTTCTTTATAAACCTCTTTTACCTGCCGGAAATTCTCCTCAAACGAGTATTTAGAAGCCGTTAGCACGGCGGCCTTGGACATATTCCCGCGCCAGACCGGGTCCAGCAAGTAAACAATCTTTTCCGCGATGGCCTTAGTGTCTGACGGCGCTTCTATCACAAAAGAATCTATGGAGTTGGAGATAACCTCCGAAGCTCCGGCTATCCGGGTGGTAATAACCGGTAGGCCGCTGGCCATGGCCTCAAGACAGACCGTCCCGAAGGGTTCGTATAAAGTCGGGAACAGGAATATGTCGCTGGCCGCATAATACTTTTCAATCTGCGATTGGGCGCCCGTAAATAATACCTGATTTTCTATATTATGCCTTTTAGCCAACGTTTGGTATTTCCCAATATTGCCGCCGCCCACTACCAACAATTTAAGATTGGCGCGCTTATCTACGGGAACCAGAGCCAGCGCTTCTATGGCGTATTGAAGCCCCTTCCGCTCAAACCCGCTGCCCACAAAAAGAACAACCGTTTCTTTATCGGACAGGCCTAATTTCGTTCTTATCTCTGAACGGTATTTTTCCCGGTTAGCCGGATTAAATCTGGCTAAATCAATGCCGTTATAAATAACCTTAATATCCTGGTCAGGGATATGATAATGTTCCTGGACCTCTTGCTTCACCCGGTTAGAGATGCAAACAATCTTCTTGTAGGCGCCTTTACTAAAGCTCTTCTTTTCCAGATGCATAATAACCTGGTTGCGCGGATTAAGATACTGGATAATTCTTACGAATATATTATTCATTGAAGGATGCCGGTTTCTAAGGTATTCCCAGTGACATCCGCTTCCAACCCGATATATATCTTGAGCATAAGTCCGGCCAAACCCGTGGATAATATCAAACTTATCCTGCTTGAGCATCCGGGCGGAATTGTTTGCAAAAGCCAGGTATTTCAGATAAGAGAAAATCCCGTTGGACGGGACAATATGAAAAATCGTGTTTGGAGACGAGGTTGAATCCTTAGTGGCACAAAAGATATGGATTTCATTGCCTTCCTTGGTCAGGTAGCGGGCTAAATCATAGGCGTATCGCTCCACCCCGCCCTTGGATTCAGACCAATTGTAGATAACGAAGGCAATCTTCATACCTTCTTTTTCTTCTCCCACATCTTGGCATATTTAATAAAGACATAGAAAGCGGAGGCAACGGAGATAATCAATCCAGGCAGGCCGTCCAGAAATCCTAACTTGAAAAGATAGGTCTCGATGAACTTTACCGGCGGCCTAAAGAGCAGGTTACACAGGCAGAAGGTCTGGCCTGCATTCATGAGCGCCTCGGACGAGGCGTCTGAAAAACGGTCTATGGTCTTTATCTGATGCGCCAGATTTTTATAGGTGTAGTGAACGATATCATTATTCAGTTTCCCGGTGCTTGAGCCCTGTTCCATTATGATACGATCGTGCGGGTCCATCCCGCCCCATTTGGACTTACTCTTGCGGGCCAGCCGAATCTTATAATCAGGATACCAACCGCCGTGATTTATCCATTGGCCCAGGTAAAAGGTGTGCCGCTTCATCCAGTAGGCGTCTTTATTTTCATAACCGCCCTTGGCCCATTCGGATATTATCTCATCCCGTAATTGGTCGGAAATCACCTCGTCGGCATCCACGGACAGGACCCATTCGTTCTGAGCCAAAGACAGAGCATGATTTTTCTGATTGACAAACCCGGGCCATTTGTTCTGGAAAACCTTATCCGTATATTCCCTGACAATCCCCAGGGTTTTATCCGTGCTGAATGAATCAACGATAACTATTTCACCGCCCCTATCTTTCACCCATTTGACCGATTCCAAGCATCGGCGGATATTGTCTTCCTCGTTAAAACAGATTATACAAACGCTAATCTTTTCCATAATTTCTTATAAGTACTTTTCGCACTCCTCATAAACATCCTCAACCGAAATACGCGTCATACAGCGATGGTCAGTCGGACAGATCCGTTTCAGGCATGGACTGCAGGCCACCTCCTTGCGGACAATAGTATGATTATTCCCAAAAGGCGGCGTGGTAATATGATCGGTCGGCCCGAAAATCGCCACCACCGGAGTATTTACTGCCGCAGCCACATGCATTGTGCCAGTATCGTTAGTAACTAATAATTTACATGCTGACAACAACCCGGCCATCTGGGTAATAGAGGTCTGGCCGGTAAAATCAAGCACCTGATGGTGCTTAATTTGAGATGCGATAGCTGAATTAAGTTTTTCCTCAGCCGGGCTGCCAAATATTATCACCCAGACCTTTTTCTTATTAATTAACTCCCTGGCTAACCAGGCATATCGTTCAGCCGGCCAGCATTTGGCGCTGCCATAAGCCGCGCCCGGATTCAAGCCCACTACCGCGTGTCCTTTAACATAGGCCAATTTATCTGTGACCCAATCCCTGATTGCCTTAGAGATGGTGATTCTCGGCGCAGAGAACGCCACCGGCCGACCTATCATATTCAGAAGATTCAGGAAATAATAAACCCGATTTTGCGCGAGGGCTTCTTTGTCGCGAGGCAAACTCTGGGTCAATAACTTACCGCGCGAATCGGCTGAATAACCAATCCGGTTGGGTATCTTGCTAAGAAATCCAATCAGCGCGGAATGAAACGAACGCGGTAAAATCAGGGCCAGGTCAAACCCTTTGGATTTCACCTCTTTGATTAGTTTATATTCCGAACTGAGCCGTTTTAATCCCTTTCTGGATTCGTAACTGATAACCTCGTTGATGTCCGGATCATGTTGGAACAGGTCAGCCAATTCGGATTTTACCAGGACGGCCAGGTGGCTGGCCGGGAACAAGGCCCGCATACCTTTGATAGTCGGCAAAGCCATAACCGCATCGCCCAGCCAGTTCGGCGCCTTAACCAGAATTCTCTTATACATAACTATTATAATATCAAATAAACAAGCGGGGGTAAATCAATTTCCACCACCATTTATGCAGTCCGGCTTGTTGAAGGCATTTGTTTATAATCACCTGCTTTTGGGCCCGGTTTGATCCCTCGCCCTGAAAATATAACTCAAAAAGACGCAGGCGGTCTGTATGACTGATGACTACCTTGAGGGAAGACCCGGTCTTAAACAGCATCTTGTCTAAGGAACGGTTCAATCGTATCAGGTTATCAATCCTTTTATCAAGAGAAAGTCCTGTCTTGCTGAGCTCATAAGCGGACTTGTCCAGGTCTATGATATAAGCCGTAAAATCTATTCCTGATTGTTTAATTAGGATATTGCGGATATTCAAATCGCGATGGTTCATCCCGGCATTATGGAGTTGCCTGATGGCCTTGACCAACGAAGCAATCAGATTGATTTTCTTGAGGTATAAGACAGGCCCCATTCTGTCATTGCGAGCGATCGAAGGGAGCGGGGCAATCTCTGTTTCCCGTACTGGTAAGATTGCTTCGTCGCTCCGCTCCTCGCAATGACACTTTTGGGACAGCATAAAACTATCTTGGCGATGCTCGTTTTCCTTGGCGAGGGAAAATATCGTTTCCTCCAACGTCACCGCATCGGGTATCTTTTTAACAACTATCTTGGCCCGGTAGAAAAACGGCAGGACCCATTTTATCTGCAGGCCCAGGATTTCCGGCAATGGCACCCCGCCGGCGCGCCCCTTTTCGGTCAGGACCAGTTCATTCAGAGGCCGCCTGGCATCATTAAATATATCCGGCAATACCAAGCCGGCCAGCCCGCCCCGCCGGTAAACCCGGACAATAACCTCAGATTCTTTTCCGGTTGATGATTTTATCCGGGCCACCGGATAATCACCCCGGCCTTGGACCCGTCTGGTGCCGTTGGCGCCATCCGGGCAGGCCGTTTCGGAATTAGCCGTACCGTGTCCTTCATCCAGGAGTGAATCAATTGCGGATTCATAATCAACGTGGATGATACGCCATTCACCGGCTGATTCCTTGACCCGAAAATACGCCGGGATAACCAAATCCGGATAACTGTCATTAATGGTCAACATTGCTTTACTTTCCTAAATAAGTTGATAAGATTGTTAAGAAAGTCCTCCAAAGTGTTTGGCGCCAATAGCGCCACCATAAATCCTGGATTCCCGCCTACGCGGGAATGACAGAAGGGGCGTTTCGCAAGAGTTCAGATATAAACTAAAAAGAGATGGAATTCAATAAAATTCTGATAGTTCGGCTGAGCGCCATCGGCGATGTGATTAACACCATCCCGACCCTGATGGCCTTGAGGCAGAATTTCCCGAAGTGTCTTATCGGCTGGGTGGTTGAGGACAAAGCCAAGGATTTGCTGACCGACCTGTCTGCCGCGCCGGGTACGGCACAGGCAGGTCTCCCGCTTCTTGATAAGGTCTTCGTCTGGCACAGGCGCGGCAACCAGAAAATAACCGATACACTCGGCCTTATCCAGGAATTACGCCGGCATAAGTTTGATATAGCCATTGATTTCCAAGGGAATCTTAAGAGCGGGCTGATTACCTCATTAAGCGGCGCCAAGACCCGGGTCGGAATGAAACCGGCCAAGGAAGGCAACACGCTTTTTACTAATCTCAAGGTGGCCCTGCCTGATAAAAAGATAAACCGGGTGGAACGGAATCTTTATATCCTTAACCAACTCGGCATAAATACGGACATTCTTGACTGGAAGAAAACCCCGGCCCTATCCGGCCCGGCCGATGAATCATATATTGATAAATTCCTGGCCGCCCACAATTCGTCCAAAAGACCCGTAATCATCCTGCATCCGGGCACGAGTGAATTCGGTTTATTCAAACGTTGGGCGCCGGCCAAATACGCCCAATTGGCTGACCGGCTGGCCGAAGAACTCAAAGCCATTTGCATCATCTCCTGGGCCGGTAAGGAGAAATCACTGGCTGAATCCATTGCCAAGCAGATGAGTCATAAACCATTGATTTTCCCTGAACAGTTATCGCTCAATAAATTAGCGGCTTTAATAAAACGTTCCAGGTTATTTATCGGCAGTGATTCCGCGCCTCTGCATCTGGCCAACCTGCTGGGAGTTAATGTGCTGGGGCTTTACGGACCCAAAGACCCGGCTGTTTACAGCCCTTTTCTGCCTCCTAATGCCGCGCACCAGGCCGTAATCATCAGGAAGGATTTACCCTGCAGTCCCTGCCAAAAGCGGAGATGCGATAAACCCGTGTGTATGGAATCAATCACCGTGGAAGATGTGTTCCAGAAATCCATTCAGATGATGGGAAAGTAACAAGTGGGAATCCGCCATATCAACAGGGACTTTAAGAGACATTTACGAGACGAAATACCTAAAAACATAATGAATTAATTTCTTACAGGTCTCGTTTAAGTTCCTGTGAGAATAGTTTTTATTTTCACGCAGAGGCATGTTGAATAAACGCCCTAAATAGATTAACCTGTTCCTGGCTGTCCATCATCCGCTCCGGATGCCATTGAATCCCCAGGCAAAATCCGTCCGGAGATTCTACACCCTCAATTATGGTATCTTCAGCCCGGGCATTGATAATCAGGTTCTTACCCAACGTTTTAATGGACTGGTGATGCGTGGAATTGGTAATGATGGATTTCCGGCCGAGGATGCGGTGCAAAAGCGTCCCTTCGCAGAGATACACCTTATGGTAACTCTTTCGGTGACCGATGGCGGATTTAATCTGGCTGGCGATATCCTGAAAGAGAGCGCCGCCTAAAGCCACATTGATTAACTGGGCTCCGTAGCAGGTTCCCAGAATCGGCATTTTCAGTTTAAGGGCTGATTTAACCAGCGCTAGGTCAAACCTTTGTTTTAACTCGGGCAGTAAAATCACCTTATTATTGATTACTTTTTCACCGTAAAAACGCGGCGATAAATCGTGCCCGCCGCTCAAGAGAAGCCCGTCTATTCTATCAAGAATGCGTTCCAACATCCCACCCGCCCGACTGCCTGCCAGCGGCAAGGACGGCAGTATAACAGGAATGCCTCCGGCCTTCAGCACCGCGCGGCTATATTCCTGGCTGAGTTTGGCATATCGCCCGTCCTTGGTCAGGTTGCCGTTAATGCCAATAATAGGTTTTTTCATCTTTTTCTTGCTAAACCCCTTATCATATATTATTTAAAGCAATCCGATTGCGGGATCGTCTAACGGTAGGACACAAGACTCTGAATCTTGTTGTTTAGGTTCGAATCCTAATCCCGCAACCAACGCCCCCATCGTCTAGTGGTCTAGGATATGAGATTCTCAGTCTCAGGACCAGGGTTCGAATCCCTGTGGGGGTATTTTTATATCATTACTTACCGAGAGTCAATTTAATGGCGCTAAAAAACATCAAGGCCGAGCGGCTGGTACAATTACCGCCCTATATGTTCGCTGACTTTGACCACAAGAGAGACCTGGTCAAAGCCCAATGCAATGACCTGATAGATCTCTCGGTGGGCGACCCGGATATCCCGCCTTCGGCCCGTCTTAAAGGATATTTCAGGGAGGCGTTGAACGAGCCCAATATCCACCGTTACCCGCCGTATAAAGGCACGCGCGCTTTCTGCCGGGCCATCTCCGGCTGGCATAAACAAAAAGGCATTTCTATTAACCCGGATAATGAGGTCTGGTCTCTGCTCGGTTCCAAAGAAGGCCTGGTCCATCTGATTATGGCGCTGGTTAATCCCGGCGAAGCGGTTCTGCTGCCCAATCCTTATTTTCCCTGTTATCTCTCGGCTATAATTATGGCCGGCGGAGTCCCGGTGGATATGCCACTGCTCAGGGAAAACAATTTCCTGCCGGACCTCAAATCCATTAAGCCATCCGTGGCCAAAAGAACCAAGTTGATGCTCCTGAATTACCCAAACAATCCCACCTCGGCTGATGCGCCCAGAGAATTTTACGAGGAAGCAGTCCGGTTTGCTAGGAAATACAACATCGTCATCTGCCAGGATGCGGCTTACAGCGAGATGTATTTCAATAAGCCGGCGGTTTCCATACTTTCTATAAAAGGCGCCAAGGATGTGGCTGTGGAGATGAATTCATTCAGCAAGATGTTAAATATCGCCGGCTGGCGCATCGGCTGGGCCGCCGGAAATCAACAGGTAATCAGAGCGCTCGGGCAGATAAAGATGAATATCGACTCCGGCGCCTTTCTGGCCATCCAGCGGGCCGTTACCAGAATGCTTACGGAAAATACCGGACAGACCCAAAAAGAAGTAACCCAAATCAGGGAGACCTATAAACGCCGGCAGGATATTATGGTAAAAGGCCTGACCCGAATCGGACTTGACCCGATAGTCCCGGATGCCACCTGCTTTATCTGGCTGCCCCTGCCCAAGGGCTGGAAGTCCTCAATGGAATTCTGCGAATATCTCCTGACCAAACTCCATATCCATACCAATCCGGGCATTGGCTTCGGCAAATACGGCGAGGGCTATATCAGGATTTCCCTGACATCACCGGAATCCGTTTTACTCCAGGCCATTAAAAGATTCAGTTATGCGAATCCTCAGTAACGAAAAGGTCTATTCCGGCAAGGTATTCAATCTCTATAAAACTAATCTCAAAGATAATGACGGTTCCAGGATGCTGCGCGAAACCGTGGTCCATCCGGGCGCAGTGGCCATTATCCCGCTTATCTCCAAAAATAAGGTCATCCTGGTCCGGCAATACCGTTATGCCACAGGCAAATACATCTGGGAATTACCAGCCGGCACGTTGGGCAAGCGCGAGCCGCCCCTGGCCTGCGCCAAAAGGGAATTAGAAGAAGAAACGGGATTTGCGGCCGGCCGGATAAAAAAGATTATGGAATTCTATACCTGTCCGGGTTTCTGCACCGAAAAGATGCACTTATATCTGGCTGAAAATCTCAGGCCGACAGCCCAAAAACTTGACCCTGACGAGAAAATAACCTATAAGGCATTCAGTCGTTCAGAGATTAGACACCTTGTTAAAATCAACAAAATAATAGACGCAAAGAGTTTAATTGGATTAATCTTATGGCTTCAAAAGAAGATTTAGCATTCGGTGAGATTGCGGTAAAATCACGTTTGATTACCCAGGAACAGTTGGAAGAATGCCTGAATGAACAGAGAAACAACCCCAACTGGAAATCCCTGGGCGAACTCCTGATAGCCAAGCAGTATCTGGCGCCCCACCAATTGCAATTCCTGATAGACGTCCAGAAAAGAAACCTGGAACTCAAGGCCAACCAATCCCGCAGGATTAAACAGGATAACCTCTTCGGCCGGTTACTGATGCGCCTCGGATTTGCCACCGATAAGCAGGTGGAGGAAAGTTTGGGAATGCAATTGATGATAAATGACACCCATTTCCTGCGGCTGGGCGAGATTATGGTCAAAAAAGGGTTTATCAGCGACGACCAGCTGAAAAAGGTGGTTGATTTCCAGGCCCTGCGCCAGATTATCTGCACCGGCTGCGGGCAGAAATATAATATGGTCCTGTTCAACGAGGGCTCAAGAATCCCCTGCTATAATTGCAACAACGAAATCCTGGTTACCGCTTCGCCAAAATAGCATTGCCTGAGATATAAATATGCCTCGTTTTGCGATTCAGAAACACCTGAAAAGAAAGACGCATCACTTTGACCTGATGCTGGAAAAAGACGGCGTCTTGAAGACCTGGTCTCTGGAGAAATTGCCCGGTATATACCGTTCCAGGTTATCATATCAGCCAATAAAATTACTGCCGGACCATCGGATGGCTTACCTTACTTATGAAGGCAGAATTCCCCGCAACCGGGGCAGGGTAAAAATCTGGGATAAAGGGATTTACCAACGCGTTATCTGGAATGACAAATTTAAGGTAATTGCAATTCAGGGGCAAAAGGTAGCGGGCTATTTTATTATTCTGTCTCTTCCTCCTCGTTCTCGGCTTCGTCTGCTTCCGCTAATTCACTTTCAACGAACTCGTTATATTCGTCGTGGGAAATCAAAATCTCCACCTCGGCCGGGTCCGAAAGTTTTATCCGCATCAACCAGCCCTCGTCATAATTATCCTCTAATAACAACTGGTGATTCTTGAGCAGGTCATTATTAACGTTCAATATCTTGCCGCTGACCGGCGATATCAAGGTAGTTAACCCCTCATCCGTATCAATCTCGCAAAAGAAAGCATCCTGCTCAATCTCGGTTTTGGCCTTGGGCAGTTTAATGGAATTTATCGTTTCCATATTCCTGATAAGATAATCAGTCACGCCGAGAACCACCTCGTTCTTTTCCTCTAATTTCAGCCAGAGGTGCGCTTCCGAATAATACAAATCCTTCGGTCTTTTCACTCTCATATTTTAATGCTCGTATAAAATATTTTAAACCGGGTCAAGGTTTTTTATATTATTATATGATTAAGAATACTTAATCTGCATGTTGCCGGACCGAGCCGGGATAATCTCAAATTCTATGCTTTTGAGGATGCGCCCCTGCTCATCCACAATATCCACCCTGGATGGCCCGGAGGCCTTGGGGTCAATATTCCTGGGGCACCAGGCCCGGAAACGGTTGCTGGTAATATTCAGCCAGTTGCTGGCCGAGACCTTTTCGCCGATATACCAGATGTAGCGGACCTTTTTACCCTCGCCGTTGATAAAGATTGACCAGCAGAAAATCTTTCCGGCATTGGAACTGATGCGCTGGCATTCCTGAACCGGTAGGCGGTCCTTGATATCCAGGCAAACCGACGCCTTGTCCACAATAATGTAATTATGGCCGGCTGAGGACTCCTTAACATCGGAAAATCCGAGTTCCAGCATATTATTTTCCCTGACCGATGATGAACCAGGCAGGCCGGGAATGGATTGAAGATTAGAGGTCCGGGCTATGACTAAATAAGAAAAAGTGAATATTATGGCCACAGATATAACGACTACCAAAGTTTTTCTATTTCGAATCATAGACGTATTCCTTTCGCGTTAACTCTCTTAACATCGGCAAATTAACCTGAAAACTTTACTTGACAATGTTCCCCCGGCATGATAAAAAACGCAATAACGAATTATGCGATACCCGATTATACTATTTATATTAATGGACGCTCTGGCGGCGGTCTGCCTGCCCCCCGAAAATATCTGGGTTCGGGCGGACCTGTCTGAGCCGGAAGCGCCGCCCTCTCCGGCCGCCGGCGCCAAAATCGTAGCCCGGGTCAACGAAAGTTTTATTACCCTGCGCGATGTAGTCCGCCGGGCCACAATTATGGGCGCTAATAATCCCGCCGCGCTCCAGACCCTGATTGAAGACAAAGTTCTGGCTAACCAAGCCGTCAAGGAAAATATTAAAATCACCGACGAGGAAGGACAAAAGATTGTCAAGGAACGCCTTATCCATTTCACCTCTATGGAGGAATTCGCCAAGAATATCCTCACCCCCCTGGGTATGAGCATTGAAGAATATACCGCCGATATGAAGGAACAGTTATTGCGGGAAAAATATATCCAGAGCAAAATCGGCGCCCATCGGCTGGCAGGTAAAAATCCGCCCGAATTTGTCATTGACACCTATGTTTCGCCCAGGGAAATCAAGGAGTTCTTTGAAGTCAATAAGAAGAAGTTCAACCAGCCCGAAAAGATCAAGGCCCGCCAGATTATCCTCAAGTTCGCGGATGGCGAGGAACGGATAAAAAAGGAATCCCTGGCCGAGAAAATACTGGCCCGCCTACAAAAGGACGAGGATTTTGCGGCCCTAGCCAAGGAGTATTCAGAGGTCAAGGCCGAGTCAGGCGGCGACTGGGATTGGACCGCCAAAGACACCTTTGCCGAGGAGGTGGAACAGGTGCTTTTCTCCCTGAAAGTCGGCGAAATCAGTCCGGTTATCCCAACCGAAAGAAGTTTCATTATCGCCAAGGTGGAAGACAAGACCGAGTTTAAGCCCGCCTTTGACACCCCGGAGATTCAGGAAGAAATCCGCCGGACCCTGGCCAACCAGAAATTCGTCCGCGGCGCCCGGGCTATCAAGGACAAACTCCTTAAAGAAGCCAGTATCTACGTGGACCCGGATTTCATAGCGAAACCACAGATTAACACAGATGGACACTGATGTTTAAAATCCCCTCTAATAAGAGGGATTTAGGGGTGTGTTATCAATCCGCTTACTCCAAAATATGGAAAAGTTCGTCCTCAAACAATTTACCTGTAAGCCATGGAACGAATTCATTATGTTCCCCTGGAAATCCGGGATTTATAAGAACGACTCTTACTGGGTCCCGCCTTTAATCAGTGAGGACAAGAAACTATTCAATCCGGCGGTTTACCCTTTCCACAAGAATGCCGAGGTAAAACTGTTTCTACTCTACGCTAACGGCAAACCAGTCAGCCGGGTAGCTGCGATTATCAACCACAACCACAATAAATTCCATAATGAGAAGACCGGATTCTTCGGGTTCTTTGAGTGTGTCAATTCGCCTGAGGCAGCCAAATACATCCTGGATGCGGCCAGCCGATTCTGCCAGGAAAAAGGAATGGAACGCATGCGCGGGCCGATGAATTTCTCCACCAACGACACCTGCGGTATATTGATTGAGGGCTTTGATTCCCCACCCCTGATTATGATGCCTTACAACCCTGCCTACTATATCGACCTGATGGAAAAGAGCGGGTTTGCCAAGGCCAAGGACCTCTACGCCTACTTTGCGGACTATCGTATCAAAGAGCAGATTCCCCGTATGGAGCGCCTGGCCCAGAGAGTTACAAAATCCAGCGATGTCGTTATTCGCAACATCAATTTTAAGAATATTACCAACGACATCAGGGTCATCAAGCATATCTACAACAACGCCTGGGACAAGAACTGGGGATTCGTGCCCATGACAGACGGGGAATTTGATTATATGGCGTCTGATATGAAAAAGGTAGTTGACCCTGACCTAGCGCTGATAGCCGAGATAGGCGGCAACCCGGCCGGATTCTCCCTGGCCCTGCCCGATTATAACCAGATAATCAAGAAATGCAACGGCCGTCTTTTCCCGTTCGGGTTCCTGCATTTCCTGTTCGGCAAATCAAGCATTGACGCGGTCCGGCTCCTGACCATGGGCGTGGTCCACCAATACCGCCAAAAAGGATTAGACGTGGTCTTTTACCTGGAATCCATAAAAAGGACATTTGCCAAGGGATACCGGGGTGGCGAACTATCCTGGATACTGGAGGACAACGTCATGATGAACCGCATCCTTGAATCTATCGGCACAAAGGTCTATAAAAAATACCGCATCTACGAAAGGCCTATTTAGATTTTTCCACTTCGTGTTTGGTGAAAACGACATTAACCGGATTAGGTTCGTTGCGGCGCACCAGTGTTTTGCCATCCCTGTCAAGACGCGTTATCTGGAGGTTTGAAATAACCATCACTTTTTCAATCGGATGCGCATAAGTAAATGATACTTTGGCCCGGTCCTTGAACGCAAAGGACGGCGGCGGAAAGGGCTCGCTTGAGTCCTCCCCGCCTGAACGGTCGTCAGGTCGGGCAGGTTTTTCAGGCCGGGTAACCTTATAAGTGGTGATGTCCAGTTGGCCGACATTCCACATCTTGATGTATTTGACCGGCGTTAAAACCCCGACTATTTTTTCCTTGTAGCCGCGTATTTCAAGGCGGGTTATCTGGTTATCGGCGTTAAGCCAAACCGTGATATTATCCGGCAGTTTCTCTTCATTAGAACTGTCTTCTTCCTTGGAGCGGTCCGTTTTCCGGTGGCGTCTCCTGGTTTTTTCGCTATCTTTGATAGTCAATTCTATCTTCTGTAATTTGCCGTCCGGGGTGGAGGTGATTTCATAACGTTCGGTTTTTTGCAGGGTATTTACCTGTTTAACCACCTCGTTAACCGGGTCGGTAAACTTGAAGAACTCCTGGAGTTGGGCGGCCATAGCCTTGGCATATAGTTCAGATTCGCTCTTGGCTTCCCAGCCAAAATAGGCCGGGATGTCCCTGGGTTTTACGGTCAGTGATTTGTCCTGCTCCCAAATCATCTCGTAATCCACTTTTTCCAGGATATACCTGGAGCGGTATTCCTGGGACTTGAATATTTCAGGCGCCTGGACAAAACAGGCAATTCGGGTAACCTTGGCTTTTTCCTGTGTATAAAAAGTATCAGCGCATTTGTTGAGTTGCTCCAAGGCAACCGCTGCGGAAGATAACGGTTTATCCTCATCCGCGCCGTAGATACAGAAAAACCCTCCGGCGATTAAAATAATGCCTGCCACAGCCGGCGCTAATATTCTATGATTCATAATATTAATCCTACTAAAAAATCATTACAAGTCAAAGAAATATATGGAATAGTTTTAAGGCAATGGTATAATAACCGTCAGCATTATGAGTTATTATAAAACACTATTCATTCTGGTTTTCATCCCCCTTGCCGTTCTGGTCTTAATAGGCGACCCCTTACCCCTACGGGACTTCCTTCGGTCGCAGGACAAAGAGAAAGAAGCCAGCCCGCCGCCTTTGGCAGGCCTCCCGCCATTAGTCCCGCCGAAGCGGGATGCGGGCGACACCCTTCGGGACGGGAATAATACTGATGCAACCGCTGCCGAAAAGAAAACCCTAAAGGCAGTAGCCGAATCCCGTGAGGGAAAAGATAAGATAGTTGTAGGCCAGTGGGTTAAATACCGGGTCAAGCGATACCGTAAGGGCGCGGCCGAAGACACCGTTAACGCCCTTTCAGAAACGGATATCAAAATCAGCATCGTAGCTAAGGAAACCGTGATAGAGAACGAATATCTCTGGGTGGAATTTGACATCAACGAAAATAAAGAAGAACAGCGGATTGTAAAATTAATGATAGATAAAGACGGTATTCCCCAGGCCGAGAGGTTAGTATTAAAATACGGCAAACTGCCGGCCGTGGAGATACACCTGAAAATCTGGGAGGTCAAGACCAGAATCACCCGCGAGATGCTCTTTGACGAGATGACCTCTGAACTCAATATCATTCCGTTTACCCGGATGCTGGCACCGGAGACCTTTGACGAAAGTTCGGTCAGTTACGAAACCCTACCCATCAAAATAGGCAACAAGGAAAACGCGCTGAATTGCACCCGGGTATTATTAAAACAGGACGAGTCCGACAAAATGGACATATTCGCTCCGTCTGCTGCCACAGGATATATCTGGTATTCCGACAAGGTGCCGTTAGCCGGGCTGGTAAAGCTGATGTTCGCAGAGGATAAATACAGAACAATGATTCTCATCTCGGATTATGGCCATACCAACGCCCAATCGCTCATTACGGAAACACCGAGCAAACTAGATTTCAGAGAAAAAGAAATAGAACCACAGATAGACACAGATAAACGCTGATGAAATACATATTTTATCCACAAAAAGTTATTATTTTGTTTCTGTTATTTCTTTCTGCAACTTTGTCTTATACCGATGTCCCGTCGGGTCGCCCAGCGGACGACAAAACGGAAGAGGCGGAAAACGAGGCCTCAATAAAGCCGGAAATAATATTTGAGGAGGAATTGCCAACCGATGTAGGGAAACTCATCGAGGTGATCTATCGGTGGAAAGAGCCTCAGAGCAGCGTTGACGAGATTGTCTATAAGCGCCTGATTAAGGTCCAGGGCGAACGGCTGGGTTGTTATTACTATTCAATGTATGCCCGCTGCAAGGATGATATCCTGGTGGAAAAAACGTCTTCACCCAATGCCTGGACGCCTGAACGCGTTTTAATAAGCGGAAAGAATGTTTCTGTCGCCGCATATAAAGGAGTGATTGAGCGGAGTGAGAGCAAAAACTTCAGGATTATTTATTACCAGCAAACGCCCTTTGGTTTGTTGAGATTGGGCGAAGTTAGACGTTCAAGCGATGAGTTTATTGCGGAGATTAAGTTTGTCAGGTGTATCGCCTCTGAAGTTGGCAAAGATACTCCGCCTACTTTATGGCATATCAGCGCTTTTGTGTCCGGGTCCCTGGCGCTCTTTGATTATTTCAATCCCAAAGAGGAAAAGAAGAATCACGCGCCGGTTGCGGACTTTCGCGCCATCCCAATTACCGGCACCGTTAATACCAGTTTCTATTTTGACGCCTCAATATCAACCGATGCGGATGAGCCGAGTTCAGCCGGGCTCTTGGTCCGCTGGGATTTGGACGGCGACAGCAACTGGGACAACGTATTTACCTTTGACAAGATTACCACCACCTCGTTTGCCCTCTCTGGGTCTCATGCCATCGGTATCCAGGTACGCGACCGACAGGGCGCGTTTTCCACTATTACCAAGACCGTTACGACCATCGCAGTCGGTCCCGCCTTGGCGGGATCAACGCCCCATCCGATGTTCCGTAATACCATCACTCATACCGGTGTTTCTATTTATAACGGGCCGGTGGTTACTACCACGAAATGGACGACGCTGACCGGCGAACGGATAGAGTCATCGCCTTCTATCGCCTCGGACGGGACCATCTATATCGGCTCTTATGACGGCGGTCTATACGCCCTGAGCCCGACTACCGGAAGCACTCTCTGGACCAGTCCTTTGGCCGGCGTGATACATTCATCCGCTGCCATTGCCACAGACGGCACGATTTATACCGGCGCAGGCAATAACCTCTATGCAATTAACCCGGTAAACGGCAACCAATATTGGTCATACGATACGGGCAGTTTAGTTCGTTCGTCGCCGGTGATTGACTCGGACGGAACGATTTATATCGGCTCGGTTAATAACAATCTTTATGCGGTCAATCCGGACGGCAGTTTCAAGTGGTCATTTGCCACCGGCGGGCAAATCTGGTCATCACCGGCCATCGGGCCCGACGGCACCATCTACGTTGGTTCCCTGGATAATAAACTCTATGCCATAAACCAGAACAGCACCCTTAAATGGAGTTTTGCCACCGGCGGCGGGATTTATTCATCTCCGGCGGTGGATAATTCCAGCGTGGTTTATGTGGGCAGTTGGGACGGTTCGTTCTACGCCATAAATTCCAACGGCACTCTGAAATGGAGTATTCCAACCGGCGGGCAAATCTGGTCTTCAGCGGCATTGGACGCAGGAAATGTTTATTTCGGTTCGGACGACGATAAGTTGTATTGCCGCAATGCCTCAGATGGTACGCCTCAATGGAGTGCGACCTGCGGTAGCAATGTCCGCTCTTCGCCCACCATAGATGCAGGAGGACAGATTTATTTCGGGACTGATGACGGTAAACTCTACGGCCTGAATTCCGCAGGCGGTAACCTGTCTGCGGATTGGCCCATTGACTTATCAGGCGCCATCACACCGATTCGCTCCTCGGTTGCGATTGCCAATGCCGTAACGCCGACTCTGTATGTCGGTTCTTATGACCGTAAAATCTATGCCATAGGCGCCGCAACGGTTGACCCGGCTGACCTGACCATTCAAAAATATGCCAACAAGACACAGGTATCTATCGGCGAAGTAGTAACCTACAAGATTGTGATTACCAACCGGGGCGTGGACCCGACCTCGTCAACCGCCACCACGGTCATAGACAGCATTCCGGCCGGATTCAAATATCTCAAGGGCTCAAGCAGATTGTCCGGCGTGGCCCAACCAGACCCGATTGGCAGCGACGCCTTAACATTTGATGTCGGGCATTTCACACCCGGGCTTTCCAAAACCCTGACTTACCAACTGATAGTGGGAAGTGGCGTTGCTCCAGGCCGCTATGTCAACCGGGCATACGCTCGATATTATTATGACAAGCCGCCGGTGACCGAAGCCGTTACGGCCATTGCCAAGAGCGAGGTCTGGGTTGTGCCTGACCCGCTATTCGACCTGGGCACAATTATCGGCAAGGTCTTTTGGGATAAGAACGCCAACGGCATGCAGGATAAAGGCGAAGACGGTTACAACGTGGTCCAAATTATAATGGAGGACGGCACTTTAATCACTACGGATAAAAACGGTAGTTATCATATTCCGGGCGTGAGACCGGGCGCCCATATCCTGCATCTCAAGGATATACCCGCATCCTGGATAACCACTGATAGTCCGTGTCTGGTGCGGGTAACACCGGGATTATTAGTCAAAGCGAATTTCGGAATAAAGCCGATGGACCAGGAGCCGCCGGATTCACCATTCCCGTTCTTTAACGATTTAACCTTTGTTTTATTGGGCGAAGGCACAATAGACAGCGTTTCCACCAACGGACGCGATGCAAGTAAACAGGATAAGAACGTCAAGGAGGGCAACCGTTTAAATGGACGAGTGGCCTACTATCTTACCGGCAAGATAGAAAATAAGTTCACGATTGTCTCATCGCTGGATACCCAGCGCACCCAGCCCCTGCTCGCAGGGGCTGGGTTCCGCTACATTGACCCGGATAAGTATTATACTGAATACGGCGATAACTCTTCCGTGTCATTCGATGCCGCCAACACCGCCGGCCCGTTTTACCTGAGGATAGAATCCTTACCCGAGGCGAATCTGGGCAAATCCAGCTTGCTTTATGGCTCATATAATTCTGGTATCAACAAAACCGAATTGGCCGCCTATCAGAGAACACTGGCCGGCGTGAAATTAGACGCCGCACAAGTGCCTGTCTACAAGAATAACCATCTGAATATAAAGGCATCAGGCACGATTTTCGCCTCTTCCCAAGGGACGAGAGCCGAACAGATTCCAGCCCATAACGAATTCCGGGCCACCGGCGGCTCGGTTTATTATCTTAAGAACAAGGATGTCGTGCAGGGGTCGGAGCATATTACCATTGAGACACGAGATAAACTCAACAACCTGCTGCTGGCTACCCGGCAATTAATGCGGGACAGCGATTACGAAATAGATTATTCCAACGGGCGCATTATATTCAGGCAGCCGCCGCTGATGGTTGATACTTCAACATACATCACTTCGAATAATATCCTCGGAGGCAATCCGGTTTATATCGTGGCGGATTACGAATATGCGCCGGCCGGGACCAGGGGCCTTAATGACGGCCCCTACGGCGGCAGATTGTCGGGCGAATTGTCCGACGACCGCAACAATAAAATGCAATTAGGCGGCACATATATTGCAGAAAAGGACGACAGCGCCTATGAGTTAAAAGGCGTTGACTTCTCGCTGGCCGAGTCAACCAAGTTCATCACGCCGGTGAGATTATCCCTGTCTGCCGAATACGCTGAATCAACCTCCCGAAGCATGGATGGTTATATTTCCACAAACGGCGGCCTGGGATTTAACACTGTAGCCGGAAATAATAACAGCCAGGGAACCGCCTACAAAATCAAGGGTGGTCTACAGCCGGCCGAATGGTTTTCGCTTGATTCATACTATCAGAAGGTAGAGCCCGGATTTATATCTTCCTCGTCATATAATTATCAGGGCTCGCTGCGATATGGTTATTTAATCCAATATGACGCCTCAAAAGAACTGAAGATAAACCTCCGCTATGATAATCAGGAATTATTGAGGAATGCCGGTATTACGTCCCAGGGCAAGATCGGCGCGGCCAGGACCGAAACCGGCGCCCTGCAGGGGATTTATCGCAAAGACCAATGGACCCTCACCAACGAATACCGCTATCAGGAAGCAACCGGCCGGGTTGACAGTATTCAGACCGAGACCAATCAAGACCTGATATTAGACGCGCTTAAGGTTGACTATGCCTTCAGCCAAAGGAGCAATCTTTACCTGATTCAGCAGTCCACCCTCAAAGGTGACGCCAACTCCCAGACCACGCTCGGGACATCCTTTGGCTATAGCGAAAATATAGCGGTCAACCTTCAGGCCACCAACGGCACTAATGGCCAGGCGTTCTTAGCCGGTATTAATAAAAAGGTGTCCGACAAAACCGAAACCTTTTCCAATGTCAGCATCAGCAATGATAAATCTTCCAGCACCCTGCAGACCTCTAATGGGGCTTCGCACCAGTTAACGCCGGCAACGCGCATAAACGCCCAACAGGACTATGCGACCAAGAATACCCAGGCCACAGACACTACCCAACGTTCAACCGGTACTACTCTGGGCCAAGAAACCAAGCTTTCGGACCGCTGGCAATTCTGGGCCAGCGCCCAGCAGGGAATCGTTAATGACTACAACGGGACAACAAACATCGAAACCATTAGGGAATCCGGCTCGCTTCGTTTCAGGTATGCGGACAAAAACAAGACCGCATTTGATACCAAACTCGAAGCCCGGTTTGACGAAGGCGACGTGGACAAGCATCAATACCTAACCGCCAATACCCTCAGGCATAAAATTACCGAGGATATCACGGTTTCATTGAGAGAGAATTATTCCCGGACAGAGAACCGGACCACTGACAAGACCGAGGCGCTCTTCAACGAAACCGGATTGGGCCTGGCCTTGCGTCCGGTCAAATGGGACAAATGGCATCTGCTGGCTAAATATACCTATCTCAAGGACATCTATCCGGTCGCTCAGGTAGATACAAGCATTGGCCCGACCAGGACCCGGTCCGATATCTACGCATTAGAAACCGCTTATGACTTATCCGAATATTTACAGTTAGTGGAAAAATACGCCTTAAAGGATATGAAAGAAACCGTGGCCGGCTATGACGAAACCGATAACCAGGTTTCCCTCTGGATAACCCGGATTAATTACAATGTCATCAAACAATGGTATGCGGCCGTGGAATACCGCATACTCAGGCAGACCCTGGGCGAAGACAAAAAGAGCGGATTCCTAATTGAGGCCATGCACAAGGTCAACCAGAATATCCAGTTAGGGGTCGGTTATAATTTCACTGATTTCTCGGACGACCTCAGGCGTAACAACGATTACTCCAGCACCGGATTCTTTATCAGGATTAATACCATGTTTGAGTATTAACCTTTTCGTGTTTCTTTAATTATCTGAAGCGCCTTATCCGCATCGGATTCCCGCACCTGTAATTTAACGCTGAACTCACCTCCAGGAAAAGGTAAGACAAAGAATACATTGGTATTTTCATCTGTAATAAAGCACTCTATTTCTTCTTCCTCAAGGCGTATTCTAGCCATATGGGCTGCTGTGGGCGATTCAAATTCAGCTATAGTTACCAATTTTTCTGACATATATTTTATTGCGCCGTGGAATAGGCGTCCAGCTGCAATTGTTTCGCCGAGGGGTTCCGCCATTCAGATGAAGCTCGGTATTGGGCGTGGGCCATAGTCGCCACCATGACCGCATTGTCCGTACAGAGTTTCTTGGCCGGCAGATAGAGTTTGACACCTTCTTTATTAGCCAATGACTGAAATCTATTGCGCAATGCCTCGTTGCAGGCCACGCCGCCGCCTAAGACAATGGCTTTGGCCTTTTTAAGGCGCGCCGCCTGGAAGGCCTTGGCTGTCAACGTATCAACCACCGCCGCCTGAAATGAGGCGCAAATATCCGGGATATTCAATCCCTTCTTAATCGGCGTTTTGGCCGAGGCATTCTGGCCCTTGCAATGATACAACACCGCGGTTTTTAATCCGCTGAAACTGAAATCCAACGACCCTTCTGATGCAATGCCTCTGGGGAATTTAATCGCGCTGGGATTGCCCTGGCGGGCCATCTTCTCAATAAGCGGGCCGCCCGGATAACCCAGTCCCAACATCTTAGCCACCTTGTCAAATGATTCCCCGGCCGCATCATCCCGGGTCCGGCCCAGCACGCGATAACTAACCGGAGATTTAACATAAAACAAGGTCGTGTGCCCGCCTGAAACCACTAACCCCACATAAGGATACACTAAATCCTCAACTAAATTATTAACATAGAGATGCGCCTCAATATGATTAATCGGAATCAGCGGTTTATTCAGAACCCAGGCCAGTGTCTTGGCTGTGGACAACCCGACCAATAATGCCCCGATTAAACCCGGCCGATTGGTCACAGCCACGGCAGAAATATCATTCAACTCAACGCGGGCATCCTTTAACGCCTTTTTCATAATCGGCAGGATTGTCTCGATATGCGCCCGGCAGGCAATCTCCGGAACCACGCCTCCATAGACGCTGTGTATGTCAATCTGGGACAGGACCACATCAGCCAGAACCTCTTTCCCGTCTCTAACAATACTTGCTGCGGTCTCGTCGCAGGATGTCTCAATACCCAGACAGATAAAGGATTTGATTTTATTTCCCATTTCGTATTCTTATCCTGTTTGTCATTCCGTGCTTGAGCCACTGGCTCCCTGTGGGACACGGAATCCAGTATTTAAGATATTGCGCTAGATTCCTGCTGGAGTTTATCCCAGTGGGGCAGGACTGACATCTTTGAGTAACTCGCTTGTGTTCCCCGGCCTATTTTCCCTCTTGCAGGAACTTTATGGCCCGCTCCAGTTGGACATCCGTAAAATCATCCGTACCATCGTCCGGGTCGCCTGCCCGTTCGTCAGTCGGGTCAGCGGCCTTTGAGGCCGGATTCAATCTGGTCTTGAGCAGTTTGGCCTCTTCCTGGGGCGACATCTCCACCAGGATATCCGGCTCCAGTCCGAAATCCTTAACGCCCTTGTCGCGCTCCAGGCACCGGCCCGAAGGCGTATAATAACGGGCCGTGGTCAGTTTCACCGCGCCGGTCACATTCTTCTTGGCATCCCGGATGGTAAAGACGGACTGGACCGAACCTTTGCCGTAGGTATGCGAGCCGATTAACGTGGCCCGGCGATGGTCTTTCAGGGCGCCGGCCAGAATCTCCGAAGCGCTGGCCGAACTGCCGTTAACCAGAATCACAATCGGCGTTGCCGTAATGGCCTTGTCGCCCGAATCCGCCTTGATTTCCTCATTCATGGTCTTGCCCTTGAGCGAAATCAGGATTCCGGACGGAATAAAGCGGTTAGCCATCTTGAGCGCGGCATCCATCAGCCCGCCGCCGTTGAATCGCAAATCAACAATCAGCGAATTCATCTGCTTGTCCTGGAGTTTCTGTAAGGCCTGGTCGAATAAATCAGCTGTATCCTCTTGGAAAGCCGTGATTCTGAGATAACCGATGCGCGCCTTCCGGTCCACAATCCTGATATCCTTGACGCTCTTCATATTGATGACTTCCCGAACCAACGTGATATCCACTGTAGTTTCATCTTTATGCAATATCTTTAAGGTGACCGAGGTGCCGGGCTTACCCCTGACTTTCTTGGAGCAATCAGAAATAGACAGACCTTCGGTTGTCTCGCCGTTGATTTCCAGAATCTTATCGCCGGGCAGGATGCCGGCCCTGAAGGCCGGGGTATCCTCGAACGGAGCGATTATGGTGATAATCCCGTCTTCCACGGAGATTTCCACGCCGATGCCGCCGTATTCGCCCTTGGTTTCCGAGATAAAAGAGTTGTATTCATCAGCATTCATATACTGGCTGTAGGGGTCCAGCCCGCTGACCATGCCCTTGATGGCGCTCTCAAACACCGCATCCTTGTCTGGCTCCTTGAAAAAATTATCCTTGATGAGATGGTAGATATTTTCTATGTCCTGAAGTGTTTTCTGGTTATTCTGGGGAGCGCTCGTTGTCGTTGCCGCCGTTGCCCCGGCGTAGAAATTCCTGCCCTCCAGGATGGTCTTGCCGACCAGAAAGGTCATGGCCAGCAGAACGATTAGGAATACGACGTTGAGCCATTTTTGATAAGTAATTGATTTCATCTGTGAATCTCCTTAGTAATTAACAACGGGATTTAACGGATTGAATAGATTAAACAATCAGATAAATCCTGCTTAATCCTGTTGTTTAAAGTTTACTTAATCTGGCCGCCACGGCTTGGGCCGCAATCATCACCGGTTCCCAGACATCGGTCACCGGCGGCGAGTAACAGAAATCGCTCTTTAAGATATCGGCTATTGTCATCTTATTCTGAATAGCCAGTGAAATCATATTTACCCGCAGGGCCGCTCCGGATTTACAGAGCACCTGGCCGCCGATAATCCGTTTGGTTTCCTTGTCCGCTATAAGTTTAATATGCACGTCCGTCCCGCCCGGATAATAATGCGGTAACGAAGGGTACTTTATCAGAGCCGAAACCGGGTCAATCCCGAATCCCGTATCCCGAATCCCGTATTCTGTCATCCCCACACTACCAATTTCAAGGTCCAGCAGTTTCAGGACCGAGGCGTTTAATATAGCCGGCCCGGTCTCGTCTTTGCCCGTTGCATTGACTCCGGCCACTACGCCCTGCCGGGCCGCAATCGTGCCCAGTCCGATGACTATGGGCTGGCCGGTCAGGTCAGAGATGCTCTCGGCGCAATCACCAACCGCATAGACCTCAGGCAGGTTGGTCCTGAGGGCCTTATCAACCTTTATTCCGCCGGTCACGCCGATAGTCACGCCCATGTCCTTGGCTAATTTCACGGACGGCCTGACACCGGTGGAAATAACCACCAGAGAATCTTTATATTCATTCAAATCCGAAATGCTCTTGTCTTCTATTAACTTTATTCCCTCGGCGATGAGTCGCTGCCGGGCCATCTGGCTGATTTCCTTATCCAGCATCCGCCAGAGCAGGTATTTCTGTTCTATGACCGTGACATCTAATCCCAGATGTTTTAATGCCTCGGCGGTTTCGAGACCGATGAAACTGGCGCCGACAGTAACCGCTGATTTAGCGGATTTTGCAGATTCCATTATTCTTTTGGCGTCATCAATCGTGCGCAGGACACAGACATTCTTGCCATCAATTCCGGCAATGGGCGGCTTGGCCGGCGTGGAACCCGTGGCGAATATCAGAGCGTCGTATCCAACTGTGTCTGTTTTATCTGTAAGCACATTACGGTAGGTAACCTCGTGCGCTTGATGGTTTATCCCGGTTACCTCTGTAGCCAGTTTCTGGGTGATTTTCTGCGATGCAAATATCTTTGGTGGAAACACCACCAGGTTTTCTATGGGACTAATCGTACCCTTGATGGCAAAGGGCAGTCCGCACCGGGAATAGGTGGAATGCGACTCCTTATCAATGATGGTGATTTCTGTCATGCCTTCGGCAGATCCGCCGTGGCGGACAGTCCGGTCGGTCTTGCGGGCCGAGAATGCGGCCGAGGCGCCGGCTGTCCCGCCCCCGATTATCACGATTCTCTTTGGCATATTCCAAGATTAACCTATGGGAATTGTAAAATCAATAAATATCCGCATAAAATGCAACCACAGATGCACACAGATATACACAGATAAATGCGAACACGAATGGCACGAATAGAACGAATATCACGAATTAAATCCCCTCTATTAAGAGGGGTAAGGGGTGTGTTAATTACATTACTTGCCTCTTGACAATAGTACCCTAATTTAGTAGTAAATCAACTATGTCTCGTACCATTCTTATTGTTATCGGTATCCTCTGTGCCGTGATTACCGCCGCTGGCTCCATTTACCTTCTAACTTATGACCCGGAATACCAGCATAAGGAAGTTCTATCCGTCACAACTTATGTGCTACCCACAGCCAATAAATTAGATGAATGTTTATTCTCAACCCATGACGAATCTGCCCCGCCTATAACACTGACTGATAATAATAACCCCATTACGCCTTTTATTATCCCGGGCGAAATTACTATGGATGAATCTGTTAATGCTATGAATATACAGGAGGCAAAAAATCTGGAAAAACTAGTGTTGGAACGCATAAATAAAATCATGCGTTTGAAAGACAGACAAGAAGGCGTAAAAGCCAGGGCCGAAATAAGATTTTTCCCTAATCAGAAATTAGTCAACTATCAATTATACATATACAAAGATCTATATAGCGGTAGTTTTTATGATATAAAATGCCGGAAAGATAGTAACAAGTGGATTATTATCGATGACGGCAACGGTTCAATAGGATCTTTCCAGATGACTCACTGTTTCCAGGGTCGTTACTAATTCAACCGCCTGAAAATAATTTTCTATAAGGAATCCAGGAGACCCGAATGCTGCCCCTGCATTCCTGGCCTCCTTATAAATATTCTCTGCGTAATCTGCGTTTATCTGCGTCCAAATACTCTCCGTGCCCTCTGTGTCTCTGTGGTAAAAATGTATTGACATTTATGGTATCGCGTGGTAAAATGGAATCTATGAAGAAATCAGACATAAAGAAAATCGTGCGCAAGGGCTATGGCCAAATCGCCACCAAGAGTTCATCCTGTTGCGGACCGGCTGTTTCGAAATGCGGTTGCCCGCCCTCTGGGCGAGGCCTCGCTGCGGCGGGTGGATGTAATACCAAGGCATCAAGTATATCCCTGAGCAAGGCCATGGGTTATTCGGATAAGGAAATGGCATCCGTGCCCCAGGAGGCCAATCTCGGACTAGGCTGCGGCAACCCCATTGCCCTGGCGTCCCTGAAGCCGGGCGAAACCGTGCTGGACCTGGGTTCGGGTCCGGGCCTGGACTGCTTCCTGGCCGCCAATAGGGTCGGCCCAACCGGTAAGGTCATCGGCATAGATATGACCCCGGAGATGATAGCCAAGGCGTCCGCCCTAAAGGCGAGACCTCGCTTCGGCGGGCGTAATAATACTAAGAAGAAATATACTAATGTCGAATTCCGTTTAGGCGAGATAGAAAAACTGCCTGTCGCGGACAATTCGGTTGACGTCATCATTTCCAATTGCGTCATTAACCTCTCGCCGGACAAACCGGCCGTATTCAAAGAGGCGTTCCGGGTCTTAAAGCCGGGCGGCCGGCTGATGGTCTCGGACGTGGTCACCACCAACCAGTTGCCGGATGCGCTCAAGGAATCCATCGGCGCCTATGTCGGGTGCTTAAGCGGCGCGATAATGAAGGGCCAGTATCTCGGCACTATCAAGAAGGTCGGATTCAAGGATGTCCGGATTCTGGACGAAGCCAAATTCCCCATCAAGTTCATGCTCAACGACCTGTCTGCGTGCGACGCACAGGCAGGCCCGACCGCCAAAGCCCTGGCTGACACCATCAACCTGTCCTCAAAATCGCTCAAAGGCATCGGCGATGCGGTTGAAAGCATCAAGGTCGCGGCGGTTAAACCGGGTAGAAAATAAAATAAGCCCCTCCCCGACATCACATCGGAGAGGGGCTATTTCTTTCTTAGAGTCAGTTTAAGCATAGCGAATTACTGACTATTAGATCCGCCTCTGGCGGATACTATATTACATACCCCACCACATACGGATTGAAGGTGACACTCATATTTCCGTTGGCATCAGTGAACGCATATTGGAACGAGCCAGCGATTATGGGCACAATAACCTGACCGCCGTAGACCTGATTGACATTACGCGCCTCTACGCCGATAGCGTAACATTCAGGTTGTGTTGCATCGCGCCTGAGACGGCAATTGAGCCAACCCTGGGGCGGCGGGGCAATGCTCTGCTGCACCAATTCAATCTGCAAGATTAATGCCGTGGCCTCTGGCGGAATACTCGGATTCGGAGCCGAGGGCATCCAATCTTGGTTGCCCATCACCATCAAACTGGTCAACTGTATCCGGGTCGGCAGGAAGGTGATTCTGCTTCCCCCGCCCGCGCCGGGCGCGAGTTTCTCGGCCGTCACCGCGCCGTTGGCGATTTCGCTCGTTCCCACTGCGTTAGCCGCAATCTCGGAAGCGCCGACCGAATTGGGCGCCAGTTTGGATGCGGTTATGGCATTATCCGCTATCTTGGCATTAGTCACGGCGCTGGACGCCAGTTTTCCGCTGGTTACATTCAGGTCCTTGATATTATCGCTCTCCACCGCATTAACCGCTATCTTGGCTCTGGTAATCGCCCCGTCTTTGATTTCCGAGCTCTCCACTTGCGGCGTAATCGGCCTGATAAGCGGCGATGGCGGAACGATTGGCAGAACCAATTTATCCTGGGTAATCGTCCGGTCCGCAATCTTGTCGTTGGTTACGCACAGGTCAGCCAGTTTATTGGTGGTGACGCACTCCTCCTGCAACTTAGCGCTGTTGACAGCGCCGTCGGCTATCTTATCGGTCGTGACCGCGCTCTTGGCAATCTTGGATGTCGTGATTGCATAGGTCGCGATGTTTGAGGTCTTTACTTCGTTAGGTTTTAACATATAAATCTCCAATCTTTAACACGAATCACACGAATCCGGCGAATCGCACGAATAATCCATTAATTCATTCGTGTCATTCGTTCCCATTCGTCCCATTCGTGTTCGTATTTTGTTTTAATTAAAGGGAAGCGGGGCACGGTTAATTCCGCACCCCGCATTCCACATTTCCCGTTTGGTTACGGTGTTGCCACCTTTATCTCCAGGTATTTCCGGCCGTCTATCAAAATCCAATCGCAATGCGAGACCCCGGCCGTGGCAAAAGCCACATAAGCCACGTTCTGCAAAGAGGCAATCAGATTATTGATATGGTCGTTCTCCTGAGTCATGACAGTCGGGTCCCAATCCGCGCTAATCAGCGTCTTGCCTGACTGCACGATTCGGTTAACCACTGCCGACTTCAGGGCCGTTCTCATATCCGGCATCACCCGGGCCACGTTGATGGGCCCGCCCAGGCCGACCTGGTCGTCGCCCCTGAGCAGCCGTTCGGTCTTGATATCGCCGGTCAGCCACATGGCCGCTATCGGCGCCATACCTATACCAATCTCCCGTGAGCCGGTAAAAGGCAGGACGCTCCGGGCCACATGCTGTCCATAGACCTCGGCTGAGGCGTCAATCGCCTCCTTATACCGCTTGCAGGGTTCGCCATCCACGGTCTCGAACGCCTGGGCCAGTGAACCGCGGTAGTTCTCATAACCATTGGCGATATTATCCGCCTGCTTGCGGACAATCCGGTTACGGTCCAGACCTGAACGGGACACATAAGCCGGATTCATAGTCGGCGCGTATGCCGTGGCCGCCGGCAAAGCCATTTTGGACTTATAATCGGACTCATTGCCGATGGCCTGTTGCATCTGCTGATAGGTCAGGTCAGCGTTATTCTTGGTCCCGCGCTTCCAGCGCTCCACCTGGACCTCCCCGGCCTCTGCCAAATCCAGCAACACGGCCAGTTTTACCTCACTGATTGTTCCCATAATCTAATCTCCTTTTCTTACTGACCGTTTGAGCAAAGCAAATTACGGTCAGTTAGACCCGCCTCTGGCGGGTTATCGTTTTAGAATCAGCCGGTTGGGCTACCGGTTCACGATAGCCCGAACCCGGCTGAGACAGATGAAGTTATTTCTTCACCTTATCGCGAATCACCGTAAGAACGATTTCCAAGACCGTCCTGATGATGCGCCTCCAAAAACTCTTTTTCATAGTTGTTTCCACCTATTTTGTTATTTAAATGACTAACTGCCAAACAGGCATCAAGCAGATACTCATAGAAGACAAGCCGGGGCCGGGGCAAGCGGCATGACTCACCTGCGCCCGATCATGCGCCCTGGTCTTGTGTCCTGCTAATAACATACCGAATAGTAAGGAACTCTTCAAAGAGGGACGAACGATTACAGATTGTTTAAGATTGGCTGTTGCAACCGATTGTATTCTAAGGAGTTATGCGAGACGGTCAAAATGAACGAAAATGAAATATGAAATTATTCATCCGTAGATGGATGCGTATTGAGAGATTCCTTCAATCTATTAATATTCGGGCGGGCTTTACCAGAAGATGTTGGAGCAACGATTTCAATATCCTTTAAAAATATCGGGCATAGATAACCCTTTTTACTATCAAGACGTCCGATTTCTGGTAATCCGGCTGATACTAATACCTTGTTTATTTTGCTGATTGCCCCGCTGATACGGTTTTTATAGTTTTCCGGCTCAAGCTTATAATCCTCCATTTTCCAGCCACACGCCTTGACAATATCTTCTAAAGAAATATAAGTATTCTTGGTCTTGCCGGAAACCTTATCAAGTATTCTTAATAGGATTTTATGCGTCTGGTTTATTAATCCTATTAGCTGTTTATCCTTGTATTGGAATACGCTTTTGGTCAGGTTTATTTTTGATTTCTTTGCCTTGCTGAACGAAATGATTTTCTCCTTCTGGCTGATTTTAGTAAGGATATCCTGGCTGATAACCCAATTCTTATCGCCGAAAGCGTCTGCAAAATTGACATAATGAATATTCCTATCCTCTAATATCCGGCGAGTATTTTGGCTAATCTTATCAAAGAAAGGCATCAGGACAATCCCTGCCTGGTATCTCGCTATTTGGGATGGTATGCTCAAAAGCAGTGTCCCGGCTGTCTTGGGATTACTGCACAGGGCCAGAATAATCGCGGTTGACTTTCCCCTGACATTCAAAACGCCGATAAAATAAAGCCGGTCGTCAAGTTTGTCATAGTTACCAGCCAGATTATTATCATTACGGATTAGTTCTACGAATGCCCTAATATTAAAGGAATACCTGCATAGGTCGTTTTTATCAATAGAAACCATCCCTTCAGATGGATGTATCATACAAAATGCCTCAAGGTTTCCGTCCTGTTTTTTGACGGATAATGTGCAACCGTGTGGACAGCGGGGGGATTTAATATTTTCGATTACACCATCGGAATGGTTAATATAACTTAAAATATTCTTCTTGGTCAAATCGGCACAGTTTGATGGAGAAATGGCGAGCAGTTCTTTTTTGCTAAATAAGGAATTAGGGCTTTTCTCTATCTGCTTTAAAAGGAACTTTATCATTTTCTTTAATGCCGATATCTTCCAGGTACTTATTGATAATTTCATTATATTTTTTGCTTCCCAAGTCAGTACTGCTGGGCGGGGTTATTTCAAAACTCACTTCTATTGCTTTTCCATTAACCTGTAATATAAATAGAAATTTAGCCGAAGTCAATTCGCCTGAATCTATCCCTAATCCGGCAATGTCATTATTAAATGTCTGGTTAATATCAGTTGAATCTATGCGAATAGTCGGTTTTGTAGAACCATTTAGGACCATAGTTACGGCAGTTAATTTAACCGACCGTATTGTCTCATTGACGGGGAAACTAAAATCATCTTCTTGAAGTGGTTTTAGGATATAGGTGTCATCTCTATCAGGGCGCATCGCTTGACTTTTGTCACAGATAATAATATCGGCAAAAACATCAATATATTTTTCTCTGTCTTTTCGAAGTGAAGTATGTACGGAAAAAGATGTTTTCCCGTCGTATTGCAGAATATCCTCATAAGCGGGTCTAAAAATAATGGTTTCTGTATTTACCTCTTTGTCTTCATCTTTCAAGACCAATTGATGCTTTTTATTTTTCCCGCGTATTACTGCAATAATCAATTTGCCATTTTCCTCATAATGCCTGATAATACAATCCTTCCCTTGACGCCTGTCTTTAAACCATGCTTTAATCTGCGCCTTGAACTGTTCCATTTTTCCTGGCGTTATTGTAAAGCTGGTACATTCCATTTTATGTCGGCTCAATTTATTGCCTGAGCCATAAAGCAGGTAATAATCGCTGAGATGGTTATAGGCCGGTTTACTCTTCAGGAATATACCGAGTATCAATTGGTGTTGGTTTTCTTTCCCCGTGGACGCAATATGATATTTCTGGATTACATCCGGGATAAAACCAGTCATCGTTTTAGCAATATCATAAAGACGTGCTATTTCTTCTTCAATCGTATCTTTCAGGTCGGTATCCGTGAGATTATCTAAATATGCTATAACCGTGCTAAAAGGCGCCGTTGATTCTTTTAAGTTAAGCGTAATATGATACTTCCTAAAATATTCCTCTAGAATGTCTGGAGTTGATATTGCCGCATCCAAAAACTCAGTTACCTTGGTAGAACGAAACTTACCCATTTTAGGCCCCCTTTATAACTCAACCTAATCTTAATTCTTCCCAATCGCTCCAGTCATTCCGCAAGCATTTTTCCCAATCGTATTGTGCTTTTTGGTTGATTTTCCAAATGCCATTTACCGGAACGACTATTCCGCCGAAGAGTTTCTTACCCTTTTTAGTCTGTTCTTTGATATACTCCTGCAATCGTTCTGATTTTGCCTTGGTATAACTGCTACCCCCCCAGTCGCCCATATCCTTTGTCTCAAAAACGCCTATTCTTCCATCCGCAAACCGGACTAAATAATCAGGATAGAATGTATGGACCACTCCGGTTGGATATTCATATTTAATGCCGAAATAATCCTTCTTGTTTTCGCCGTTCTTCCACCACCAAACGATGTTTTTAGCATTCGTTTTATCCTCTAAAAACCTCTCGAATTCCCTTTCGGGATTAGTGCGGTCAATATTCAAATAGCAATTATCATAGACATAGTTTTTAACCTTGAGCAATTCGTCGGTATGCGCGTTATAAAAACTCTCGTTTGGTATCTCGAAATCATAAATCTGTTCGCTCTCCTCAACACGCTTGGCAATCTCTTTCTCCCGAACAGTTTTATACTCCTCAACCGCTTTTAACAGAATACGCTCAAAGATATCCCTATTGCCGTTATGGACAAAGATTTTCTGTATCATCATCGCTTCTTCATCCCAATCCTTAGCGCCCAGATGTCGCATAAACCAGACGTAAATCGTATTCTTGACCTTCGGCACCGACCGCTTAATATTTTTGAATGAGCCAAGATGCTCCTTAATAATCTGCACAAATACCGCATCCAGATCGTTACCGGCAATATTCAAACTGGCTTTCTGGGCAGAATCTATTTCGCCCTCTAATTCGTCAAAAGTCTTGCCATCAATCTTTGCATCTCGGATAATTTCCTGCTGGTATTTCTTTAAATCAACAACAATACCTTTTTTCTCAAGCAGTTTCTTATTCTGGTCAAAGAATTCCCTTTGTTTAATGCCAAACTCCGCGCAGGCAACCTTCTCAAACACCGGGTCAAAACTCGAGGTGATATCTCCGTAATCAGCCCGCGATTTATAGTAGGAGCTAAGCTTTATATCCTTATAACAATCTTTAAGCGTCCCCTTTAGATGCTTGATGATATTCGGATTATATTCTTCCTTTTTGACAATAATGCTCTGGACGTTGGTGTATATATATCCGGTATTCAGGGCTTCGCTTGGGTAATGCCTTAATTCCGGCATCCGCAGTATCCGGCCCACGGTCTGGATTTCAAAGGTCTCGCTGTGTGATTCCCGGAATTTGACCAGAATATGCGCCCGGGGACAATCCCATCCCGTATCAACTACTTGCTTGAATACAAAAAATTCTATTATATTATCCGGTTCGGCAATCGATTCTATTTCTTCTATTGCTGGATAGCCATGAATTCGAATTGCTAATTTCTTATTTGCTTCAGCAATACCTTTCTTCGCCAAAAATTCTTCAACAGCTTTTTTCTTGTCATCTCCGGCGTCGGCATTCGGTATCTGTATTAAAGCCAGCGGATTAATATTTGCCCCCTCCGCCTCAAATAATCTCTTTAATTCCAACCTCTTCCGATATGCTGCCTCTAAAACTACTTCCTGCGAATCGGTTTCATTATTGGCAATTTTATCTATCTTCTCATTAATGATTATTTCTTTCTTTATTATACCTGCATCAATGACATCTTTCGGCTCTACACAAACATACCCGGCAATCCCCCGCTTTTCATCTCTGCGGTCAGGAATAAGTTTTGGCGTGGCGCTCATTTCCAGAATAATATCGGCGTTTATCTCGTCCCGCAATTCGTTGGTTCGTTCAGCCGTGGCGCCGATATGGCTTTCGTCTATAATCATTATTACCTTCCGTTGTTCCCGTGTTCTGGTAAGGACATCCCTGAAATTTATCTTTTCTCCGTCCTTCATCAGGATGTTTTTCCAATCGCCGGTTTCCTTATCTTTACTCCGTAATTTCTCCCAGTTAACCACTACAACCTCGTTACGGACAATCCGTTCCCTGCCGCCGGAAAATTCATCCTCAACCAAAGACACCCTCGGCGCTCCGCCGTAAATCTTTTCTAAAGCGCGTTTACTCTGAAGATGTAATTCGCCCTTACCAATACTCACCCAAAGAAAACAAATATCCTCATCTGGTAATTCTTTAATAATCTCCTCAATAAACTTAGCTGTCATCAGGGTCTTGCCGCTTCCGGTCGGGGCCTGGAAAACACAGACCTTTTTCATTCCCTCGTTAGCCAGCAGTTTCTTAACGGCGGTAAGCAATTGCTCAATGGCTGTTTCCTGATACGGCTTAAGGTCAATATTCATAAATATCCTCGTATATATCCAGAATCTTCTGCGGAATCGGCTCAAGTGTTACACCTTTCCAATCATGAAAATCATTTTTATCCAGCCCGAACGGGTCAAGTTCAAAGCAATAGAGAGTTTTCTCGCCTGTCATTTTATCTAATTCTTTCTTGAGTGATTTTAATTCAGTCCGGTCAGGCGAATAATATACTGCCATAATACGCTCACCCTGCTCAAAGATACGGTAATCGTCCGTCTTCTTCTTCTCCTCAAAAATACCCTCTCTGAGGCAAAGCATCTCAGTGCATTCCTTGGTAATACGGATTTTCAGGGTGTCCTTGCTAAAAGTCCGCTTCACAAAGGCGGTCTTGAAATATTTAAGTTCATCACTATGATCAGAAAGGCGAGGGTAGCCACTCATGCATTTTTTTATTCGTGGATAGCATACTTCTTCGGCAATTTCATTTTCATTATTTGTACACAATATAAATTTTCTATTTCCCCCATCTTTTCTATTAAGTTCTAAAACCGCATGACCAGTTGTCCCTGAACCAGCGAAAAAATCTAAAACTATCGCTTCTTTATTATCATCTATACATATTTGTAATGTATCAAAAACCGCGTATAGCGATTTGGGATAATCAAAAGACCTTGATTTTCCAAGTATTTTTTGTAGCAATATTGTTCCATGAGATGAAGCATCATATTTTGGATCAGCCCATACCGTTTTCGGCTTTCTGCCACCCTTTATCCTATCTTTTGCGAAAACTGTATACTTGCCATTATTCTCTTTAATAACAATTTCAGTTTCAGCTTTCTCCGTAAAACTCACCTTACCCCACCGCCAAACCCTTTTTCCATCATGTGAATCAATCGGTAAAATTTTAACCAAATCTTTATTCTTTTCTTCTTCTACTGAAACTCGTTTTGTTTTTTTATTGTAATATATCGGATAGAAAAGATTAGGCCTTTTATCGGGAGTTGAATTAGACCCTGTTCTTTTTAGGGGTAGTAATCGGTAAAAAGATATTTCGTCTTCTAATGGAAAACCCTCGACCTGTTCTTCTGTTAGCTTTAATTTATTAGTTTTAGTAACCTGGGTATTTAGTCCATAGAAAAGAGCGTATTCGTGAGAGGTTGCAAAATATTTATCGTCGCTTCTTCCTCGAGGGTTGTGCATGATAGTAACCACCCCAAGTTTATTACCCTCCCCAAAAATTTCGTTCATCAATAAATTGAGATTTCCAATTTCATAGTCATCAATAGTTACAATTATTATTCCTTCGTCTTTTAATAAATTTTTAGCAAGGCGCAAGCGTTTGCTCATAAACGAAAGCCATTTGCTGTGCTTATAGGTGTCATCTTTTTCTACATACTGATTGTTGTATTTCCAGCTCTTATTACCCGTATTGTATGGTGGGTCAATATAGATAACATCAATCTTGCCTTGATGGGTATAGTTCAAAACAGATAAGGCGTGGTAATTATCGCCTTCTATACAGGATGTTAACTGGTTTAGAGTCACTGGGGGGGGGCGGTAATGGCTTTGTTCTTTACTTCCTTAAGAATCGGCAGGGCGTTTTCTGAATCTTTCTCAAACTGTTCCTTGGTATGTTCCTCATCCCAGACCAAGCCGTATTTTTTGCGGCTTTCTAATTTCTCTATTCTCTTAATTAATTCTTTCTTATCCCAATCCTGATAGGTATTCTTCGGCATAAATATTAATAATAAACATCTTTTTCAGGAAAGCAACAAATAACCTGCGTTTTTAAGTAGGGTATAGGATTAATACACACCAGCACACCATATCATAAACACTATATGATGGCGCGCTATGGGGTAGGTATGGTTATTGTTTACACCATACGGCCAAGCCCTGTATTATACATCAGCCGCGCATAATCTGTATATCAGCCGTGCGCATGTTATATATCAGCCGGTGACAAGTTATATATCAGCCGTGCGTATAGTGTATATCAGCCGTGGGCGTAGTGTACACGATTATTGCGCTTACTCTATATAAGCTAAGCGGTTACTGTATATGGCTCATGCCCTCACCACCAGTCAGGGAGTCTTGAGGGGTACTACCCCCCACCCTCCCCCCTCCCCCTGTTGGGAAAGTGAAAAGATGAGAGTGGAAAGATGAAAGCTTGAGAAAATCAGGAAACACGGATTGCGCAGGTGTTTTAAGGCTTCTTCCAACAGACCCTTAGTTCTCGCGCTGCCTTGACCTCATCCAGCCGGCCGACGGGGGTAGTTGTTGGCGCGGACTTGACCACATCGGGTGTGGTTTCGGCCTCTTTGGCGATAGCAATCATGACCTTGATGAATTCGTCCAGGGTCTCTTTGCTTTCGGTCTCGGTCGGTTCTATCATCAATGCCTCGTGAACGATGAGCGGGAAATAAATCGTGGGTGGATGGTATCCGTAGTCCAACAGCCGCTTGGCTATGTCCAAAGTCCTGACCCCGAATTTCTTTAACTGAATCGTCGCGTCCAGGACACATTCGTGCATGCAGTGCCGGTCATACTGGAGATGGTAGTGTTGCTTGAGTTGGGCCATGACGTAGTTGGCATTTAAGACGGCCATCTGGCTGGCCTTTTTCAGGCCGGCTGGCCCCATCATCCGGATATAGACATAGGCCCGAATCAGGACCGCGATGTTGCCGAAGAATCCCTTGATTTGGCCGATAGAATCGGGACGGTCATAGTCCAGCGAGTATTCGTCGTTGTTCTTGACGACAATCGGCACGGGCAGGTAAGGCGTGAGTTTGGCTGTGACCGCAATCGGGCCCGCACCCGGACCGCCGCAGCCGTGCGGCGTGGAAAAGGTCTTGTGGAGATTAAAGTGCAGGACATCGGCGCCGGCCAGGGCCGGAGTGGTGATGCCCATAATGGAATTGAAATTGGCGCCGTCCATATAAATAAATCCGCCGCTGTCGTGGACTATCTTGCAAATCTCCACAATGTGCTCGTCAAACAGGCCGAGCGTATTGGGGATAGTCAGCATCAGGCAGGCCACTTCATTGTTCATCTTGGCCTTCAGGTCCGGGATATCGACATTGCCGTGCGCATCGGACTTGACCTCGACGGCATGGAATCCGCACAGGGCGCCAGAAGCCGGGTTGGTGCCGTGCGCCGAATCCGGGATAAGGACCTTGGTTCTCTTATCATTATGTTTCTTGAAATACTGATGGATGACTTTTAGGCCGGTGTATTCGCCGTGCGCGCCGGCCGCCGGGGTCAGCGACACGCCGTCAAAACCGGAGATTTCCTTCAAGAACTCGCCCAGTTCATACATTATCCGCAGGATGCCCTGAACCGTTGAGGCCGGCTGGTAGGGATGGAGCTGGGCAAAGCCGGTCAGGCCGCACAGGGTCTCGTTGACCTTGGGATTGTATTTCATGGTGCAGGAACCGAGCGGATAGAAACCGGTATCAACGCCGAAGTTCTTGCGGGCCAGATTGGTATAATGGCGCACCAGGGTGAGTTCGTCCACCTCAGGCAGGTCTGCCAGCGTCGGCCTTAAGGCGGCGGACGGCAATAATTTATTTATATCCTGGGCCGGCACGTCCAGGGCCGGCAAGGCGCAGGCGCTCCGGCCCGGACGGGATTCTTCAAAGATAAGCTTGTCGTTCATAAAACTAATTCTAACACGAATGTCACGAATAGAGCGAATGGCACGAATAAATTCGTGTGATTAGTCGCATTCGCTTCGCGGTCTCTTCGAGTTCGTGTGATTCGTGTTCTATACTTAATCCTTAATTGTGTTTACGAGTTTATCAATCTCCTCTTTCGTGTTCATTTCGGTCACACACAGGAGCATGGCGTTCTTTAGTTTGGGATAAAATCTCTTTAAGGCCAGGCCGCCGATGATATTGCTTTTCAATAGTTTCTTGTTAATCTGCTCCGGATTCCTGGGACATTCGATAACGAATTCGTTGAAATACGGGCCGCTGAACAGGAGTTTGAAGCCCGGGATTTTGGATATCTGGTCAGCCGCGCAGTGCGCCTTTTGTAGATTGAGTTCAGCCACCTGCTTCAGGCCGGTCTTGCCCACGGCGGACAGGTAGATGGCCGTCCGGATGGCGCAGAGGGCCTGGTTGGAACAGATGTTGGACGTGGCCTTTTCCCGCCTGATATGCTGTTCCCGGGTGGACAGGGTCAGGACGAACCCGCGCCGGCCTTTGGCGTCTGTGGTCTCGCCGACTATCCGGCCGGGCATCTTGCGGATATGGGCCATCTTGGTAGCCATAAAACCCAGATGCGGGCCGCCGAATGACATCCGGTTGCCTAACGGCTGGGCATCGCCCACAACTATGTCAACTCCGTAATCGCCGGGCGGCTTGAGCAATCCTAAGGAAATCGGATTGACCACCGCTATCAAAACAACCCCCTTATATTCCCCCTTTGTTAAGGGGGATTGAGGGGGTTGTCTCCGGATGATTTCAGCAATTTTATCCGCCGGTTCGATGATGCCGAAGAAATTGGGCGATTGATAAGCCACGCAGGCCGTATTGCTATCTAATACTTTTTCTAATGCCTCTACTGAGGTGACGCCATCGGAGAAATCTATTTCTATGATATTGATATCCAAGTCCTCCAGCCAGGCCTTGACCGTAGCCCGGTATTCCGGATGGATGGTCTTGGAGATAATGACCTTCTTTTTGTTGGTGGTGTGGAGCGCCATGAGGATGGCCTCGGCCAAAGCGGTCGCGCCGTCATAGAGCGATGCGTTGGACACCTCCATGCCGGTCAGCTGGCACATCATGGTCTGGTATTCAAAAATAGTGGTCAGCGCGCCCTGGCTGGTCTCGGGCTGGTACGGGGTATAGGCCGTATAGAATTCGCTCCGAGCAGCCAGGTGGTCCACCACGGCCGGGATAAAGTGGTTGTAACAGCCCGCGCCCAGGAAAGACGGGGTGTTGGCGACATTGGTATTTTTGTCTGCCAGTTCGGCCAGTAGTTTGGTGGCTTCCATCTCGCTTAGCGGGGCCGGCAGGGCCAGGGGTTTAGTCAGATGTAATTCTTTGGGGATGCTGGAAAACAGGTCTTCCAGGTTGGCCACATTGGCCGCGGCCAGCATTTCCCGGATGTCAGTATCAGTATGCGGAATATAGGGCATAGCAGTTAGGTTATTGGGTTATTAGGCCATAAGGTTATCAATGGCTCGCTGATTCCGTTTCACAAAGTTTCTGATATGCCTCTTTGGTCAGGAGATTCTTGAGTTCCCCGCTGTCCGATAATTTAATCTTAACCAGCCAGCCGGCATTGAAAGAGTCGGTGCTGATCAGGTTAAGGTTGGAGACGACCGGTTCGTTGACCTCAATAACCTGGCCGCTCAAAGGGCTGTTGATGTCCACCACGGTTTTGACTGATTCCACCTCGCCCATGGGTTCGGCCTGTTTTACCGCCTGCTTAAGCTTGGGCAGGTTGATAAAAATCAGGTCGCTCAGCTGCTGAGCGGCGAAATCAGTGATGCCGATTGTAGCCGTCGCGCCGTCCACCTTGGCCCATTCATGCGTTTGCGAATAATATAACTCTGCCATACACGCGCTACTTTCTATGAAGAACAATAAATCCTTGAAACTTCTGCCACTGAGCGCCATAAGGGCGCCATGGCGCTTCGGCGCCAGAAGGCACAAAGACACTAAGAAGAAATTAACTGGTCGTTTTCTTCGTGCCTTAGTGTCTTGGTGGCTAAATTTTATACCTTCCTGCACCTTACATTATGTTATGTTATTAAAAAGGGCAAATAAAATCAGATAAAATACAAATAAGGTTGACCTCGCACATAAATTTATTATACTTATATTTATAGTTGGCTGTATAAACGCGATATAAATTTATGTGCGGGGTTGACAGAATTACTCGGGCTTATTATCTAACTTATGGAGGTGTACTCATATGAGAAAAAGAATTGCGCTAATCGGGGTATGCATTATTGGAGCGTTATGTCTAACGGCGAATATTTATCCCCAGACATCCAAGCCATCGTCAAGCGGGGCGGGCGACAGCCAGACAATAACCAGGAATACATTCATCCAGATTGCCCAAAAAGTTTCTCCATCTGTGGTAAACGTTTTTAATTTTATTGAGTACGGCGCTTTCAAAACACGCGTTAAAGCTTCATTGGGCACAGGCTTTATTATTGATTGCAAAAAAGGCATTGTTTTAACCAATCATCACGTCGTAGAAGGCGCGAAAGAACTGATGGTGGCGCTGCAAGATAAGCGAGTTCTTAAAACAAAACTACTGGGAAGCGACCCGATGTACGATGTAGCGGTGTTAGAAATACAGAACCCGCCGGCAGACCTAAAACAAGCCAATGTAGGAAATTCGGCTAAGCTCGCTCAAGGCGAACTTGTTGTCGCCATCGGCCAGCCGCGCGGTTATGAATATACAGTCACTACCGGAATTATTTGCGGATTCGGAAGAGAAATAAGAATCGGCAAAACCCAATGGTCCACTGTAGAATACACCCCGTCTTATTTGCAAATAGACGCCATAATAGACGCGGGGAACAGCGGCGGCCCTTTATTTAACCTGAACGGCGAGGTGGTGGGGATTAACACAGTCGGTTTTTATAAGTACGGCGGCTCCATACCTATCAATACAGCCATGCAGGTAAAAGAGGAAATCGTAAAAAACGGGCGCGTTATCAGGGCATACTTAGGCTTAAGGGGCAGCGATTTTAATGATGAACTCGCCTGGAGATTTAACTCCACCATAGAAGATTTAACCAGGGAACTGGGATTAAAAACAGCCAAGGGTATTTTTATACAGGGATGCGAGGAGGGTTCTCCGGCGGAATTAGTCGGCCTGGCAGAATCTGACGTGCTAATTGAACTGTCCGACAAGAAAGTCGACAACCTGAATGATTATCGCGCAATAATAAAAACCTTAAAACCTGAGACCGAAGTTAAGATAAAGTATATCCGTAAGGGTAAGGAAGAAGTGGCTACAGTAAAATTGGCGGAAATGAAAACAGGCAAAAAACCCAATGACAAACAGCCATCCGAGGGAGGCGACGAGGACGAATAATAAAAGAGTAATCGGAGGCATTTATTTATGGAAAACATCATATTTTGCGGGGGATGCGGGACGTTTATTTCAGCCAATGAAATCTCAGCCGGCAAGGCATCCAAAATAAACAATATCTACTATTGCCAAAAATGCTCAAGCGGGACGCAATCAGCACCGGCCCGCCCGGCATCTGTTCCTCAAGCATCCCGTCCGGGCGGGATTCAGGCCAGTCCCACGGCTATGCCACCAAAACAACCCGTCCAGGCCGCGAGACCGGCTGCTGTTCCTGTTCAGCCAAGGCCTAACCCGGTTGCGCCTACAGCAAAGCAACCCATACCAGCTACTTCGGCATCAAGACCTCAGGCGCAAAAACCACTGCCGGCAAAACCCACCGTTCCCGAAGGTCAGATACGCGCCGTAACTCCGGCTGGCCCGCCCGCCCGCCCAGCCGTGGGTCAGGCAAAACCATCGCCACTGCATCAAACGCAAAAGGCGGCGCATCCGCAACCGCCGCCGAGGCCAGCGCAGACCTCGCGTCTTAGGCCGGCAGTAAAAGAAGAGGATATTGAAGAAGAAGCCGTTCCGTCCCGGCATCATTTCGGACAGGCAAAGACCGCCAAGGGCGGGATAAAGAAAATCTATCTTATCGCTGGGGCGGCCGCGGTTATAATCATTGTGGTGATAATGATAATAACCAGCATGTCAAACGCGGCAAACCAGAAGGCAGAGGAAACCCGGCAGAAGACCCTTAAGGGCTATTTTAGCGAGATAAAAGACGCCGAAAATGATTATCCGAATGAACCCCAAAAGGTTATTGACCAGATAAAGAAAAGGGCGGATGCGTTAAAAGGCACTGCGTACGAAAAAGATATAGATGAAATGGAGAGAAACGCCAAGGCGCGGATAGAAATTGCCGATAAAATTAAAGAACTGGAAAAACCGGTTGATACGGCAGAAGAGGTTGATAAGAGATTAAAAGATATCAGCGCGCTGAAAAGCAATCCGGCCGTTAACGACTCGCTCGGAAGCAAACTCAAGGGCCTGCTGAGCGACTTCACGAAACAGAAAAAGAAATTGGCCGAGGAGGAAAAGAAGGCCCGCGAGGGGCAGGAAGCGGCCGAGAAAAAGGCATACGAGGATTTCAAGACAAAGGTAGAGGGCTTAAAGAACAAGAAGGAATGGAAAGCAATGCTCAGGGAATGCGACGTTCTTTTAGGGCGGCCCAATACCTTACAATACCAGGAGGAAGTGGATAAAATCAAGGAGGAAGCTAAAACAGCCCTGGAAGAACAGCAGGAAAAGACAAAGAAGCGCAAGGAATGGCAGATTCTTAACGATGATATCTCCAAGTGGGATAGAAATGGCGATTCCAAATCGGAGATTTATGTTGACGAGGATAAAATACTGCTGAAAAATCCTAATTCATCTGCTAACCGCGGGGCAATAACCACCATTACAAATAATAATGAAAAAGATGGTTGGAAGGATTTTACCCTAACAATAGAATTCAAGGTGTTAAGCGGCGCCTTGGATATATCTCTGCGGGGCGGGTTGCAAGTTTTAAATTATCAAGGGTTCCAATACCAGATATTTACCGGGATACCGGTAAAGTTCCCGAGAAGTTTCAAGGATGAGTGGCAGAAATATACCATAGAAGTAAAGGGCAAGAAGTTAACCATCAGCGGGACCGGTTTACCAGAGCCAGCAATTAGTGATATCCCTGAAGGATCTGGTGAAATCGGAATAAACGTAAAAGGCGGCGATAATATAATTGTCAAGGAATTGAAAGTAAAGGTGATAGAATAGTTTATGAGCGATATAATAAAAGAAGTTACAGACCAGACGTTCGGGAATGAGGTGTTAAAATCAAGCAATCCGGTCTTGGTGGATTTCTGGGCGCCCTGGTGCGGGCCCTGCCGGATGCTGACGCCCATTTTAACCAAACTGGCCTCTCAATATCAGGGAAAACTGAAGGTGGTAAAATTGAATACCGACGAGAACCCTGATACGGCTACCACCTATAATATTTCGGCCATTCCCACCCTGCTGTTCTTCAATGGCGGGCAAATGGTAAACCAGATTATCGGGGTGAAACCACCCGATGAGTTGAAAAAGATAATTGACGAGGTGCTACCCCTGCGGGATAGCAATTAGATAGGATACCGTTAGGTATGAAATATTTAATTACGGGCGGGGCCGGATTCATCGGCTCCCATTTAGCCGAAACCCTGCTCAACCAGAATGACGAAGTCTGGATTATTGACAACCTCTCCACCGGCAGCATCAATAATATAGAGCATCTCAAATCCAATCCTAGATTCCATTACACGATTGACACTATATTCAATGAACCGCGGTTAGCGGAATTGATAGATAATTGCGATATCGTGTTCCATCTGGCCGCGGCTGTGGGCGTCCGGCTTATTGTGGAAAGCCCGGTTAACACCATCGAAACCAACATCGCCGGGACCGAGAGCGTTCTCAAACTGGCAAACAAGAAGAACAAGATTGTCCTGATTGCCTCAAGTTCCGAGGTCTACGGCAAGAGCACTAAAATTCCATTCAATGAAGATGACGATACGATTATGGGCCCAACTGTCAAATCACGCTGGAGTTATGCCTGTTCCAAGGCGATAGATGAATTCCTGGCGCTGGCTTACTGGCGGGAGAAGAAATTGCCCACTATCGTAGTCCGGCTCTTTAATACGGTCGGGCCGAGGCAATCAGGCCGGTACGGAATGGTGATTCCCCGCTTTGTCCAGCAGGCGCTGGCCGGAGAGCCATTTACGGTTTACGGAACGGGCAAACAATCACGATGCTTTACGGATGTGAGCGACGTGGTCGGCGCATTAATAAAAGTGGTCACTCATCCCAAGTCAATCGGCCAGGTCTTTAATGTCGGCAGTGAGCAGGAAATTACCATTGAGACGCTGGCATCCAAGATAAAAGAAAAGACAAAGAGTTCATCAAAGATAAAATATATTCCTTATGACGAAGCATACGAGAGCGGGTTTGAGGATATGCTCAGGCGCGTTCCGGACCTGACCAAGATAGGAAAACTTATCAATTACCAGCCAACCCAGAATATCGACCAGATACTGGATAAAATAATCAGGTATTTCAGAGAACAGAAATAACAAAAGTAAATCCCGCCATCTCCGTCCCGTAGAGCGGTAGCGGAGCGGGGTCGGCGGGACATAACGAGGCTGTAACGCTCCGGAGTTTATCCTGAGTATAACAAAGGGTCGCTAACAGCCTCTAATGGGAGAATAAAAATGATTAGCGGCGTTAAAATAAAGAGGTTGAATCCGATTTCTGATGAAAGAGGCCGGGTGATGGAAATCCTGAGATGTGATGATGAAATCTTCAGGAAATTCGGGCAGGTTTATGTTACTACGGCCTATCCGGGCGTGGTCAAGGCCTGGCATTACCATAAAAAGCAGACCGATTCTTTTACGGTACTGCACGGAATGGTTAAGATGGTGCTTTACGATGACCGCAAGAATTCCTCAACCAAAGGGGATGTCAACGAATTCTTTATAGGCCTGCATAATCCGATTCTGCTCCAGATTCCGCCTGAGGTCTATCACGGATTCAAGTGTATCAGCGAATACGAGTCCATAATGCTCAATTGCCCCAACGAATCCTATAACCGCAAGCAACCCGACGAATACCGGATTCCGGCTCATACCAAAAAGATACCGTATAGCTGGGCGCGAAAAGACGGCTAAATTACAACCCGGCCAAGCAGTATTTATGAATATAAACGGCATCGATGTTTATCTCGTCAGCGACGGTTCTTTCCGGCTGGACGGCGGGGCAATGTTCGGCGTGGTGCCGCGTCTGCTCTGGGAAAAACGCGCTCCCCCGGACGATAAAAACCGCATTAAAATGGGACTCTGGTGCCTGCTTATCAGGACAAATAATAAAAACATCCTTATTAATACCGGCATCGGCGATAAATTTAACAGCCGTTATCAGGATATCTTTGAGGTTCAACACCCGCCATCTCTTATATCTTCTCTGGCTGAATATGCTGTTAAGCCGGCTGATATAGACGTCGTGATTCTGACCCATCTGCATTTTGACCACTGTGGCGGCAATACCAGCCAATTGCGAAATACGAAAGGCGAATTGCAAGTTGTTCCGACATTTCCCAAGGCCAGGTATATTGTGCAGAAAACGGAATGGGAAAAATCCGTCAATCCGAATGAACGCACCAGGGCCAGTTATATAAAGGATAATCTTATTCCCATCAAAGAGGCAAACCAGATGGAACTGATTGACGGCGATAAGGAAATCCTGCCCGGGATATCTGTCCGGGTTACCGGCGGCCATACCCGCGGCCATCAGATTGTTTTTATTGAATCCGGCAATAAAAAGGCGGTTTATTGGAGCGACCTGATTCCCACCACGGCACACATTGACCTGCCTTATATTATGAGTTATGACCTCTACCCTGAGGAAACCCTGGAAGAGAAAAGACGGCTGGTTGAACAGGCGATAAAAGAAGAATGGATTTGTTTCTGGGAGCACGACCCAATGATAAATTGCGGGTACATCCGCAAAGATACCAACGGCAAGTTAACGGTTGAACCATTATCATAAATTAGCCCCTTCACCCTTCCCTCTCCCCTATGGGGAGAGGATAGATGAGGGGGAACTGGCATTGAAATTCCATACGATAAAATACTTGACATATCGGTGAATAGAGATATAATCTTTTAATAGTAATATCAGGAATGGACGCCCAAAGGCGTCAAGAGGAGGAGGGTCTTTATGGTAAAAACGCTATTTATCGGAACAACGGCAGGAATAATTCTTGCCTTGGCTGGTTGCGGAATGAGTCGGGTGTCTTCAACCTATTCGGTTGATACCACACCGGTAAAGACATATACACCGCCTCCGGCGACAATCAAGGTAAAAACTATCGCGATCCTGCCCTTTAAGGACAAAACCACCAACAGCCCGATTAAAGGAGATGTGGGCAGTATGGCCGTGGACCAGCTAACCACACTTCTGGTGAATTCTGAACGTTTCAGTGTTATTGAACGTGAACGTCTGGATGCGGTCCTGGCCGAACAAGGCCTGGCCGGAAAAGGCATCGTGGATTCCGCAACCGCGGCTCAGGTCGGCAAGGTTTTAGGCGTTGACCTAATATTTACCGGCGCCGTCACCAACTGGGAGGTCAAGGAGTCAAAATCAGCCACCTTTGTGCTGATTGGCGGCGGGTCTGAAAGAGCCCTTGATATTGACATGGCAGTAGACGGCCGGATTATTGATACGACCACCGGCCAGATTTTCTTTGCCGACTCCGGCGAGGTAAAACGGACGGAAAGCGTCTCTAAATCTGCCATCTTAAGTTTCGCTCCGGATGGCTATATTAAATTGGACCAGTCAGTGGCCGGCAAACAACTGCGCCTGGTACTGGATAATATGCTTTCCAAAATAATTCCGAAGGTGGATGCCAAGTTCAGCAGATAATACCCGCTCCGCCCGTACGGGCGCCAGGGCCCAAAGAGTAAAGTATGCGGTATACATTATGCAAAATAATAAAAGGCGGGCTACTACTTTTTACCATTTGCTTATTACTTACTCCTTTTATATCGGGATGTGCGGCCGCCAGGGTTAATACCACCTATCAGGATGATGACAGTAAGTGCGGGATTTATCCGCCTCCGCCGGCTAATTTCGTCAGGAAGCGGATAGCCATAATCCCACTTAAGGACAAGACCAACCAGCAATACACCAAAACCGACCTGGGTTCCCAGGCCGTGGATATCGGCATAACGTTATTGCTGAATGCCGAGCGGTTTGACGTAGTGGAGCGGGAACGGCTGGATGCCCTGTTAGCCGAGCAGAAACTGGTCGGAATAGTTGACCCGGAAACCGCGGCCAAGGCCGGCAAGATTTTAGGCGTTGATTTGATATTTACCGGAGCCATAACTAACTTTGAAATAGAACGTTCCAAAACCGGCGGTAATTTTGGATTGCCCCGCATCGGCAAGATGCCGGCTTTTGCTGTTCAAAAACAGACCTCTATTATGGCGATTTCGTTAGCCATTGACGGCCGGGTAATTGAGGTGGAAACCGGCCGGGTTCTCTTTGCCGGTTCCGGCGAGATTAAGCGGGAGGAGAGAGCGGATAACTGGGGTGTCTGGCTGGAAAGCGGAGCCCATGTTTCATCCAAAGAGAAAATAAAGATAGACCAGAATGCAGCCGGCAAGCAACTCCGTTTTGCGCTGGACGCCCTGATTAAGAAACTTATTCCCAAGATTGACGCGACCTATGGCGTAATAACGCCTGCGCCGGAAAAACAAACAGAGAATGAACCCTGACTCTGATTGTCTTACGACATATTTGAGCCCCGTTAAAGCGGGATAAACTCCGCGAATTATCCGCCGAAGGCGGATCCGCCTTTGGCGGACAGGCCGTAAGACCCCGCCGGGAATTTATTGTCGGCGGGCAACCTAATCAATAAAAAGGGGTAAATAGAATAGGATGCATTATGGAAAAGACATTAGTAATTATCAAGCCCGATGGAGTCCAGCGGAAATTAATAGGCGAGATTATCAACCGTTTTGAGAACAAGGGCCTGAAAATCGTGGCGCTAAAAATGCTCAAGGTCTCGCCCAAACAGGCCGAAACCCTTTACGCCGTGCATAAAAAGAAGCCGTTTTACCAGGGACTGCTTAAATTCATCACGGCCGGACCGGTAGTAACTATGGTCATAGAGGCAATTAGCGCGGTGAATATCTGCCGCAAGTTGCTCGGGGCAACCTTCGGCCCTGATGCCGAAGCCGGCACCATCCGCGGCGATTTCGGAGCCAGTATCAGTTATAACCTGATTCACGCCTCGGATTCGCCCGAAGCCGCCGGTAACGAAATTGCCATCTTCTTTAAGGATACCGAAATCCTGGCTTACCACCTGGATAACCTTAAATGGGTTTATCATCCTTCCGAAGAAGAAGAGATGAATTAATCTTATACCTTAATACGAATGGAGGGTTCCATGAACAACAGAAATAACCGCGGATTCACGCTGATAGAACTGATGATGGTCGTGATTATCATCGGAATACTGGCGGCCATTGTAGTGCCTAAGTTTACCGGCCAAGTCGGAAGGGCGCGAATAGCCGCGGCGAAATTAGAAATCAGGAATATCGACATGGCCTTGGAGAGATACGAGATGGAAAACGGCTCATTCCCTACCACCGAACAGGGTCTAAGGGCCCTGAGGGAAAAGCCCACTTCTTCTCCGGTACCCCGGGATTGGAGCGGTCCTTATCTGAAGGATGACCCCAAAGACCCCTGGCAACAACCCTATCAATACCGCCGCCCTTCACAAAATAACCTTGATTATGACATCTGGTCTATTGGCGATGATGGCAAGGATGGAACCGAAGATGATATCGCAAATTGGAAGAAAGATAAATAAATCTTCTGCTGACAATCCCGCCTCATTATCAGCCGGGATAACCCTTTTGGAGGTCCTGATTGCTATTTCTATTCTGGCAATCTGCATCGTGGCTATTTTTACTGTCTTTATCAGTTGCTTTGATGCCCAGTTAAGGGCGGAAAACCACTCTAAAGCCGCGCTTATCGCAATGGATGCCCTGGAATATGCCAATGAATTCCCCATCCCTTTAAGTTCGCAGGAATTAAACGAGGATGTCCGTAAGTTTACCTGGGAGTTCAGCCAGAATGATATTGAGGAATATCCTAAACTAAAGGAAATTATTATTGATATTATCTGGGAACAGGGTAAAAGACAGGGTAAATTTTCTCTGACTACATACTGTTGGAACCCCCAGAAATAATAACCTTATGCCGAAGATTAGATTATCGGGTTTTACCCTGATAGAGTTAATGATTGCCAGCGTATTAATGGCCCTGGCCGGCTTGGCCGCATACCATTCTTATAGCCAGGGAATCCTGGTCTGGAAAAAAGGGCAGGAGAATTCCAACCAGGATAAGGCCCTGCTAACAATGGAAAGGATTAATCGCGACCTCAAGAACACCTTTTCCTTTAGTCCGGTTGGCTTCAACGGCGAGGAGACGAAAATCTCCTTTCCCTACCTTACCCTAAAATACGACTGGACTCGGCCGGAAGAGAACGGCGAAACAGAAGACATATCTGCCGCCACAGAATCGTCCGTCCCCCTGCCGCTTATTACCAAGATGACCTATGAATATAACCAGAGCGAGGGAAAACTCTCCCGCCTCTCGGAGATATACGCCTATCCCAATCTTGATGAATTAAAGGTCAATCCCGACGATACGAAAAAGGAGTCCTCCCGCGTTCTCCTTGAAGACGTAGAAATACTAAAATTCTCCTATGCGATAACCAAAACCCCGGAACTTAGTTTCTCTAATAATGCCATTAACTCCGGCATACCCTATGCAATAAAGATAGAGTTAAAGTTAAAGAGCATGAAGAATGCCCTAACGCGCACGATAATTATCCCTATTATTAAGCCGCCCCGAAACGAGGGCAAATGAGATAAAGTATGTTTTTATCCCGTAAAAATGGCGGAGTCGCAACCCCAATCTTCAGTCGGGATAAACTCCGTCCCGCCTGTCCCGACAAATGTCGGGAATTGTTTCGGGGCAGTGTCCTGATAATTGTCCTCTGGGTAATAATCATCCTCACCATCCTGGCCGTGAGTGTCAGCGTGGTCGCCTCGTCCCAGGTGTTTTCTGCCAGGCGATACCGCAATCAAGTAACGGCTTATTTCATTGCCCGGTCCGGCATTGCTTTATGCCTTGCCGAATTAAACCGCGACAAGGAAACCAACACCTATGACGCCTTAAAAGAGACGTGGAGCAATAAAGCCGAATTGTTTAACGACAAACCGGTGGGCAGCGGATTCCTGGGCGTGGCCTATGAATACTCCAATCAAATCAAGACCGTTTCCAGCGAAGGCGAATCAACCGTAACCAACACCTTTTACGGAATGATTGACGAAGAACGCAAGATAAACATCAATACCGCCAGCGCCGCGGTTCTTGAAACGTTATTCCAGGACCGGGCATCTCTCAGCCCGGGCCAGGCAAAGGAAATAGCGGACAGCATTGTTGACTGGCGCGACACCGACGACACCAGAAGGGATAACGGCGCCGAAACCGGCTATTACCAGAGTTTGTCATCACCATACCCCTGCAAGAATAATAAGTTTGATATACTTGAAGAAGTGATACTGGTCAAAGGAATGCGGCCTGAAATCTTCCAGACCGTCCGGGATTTTATCACCGTTTACGGCGACGGCCGGGTCAATATTAATACCGCCCCTTTCCCGGTCTTGCATGCCCTGGGACCGTCTGAAATTCTGGCCGAGAAAATCATCCGCTGCCGGTCCGGCTCAGATGAAATAGACGGCACCGAAGACGACGAGGTCTTTACCCAGCCGTCCGCTATTATCAGCGCCCTCAACAAGAAACAAACCCTCACCCAGGAAGAAACCAATCAGATAAATAACCTGATTACCACCAACGCCATCGGCGTAAAATCAACCTACTTTCAGATTATCTCTTCCGGCTATCTTGCCGATATAAACACGGGCGAAAAGGACCCTAAAAATAGTAAGAGAATTACTTGTATTATCACCCGAAATGGTAAGATAGTACTCTGGCAGGAGTAATCAGGTGCTTCATAATTAATAATTCGTAATTACAAATAATGTTTGGCTCTAAAGATTTGCTTGGTATTGAAATAGGCGGCCAGTATCTCAAAATTATCCACCTTAATAATAAGCAGGAGATACTGAACTGGGTTTCCACCGATATCCGGACGTTAAATGATGACGGTATCGTGGATTTCATCCGCAATTATCTCCGGGAAAAGAACATTAAGACCGTAGATGTGATTAATCCGGTCCCGGCCCGATATACCATCAGTAAAAACATTGAATTGCCCTCCACCAATCCGGCGGAAATCAAGCAGATTATCAAACTCCAGGCCGGCCACCATTCGCCTTATTCGCCGGAAGAGATTGTTATTGATTATATTCCCATCGGCGTCTTCCGGGGCGGCTATACCAGGATATTCCTGATAATTGTTAACCGCGATAACGTCAAACGTAACTTTGATATCATCGAGCGCTCCGGCCTGAGATTGAAGAAGATGGTCCTGTCCCTGGAGACCATGGTCCTCTGGTATAAAGACCGTTCCCCGTCCAATTCCCTGGGCATACTTCACCTGGATGCCGACAACACCGATTTTCTGGTGATTAAAGAGCAGAAACCTATATTCCTGCGTAATATTCCGGTCGGCGTAGAGCAGTTATTATATGACCGCGATAAATATGTCCCGCAGTTATTGGAAGAAATTAATCATTCGCTTGAGGCATATCAGACCGAGCAGATGGAATCGCTCTCAAAAATAGTTGCCTGCGGCGCCACCTCAAAAGCCGCTGAATTCCTGCGCCAGATACCGGAAAAGAGCAATATCACGGTTGATATTGAAGACAATCTTGAGGGGCTAAAACTCGCCCCCGGCGCGCCGGATATTAAAGGCGCGGCTTCAGACCTGTCGGTTATCGGCCTAGCCGCCGGCGTGGTTAAATATAACAAGACCCATCTGGACCTGACGCCGGAAGAGGTGAAACTGCGCGAGTCCGTGGCTGAAAAGAGCCGCGACATTATCTGGCTCGGCACCTTGATGTTCTTTATTCTGATACTCTTTCTTTCCATCTTCGCCCAGAAAATCTGGATGAAGAATAGGATGGTAAAAGTCCTGGAGAGCGAAAGCCAGAAATACCAAAAAGAAGCCGCCGGGTTAAAAGGCACCAAGCGCAAGATTGGACTGGTCAAAACCCATTTCCTGCGCCGGAATTTCGCCCTGGACGCCCTGACCGAAATTCATAAGTGTATGACCCCGGAGATTTACCTGACCAGATTGCTTATTGACGACCAGCAAAATAGCGGCCGCGACCAGCAGAATACGACACGGTTTGTATTGCACGGAACTGCCAATACTACGGCAGATGTTCATCAGATGGCGGATAGATTGGGAAAATCTGATTATTTTAAGGATGTCAAGGCGCCGCCGACTACGCCCCGGACTGAAATCAATCGCGATACCAGAATCAAAAGAGAAGTGGTTGACTTTGAAATAAGCGGCAAACTGGAGCTGGAGTTAAAATAATTATGAAATTTATTTCCAAACTGTCTCAGCGAGAACGGATGTACTTTTACATTACCGCGGTGATTATTACCCTCTTTCTGGTGGACCGTTTTATCTTCGGCATGATGCTCGGACAGATTAACCAACTGGATGAACGGATATCTACCCTGAAAGATGAACTGGCTAATGATAAAAAGATTATCTCTTCTAAAGATAACATCAACAAGGAAAGCGAACTCTACGGCAAATACCTGGCCAAAGAAGAAAACCCTGACCGTGAATTGCCGAAAATAATAAACACCCTGGCTATCCAGTCCGAATTGATTAACTCTGAATTAAAGCCCATTCCATCAAAAGATGGGAATAGATATCTGGTGGAACTAAACGCCGAGGGCAAGATGAAGAATATAGTTAGCTTTATGTATAACCTGAATATGGGGCATTCACTGCTCAAGGTGGAAAAAATAGACCTCTCGCCCAAAGCGGCAAAATCGGAAACCCTTAAGATATATATCTTAATCTCCAAGGCCGTGGTGCAATAGCCATTATAGTAAGGCAGTCTGCCAAATATGATTCCTCAAGAAAGAGAAATCTACTGGTATATCCCCCGCATCCTGATCGTGGTTCATTACGGCCTGTTCATTATCGCTTCAATCATATTTTTCTACGGCGTCCTTAAACACTTCCGGCTCATTCGCCTGGGCAAGAAAGACAACCGCCTTTCGTCTCTGCCCCAGCGCCTTTTTCATCTGGTTTATTACGGGCTGTTCCAGCGCCGTATCCTGGAACGGCTCTATCAGGGCGCTACCCACACCGGCATCTTCTACGGCCTGGGCCTCCTCTATATCGGCACCCTCGTAGTCCTGGTCCAGTCCGACCTGGGCATCATCATACTGACCGGCGCATTCTATCAATACTTTTCACTGGCTATGGATTTAGCCGGCGCAGCGCTTTTAATCGCCCTGTTATTCGTCATTATCCGGCGCTATATCATCAGGCCGGTTGAATTAGACAACCAATGGGACGACCTGCTGGTTATCTTGTTCCTGGGCGCTCTTGTCATCACCGGATTCCTCCTGGAAGGCAGCCGGATGGCAATAACCGAGATACCTCAACAATTCGCCATTCGCTATTTCTCGCCGCTCGGGCTCCTGGCCGGAAAATTAATTATCGCTTTGGGCATAACCGAATCCGCGGTCCGGATTTATTATCCCATCTGCTGGTTCACCCATTCCACTGTGCTGGTGGCTCTTATTGCTTATTTTCCCTGGTCCAAACTGATGCACATATTCACCGCGCCATTGAATATATTCTTCCGTGATTTGGAACATCCGGGCACGCTGGTCAACCTGGACCTGGAAACATCAGAAGAATTCGGCATCACCAAGATAACCGACTTCACCTGGAAACACCTGCTGGACCTGGATGCCTGCACCAGATGCGGACGCTGTAACACCGGCTGTCCCACCAACCTGAGCAATAAATCGTTGAAGCCCAAACAACTGATTCAGAACCTCAAAAACCACCTGTTCGCCCAGCCCCTGCGCGCAGGAACGGGGTTCAACAAGGTATCTGTCAAGGGGCAGTTGCCCAATCTGGCGCCCGAGACCGTTTCCTATGACGAAATCTGGGATTGCACCACCTGCGGATTCTGTAAGTCCAATTGCCCGGTCTTTATCGACCATCCACCCAAACTGTTGGAATTCCGGCGCCATCTGGTCCTGGCTGAAAGCAATTTCCCGCCTGAGGTCAAGACCATGTTCAAGAATATGGAAACCAACGGCAACCCCTGGCCAATCAGCTGGGACAAACGCAGTGATTGGGTTAAAGCGGAGCCCGCTACCGCGGGCGGAGTCCCGACGAATGTCGGGAACTTGAGAATCCTAAACGAGGGCGATAAAACCGATATCCTGCTCTGGGTGGGTTGCGCCGGCGCCACCGATGACCGCAATACCCGGGTAGCCCGGGCCCTGGTCAAGGTGCTCCAAAAAGCCGGAGTGGATTTCGCCATTCTCGGCAATGCCGAACGCTGTTGCGGCGACCCGGCCCGGCGCATCGGCAACGAATATCTCTACCAGCAACTGGCCGATGAAAATATCCAGACCCTCAAGAAATATAAATTCTCCCGGATTCTGACCTATTGCCCGCATTGCCATAACACCCTCAAGAACGAATACCACCAGATGGACGCTAATTTCAACGTCCTGCATCACAGCGAATTCATCTGGGAACTAATCCAATCAGGTAAATTATCAGTTTCGCAATCAGCCATTGCCAATCTGCAATCGGTCACGTATCACGACTCCTGTTATCTGGGCCGGTATAACGACATCTACAATGCGCCCCGGCAGATTCTAAAATCCATACCCGGCGTGGAATTTAAGGAGATGCCCCGCAACCACAAAAAGAGTTTCTGTTGCGGCGCCGGCGGCGGACGGATGTGGATGGAGGAAAAACGAGGCGACCGGATTAACCAGATTCGCATCCAGGAAGCGCTTGGTACAGTCAAGCAGGGAACGGTTATCACGGCCTGTCCCTACTGCCTGACTATGTTAGGGGATGGCATCAAGGAAAAAGGCATTACCGACCAACTCAAAGCGCTGGATATCGTTGAGATACTAAGCAATTCTTAAACACGAATCCCTCGACTATTCGTGTCCATTCACTTCTATTCGTGTCATTCGTGTTCTCTTCTTTATGCCTTTGCGTCCTTTTGGCGCCATAAGGGCGCCATGGCGCTTCGGCGCCAGTGGCAAAATCTATTTCAAATAAATCAACCCATCCAGGAACAGCATCCCGCCGCCCATAATCATAAACAGAATCCCCAGGTCCGGCTTGACCTCGGCCAATTTGAGAAAAAGATACACATCGCTGGTCTCTATCCGGCCCCAGACATAAAACCCCAGGGCTGCCGCGAGAATGCCGGCCAAAAGAATCAAGACGCCATAGATAGATTTGGAGGGGACAACCAGCGAGATAAACCCTGAGAAAAAGGCAAAGGCAATAATGGCGATAAGAATTCTGAATGCCAAATAGAGTTTCGGCTCGCTATATGCGTAGGCGGTTTGATTAATCAGCCCAAATGTGCCCTTACCTGTTGCCCAGGGCGTATAAAGCGACCAGATTAACAGCCCCAGCCCGGCCGACAGCAGGAAGAAATGCAATACCCATAACAGGAAAGTTGGCTTTTTCATCTTCTTCTACTGATACTTGGCATCCCTAATCTGGTCAAGAAATTTCACTACAAAGAGCACCAAATAACCCTTGTCACCCTGAGCGGAGCGAAGGGTCTCGTTAATAATTAGATTCTTCGCCTGAGGCTCAGAATGACACCTTCGTGCCTTAGTGTCTTGGTGGCTAAATTTAAACTCTCCTGTACTATAAAAAATCCCCCTTGACCCCGTTAGAGATAGGGCATCTTTCTCTGACGACCGTCCTGGCGTAAAACCGCGCGGAATCCACGAAACACCCAAATAATGATGTTTTATCTTATAATGAACAAAATATCTCTAACGGGGTTGACAAAACCGGGGATATCTGCTATAATTACTGGAGTATTGGCCGGCTAAAAGCAAGCGAATACAAGGGAGGTAAGACAGATGAAAGGGATAATAATCACGGTGGCGATACTGGCGGTCATCCTGGGGCCGGGCTGGTATCTCATAAACCTAAATGCGGAACGGAACGCCCAAGCCGCTCCTAAATACGCCTGGAAACCGGTTCAGGCCAGGGTCACTCATTACAGTTGCAATGAAAAAGCCGAGCGGAGATGGAAGGGCAAGACCTCGCTCAACAAATCAGCCCGTAATAATGACGGCGTGGCAGTTGACCCCAGGATAATCCCTTATGGCTCAGTTATTCACATCCCGGGCATCGGCACCAGGGTTGCCGACGACACCGGCGGCAAGTGCCGGCAGTATGGCAGGAATAACCAGGTGCTGGTTGACGTGCGCTGGAATGACAAAACCCGGCAGGAAATGCTGGATATGGGCTCGGAATGGCAGACCGTTTACATCCTTCAAAAGGTCAGCAACGATTAGCCAGGAAAACACGCGGAATGCGGTTGTAATCCTTGAGGATTTTTATATCACGGAAACATTCCGATGCCTTTATGATTCTGAGCACGGATTTTGCCTGCCCTTGTCCTATTTCCAGCAGGAGCCAACCGCCGGGCTTGAGATAATCCGGCGCCTGGGTGATTATCTTTTCAATATAAGCCAGGCCCTTTTTGCCGGCCCATAATGCCTTGGACGGTTCATATCTCAGTCCGGCCTGCCACCTGGATTTCTCGGCCCTGTCAACATAGGGCGGGTTGGAGACGATTATGTCCGCTTTAATGCCTTTGAACGGCTCAAATAAATCGCCATAGCAAAACCTAATATATTTACCAACTTGATGACGTTTAACATTGAGCCGGGCGATGCGCAGCGCCTTTTTAGATATATCAGACGCAAAGATACGCAGGTTTTTAACGCCGCTCTGCTTGGCGATTGATACGGCGATATTGCCTGAGCCCGTGCCGAGGTCCATAACGTATAGCGTAGAGCGTAGAGCGCTATGCGTTAAGACATTGATACATTTTAGCGTTTGCTCCACCAGCAGTTCGGTTTCGGGCCTGGGAATCAGAACCGCCGGCGTGACCACAAAGTCCAGGGACATAAATTCTTTGTGTCCGGTCAGATATGCCATTGGATACCCCCTGTTATATTTCCTGAGCAGTTTTCGGAAACGAGAGTATTGCGCCGGGGTGATAATCTTCTGAGGGTCTTTGTATAAATCAATCCGTTCACATTTCAGGATATGGGCCAGTAAAATTTCTGTATCAGAACGTAACAAGGGTGAAAGGTATGAACCATCTTTCATCTTTCCACTTTTATCTTTCATCTTTACTTAGAGGCCGAGATATTCTGGATTTTGAGCTTGCGGTCTTCTTCCATGAGTTTATTAATCATCTCATCCAATTCGCCTTCCATCACAACCGGCAGGTTATGGAGCGAGAAATTGATGCGATGGTCGGTAACCCGGCTTTGGGGAAAGTTGTAGGTGCGGATTTTCTCGCTCCGGTCGCCGGAGCCAATCTGGGTCTTGCGCATCTTATCCCGGACCTCTTTAGTTTTAGAGGCCAGATTTTCGTAGATGCGGCTTCTCAGGAGGCGCATGGCCAAATCCTTATTGCGGTGCTGGGAACGTTCCACCTGGCAGGCCACGACCGTGTTGGTCGGAAGATGGGTGATGCGCACGGCCGAGGCGGTTTTATTGACGTGCTGTCCGCCCGGACCGCCGGCTGAATAGGTGTCAATCTTGAGGTCTTCTGACCTAATTTCCACTTCTACTTCTTCGGCTTCGGGCAGGACCGCCACCGTGCAGGCCGAGGTATGAATCCGGCCGCTGGCCTCGGTGTGCGGGACCCGCTGGACCCGATGTCCGCCGCTTTCAAATCTCAGGTGCTTGTAAACGCTCTCGCCTTCTATGGAAAAGGTGACATCCTTGAATCCGCCCAGTCCGGTCGGGCTGGAATCCATCAGCAGGCACTTCCATCCTTTCCTGTCGGCATACTTGGTGTACATCCGGAAAAGTTCGGCGGCAAACAGGGCCGATTCTTCGCCGCCGGTGCCGGCCCGGATTTCCATAATCACATTCCGGTCGCCATGTTCTTCGTCAGTCAGGAACATCTCTTCCATTTCGCCTAAAATCTTCTTTTCTTTTTCGGCTAATGTATTGAGCTCCTCGGTGGTCATCTCAATAAAATCCTTATCGTTTTTGTGCTGCTGGATTAACTCCTGGGTGTCCTTCTTTTCCTTGCGGATTTCCCCCAGCGCCTTGATGCGGGTTACGAATTTGGTGAGTGCGCCGCGTTCTTTCATCAGTGAAGCATAACGGGACTGATTGCCGATTATCTCCGGCTGGACAATGAGCGTCTCTATCTCCTCGTATCGTCTCAATATTTCGGCAAGTTTATTTTCCATAATCAATGGTTTTGCTGGATTCCCGCCTACGCGGGAATGACGCAAACGGAAATATTTACGCCCGGACGATACGTTCGCTGAAACCGGCAACATTTTTGGCGGCGTTCCGGGTGTCAATAACCAGCCGGCTATGCTGGACCAACCACTGATAGTCATAAGCCGTATGGTCAGTGGAAATAACCACCACGTCCTGTTTCTTGAGCATCTCTGCTGAAAGCGGGGTTGATTTCAGCGGCGGGAATTTATAGTGCCTCAGGTGCGGCAGTTTCGGGATAAAGGGGTCGTTATAAATTACTTTAGCGCCCTGCTCCTGGAATAACTCCATCAGTTTCAGGGACGGCGACTCCCTAATGTCATCTACATCCTTTTTATAAGCCATCCCCAATATGAGGATGCGGGAATTCTTTACTGATTTAGAACGTTTATTCAACGCTTCTATTGTCCTGGCCACGACATAATAAGGCATAGAGATGTTTATTTCACCGGCCAGTTCAATGAATCTGGTGGTCATCTCATATTGCCGCGCCTTCCAGGAAAGATAAAACGGGTCTATGGGAATGCAGTGGCCGCCCAGGCCCGGACCAGGATAAAAACTCTGGAATCCGAATGGCTTGGTGGCCGCGGCAGAAATCACCTCCCAGATATTGATGCCCATTTTGTCAAAGAGCATCTTGAGTTCGTTAACCAAAGCGATATTGACACAGCGATAGATATTCTCCATCAGTTTGGTGGACTCAGCCACCCGGGCCGAAGAGACCCGAATAACCTTGGCCACCGCCTTTTCATAGAGCATAACTGCAATATCCGTGGCGACCTTATCTACCCCGCCGACCACCTTGGGAATTTTCTCGGTAGAATATTTGGGATTGCCCGGGTCTTCGCGTTCAGGCGAAAATGCCAGATAAAAGTCCCGGCCGCATTTCAGGCCGGTTTTTTCCAGGATGGGCTTAACCACTTCATCTGTCGTGCCCGGATAGGTAGTGCTTTCCAGAACGATTAACTGTCCTTTTCTCAAATTGGCGGCGATACTTCGGGCGGTATTTTCAATGTATGACATATCCGGGTCGCGCATAACGGTCAAGGGTGTCGGAACGCAGATAATAATCGCGTCCATGGCCTTAAGTTCCTTGAAATTGTCCGTGGCGTGAAAATGGTATTTCCGGCGCATCTCCTGGATGAGCGATGCCGGAATATGCTTGATATACGATTTGCCCTGCTTTAAGGCCTTTATCTTAACCTGGTCAATATCAAATCCGGTTACCGGGAATCCCTTATAAGAAAAGACCTTGGCCAGGGGGAGTCCGACATAGCCCATTCCAATAATGCCGACCTTTGCCTTGTGCGCCTTGATAAGCTCTGCAATCTTCATAATTATGTTTACCCGTCCGGCCTATATTAGATGTCTTCTGCAAACGCTTTATTTATACTGATGTGCAGGATAGTTAATTCTGCGGATAAGTCAATAATTCAATGCCGTCTTTTTCTTGCCTTATTCAACAAGATTTAGTAGAAGAAATCCTTGATTAATTATTAGTTTAAGAAAGAAGGGGTTTAACTATGCAAAGCACATACAGGCCATCAAAAACAAAACGGCGCCGCAAGGGCGGTTTCAGGGCCAGAATGAAAACCAGGGGCGGCCGCAAGGTGTTATCGCGCCGCCGGGCCAGAGGTTGCTGGAAACTAACGGTCAGCGACGAGCCGACACTGAAGAATCGGAAGTAATCCCTGCGCCATGGTTACTTGCGGTACAGTTTCTTTTTAAGAGCATCCTGGATTTCGGCCGGAACAAACAACCTCATATCCGCACCCAACGAAATCGCTTCTTTCAGCAGGTGGGACGAAATATAAGAATATTTCTCGCAGGTCATCACAAAGACCGTTTCTATGTCCGGCGCAATGGCCCGGTTGGTTAGGGCCATCTGGAATTCATATTCAAAATCTGAAATTGTCCTGATACCGCGCAGGATAATATTGGTCTTCTGCCGGCGGACATAATCAATTAACAGCCCCTTGAACGAATCTACTTTGACATTAGAATATTTAACCGCTACCTTTTTTATATGCTTGACCCGCTCCTGCCTGGAGAAAATGGGATTTTTGGCGGGATTGTCAGCCACAGCCACAATCAGCTCGCTGAATATCTTGGCGCCGCGTTCAATCACATCAATATGCCCTTTGGTCAACGGGTCAAAGGTTCCGGCATAAATGGCTTTACTCATAATCAACTCCTCCCGATTCCATAATAAATAAATCCCTGTTGTTTCATACCGGCCGGTTCAAAGATATTGCGTCCATCAAGAATGACGGGCCGGCGCATCAGTTTCTTTATTCTGGCTAAATCAACCTGTCTGAATTCATCCCATTCGGTGGCAATGAACAGGCAGTCGCTTTTCTGAACCGCCTCGTAAGGATTGGAACAATAATGAACGGCCGGCAATAGTGTACGGGTTTCTTTCATTGCCTGCGGATCGTAGGCCTTGATATACGCCTTCTCGCGGAGTAACTGCTCTATGATATAAATTGACGGCGATTCCCGGATATCATCGGTATTGGGCTTGAAGGAAAGCCCCCAGACCGCGATATGCTTACCCTTGAGATTCCCGCCCAGCGCCTTTTTAATCTTATTAATAACCATTTCGCGTTGATGAAGATTAACCTTTTGAACGGCTTTGAGTATGCCAAAGTCATAGCCCAATTTTCTTGATATATGGATAAAGGCGGCTACATCCTTGGGGAAACAGAAGCCGCCATATCCGATACCTGCATTAAGGAAATGCGGATTGATTCTCTTGTCCAGGCCGATGCCGTGGGTCACCATTTTTATATCGGCGCCGCTCTGTTCGCAAATATTGGCCAGGGAGTTGGCATAGGATATTTTCAGCGCCAGGAACGAATTAGCCGCATGTTTGATAAGTTCGGCGCTTTTGATGTCGGTAACCAGTATTTCGGAGCGGAATGAACCAAAAACCCGGCGCATTACCCTTTCGGCCGCTTTGCTTTTAACTCCAAGCACGATGCGGTCCGGGTAAAGAGTGGTTTTGATGGCCGAGCCCTCCTGCAGGAACTCCGGGTTTGAGACGATATCAAAACTGGCATTTTTAGGGGCGTGCAGTTTGATGATGCGCTCCATTTCTTCGGCCGTGCCGACCGGCACCGTGCTCTTTTCCACGATAATCTTATATTGGCAATTAAGGTTTACCGCTATTTCTTTTGATACGCGGCGGATTTGCGAGAGGTTGGCGCCGCCCCACTTGCCCAGCGGAGTGCCGACCGCAATGAATATAACCTCAGCAAACCGCACGGCTTCTTTGACGTCGGTTGAGAAACTCAGCCGTCTATTGGCATAATGGCGCTTAATCAGTTTTTCCAGGCCCGGCTCATAAAAAGGCGTAATTCGTTTTCGGAGCGTCTCTATTTTCCTACGGTCGCTGTCAACGCAGATAATCTTATGTTTCTTTTCAGCCAGACACACGCCTGTAACTAAACCCACATGGCCCGAGCCGATAATGGCAATTTTCATATTTATTTAATTCCCATAATACCTTCCCCAATGCCCTTGGGTGAAAGCATAATATTGAAATTCTTCTCATCTTTGCCCTTGTCTATTATTACGGCAAATTCAAGGAAGAATTCATGCAAGTCCCGGCGCAGGGAATAACGCCGGTTGATAAAATCACCGGCCTGGAAATCATATTGGTCCGCAACGGATAATTCCCACTTTTCCAGCGGAGAACAGGTCAGGTTCAGGCCGTAGGTATCGGTGCGGTCCAGGATATAATTGCCGTACAAAGAAACCAGCCACTGGGAATAAGGCACGAAATTAACATTAAAATACCAGACCTCGCCCTGATGAGTATTGGTATTATACTGCCAAACTGTTCTGAATGAAAACGGCGCCGCCGGGGTAAGCAGAACATCCAGATTAAGGTCGGAGATTTTCCGTTCGGGAAAATCATTGCTTTCCACCGGCGGAATCGTCAGCGAACTCATCGGGTAAAGATAGTTTGATGCGGTATTGGTAATCGGCTTGGAATAACGCTCGATGGACAGGCCGATATTCAGGAATTCATTATAAGCGCCGTTATGCTCCGACTTGAAACGGTTCCTGATTTCAAAGAACCATTCACCAAATTCATCGTACCGGTCGGTATTATCAAAAAAGTATAAGTCCGAAGACGGGGCGCTAACGTAACTGTTATTGGTATAGCGGACATCAAAAGACACTGTGTGCACGGGCTTGGAAATGCCCAACGGTTTCTCTTTAAGGTCAAAAGCGCGGTAAAACTGGGTGAACACTCTGGCGCCTTCCGAGCCGACAAACCGAACGGTATAATTATTATCCTGCGGTGTTTTGTTGTACCCGGTCCACCGGCCCAAGACAAACGGGGTAAATTTAATAAAACTCATTTCTAACGGAACGGATATTTCGTTAAAACTGTCTATGCGGTTGGCTTGATAGCCGGGAATTTCAGGCAGGTCATCCCGTTCTCTCTGCATACTGGAAATCTCCATAGTTCCCGAATAGTATAAAAACGGTATCGAACCGGAAAAGACCAGCGGCTCATTCATCAGATACGCTTTGAGGCGCGGCTGATAATCTGTTTTATTGCGGAAACTGTTAAGGGTCGGCTGTTCAAGCAGAACCATTGCTTTATTATATCGCAGGTAACGCAAATACACATAAGATTCTGGCGGCTTTTGTTCCTTATACTCATCGTTAAAGAATTCCGGCAGGAAGTAGCGGTCCGAAAGATAATACATCTCCACATCGCCGCGCAGGTTAGGGGTAACATTTTGCCGGTGGAACACCTGCAGCCGGCCCCTTTCCTCGTTAGTTACCGTAGCCATTTCCTGGGGCGTTTTGTATAATAAGGTGTTGTATTTCAAATCAGGGTCAGGGCCTTTATCCTGGATATAATAACCCTTGGTAAAACCCTCATAGTTCCGCCAGTCGTATTCCAGTTTCGGTTCCGAGGCCCAGCCGCGTTTCTCGTAAATATGTTCATCCAGCGTCAGGTCGCCCCATAATTTAGTTTTATAATAACCGTCCCGGTCCTTCATAATCTCCCCTTTTTCGTCACGGACATATTTGGTGATATTCAGCCCTAATTTTATGTCCGTGCTCTGGCCCAGTCGGGTAGATTTGGAAAAGCGGGCGGTCCTTAAAATAGAATCCTCGCCCAGCGTTTTCTTGTAATAAGGAATATAAAAAACCGGGATGCCGACTATATGCGGCACCAGATGGTTAATAATAATATGCTTGCCGGACTCATCCTTGATAAAAGACACCTGATGCGCCCAAAAATAATAATGCGGCTGGCCATGCGGGCAGGTGGTGACCGAAGCATTGCGGGCAATTATCGTGCTTTTATTTACCTGGTAGGCAATGTTTGCCCTGATGACAACGGTAAGTTCCTGCCCGCGGTTATCCCGGCTCGAGGTTCTGATTTCCAGGTTGATAATAATCGCCGTATCGTTGATAAAATTATAGTAAAAACGGTCCGCGGATAAAATGTCGTTCTCGCTAATGACCTTGACATTCTCTTCGGCATAAACCTCATCAAATATAAGATCCTTGCCCGTCATCATATTTTCCTGCTTGGTTTTATTACGCGCGATAAGCGTTTCGGCTTTTAGTATCTTACCGGCCTGGTATAATTCCACCTTATTGGTAAAAGCCGTAATCTGGACGCTGTCCTCCTTGCGGATTTCCATCTGCCCGTAACGGACATAGGCCGAGGGCTCGGATTTCTGCGGGGCAGATTCGGCCGGCCCAACAGTTTTGGCAGGCGCCGGCGACGTTGCGGTATCTTTACCGTTCTTTTCCTGGGCAAAAGAAGCAAAAGGCGCATTGCCAAGCACTCCCAGGCCGCATACGAATAGTATCTTCCAAAACTGTTTCATAACACCTATCTTCATAATTTATAATCAGGCAAAGTCAAACAAAACCACCCAAAACTTGACCCCGCACTTATTCCGATGTAGTATTTATAATCGCGCTGGGCTAAGCGCGGACGCCGGGCATAAATGGATACCCCGCGCCTTTTGATGCTCCCGTAGTTCAATTGGATAGAGCACTGGCCTCCGAAGCCAGGAGTACAGGTTCGAGTCCTGTCGGGAGTAATAAAAGGTGCGGGGGCGGAACCGTAAAATAAAATGAACATTTTCTTGATTTATAGACGGATATATGCTAAATTACTTTATAGATAATCCGCGTAATAATCTATTACAGGGGAGGATATTTTTATGCCAACTATTGTAGAATGTCCGCTTTGCGATACCAAGTATGATATTGCCTCTCTCAAAGACGGGATGAAATTAAAATGCACCCGCTGCCATAAAGTAGTCGGCACAATCAGCGGCGGCGATTTGCTGCCCATTTTAGAGACCATTAAAGCCCCGATATCTCCAAAGAAAATCGCACCGCCACCGCCGCGCCGTGTTGTTGAGGAGGTTTCTGAGGACGGCGAGGGCGAATACGAAGAAGTTATCGTCCGAAAAAGAATCCCGAAAAGCGGAGCGCGTCCCAGATTAGAAATGGCTCCCAGAATACCCAGGGAAAAACCGCCGGCCATGCTGGTGCTGGCCGGATTAACCGGCCTGGCGGCTCTGGTGGCTGTTATTTATGTTACGGTGCTCCTGTATCAACCGCAGGAAATATTCAAGGCGCCCAAAAAACATGATGCTAAAACCACGGCGGCCGATACCAACTCCGATAAATAACGGAATAGTAAAATGGGAAATGCCTTGTGGCTAAACCTGGGCGAAATGCTCAGGGTAAATTCCGTAAAATATCCCCACAAAACCGCATTCAAGGATAAATCCTCAGCCCAAACCTTCAGCCAATTAAACCGGCGGGTCAATAAACTCTCGCATCTCCTGCTCGGTCTCGGCCTGCAAAAAGGAGATAAGATTTCCTGTTTCCTGGAAAACTGCCTGGAGATTGTTGAGTTATATCTGGCCTGCGCCAAAACCGGCATAATAATAAATCCCATAAATTTCCGCCTGAACGGCTCTGACGTGTCTTATATCATCAATAACGCCGACAGCAAAGCCCTTTTCGTCCACAGCGAATTTACGCCGCTTATCGAATCAATCAGGAATTCCCTGGCTCAGGTAAAACATTATTTTATTATCCCCTGTGCGGAGCATCGGTCGGGAGCACCCATCCCCGATGGACATCGGGATGGTCGGGAGCGCACCGGAGCGCACCGGGAACATAATTCTCCCGGCATTCCGGCCGATATTGCGCCGGCCCTGCGCCGGAAATACGGAGATTATGAACTGTCCCTAAAAGAAATGCCGGATGCCGAACCAAACTGCCCCGTAAAGCCGGATGATATCTGGGTGCTATTATACACCTCGGGCACGACCGGCCAGCCCAAGGGCGTACTGCGCTCCCACGAATCTTATATCGCTTTCTATCTTATCAATGCCGGCGACTTCGGGTTTATGCCGGGCGATATCTGCCTAAATGTAATGCCCTTATGCCACGTCAATACCACCTTTTTCTCCTTCGCTATCACCTATATGGGCGGCAGTGTTTACGTCCATCCGGCCCGGCGCTTCGACCCAAATGAAATACTCCAGGTTATCGAAAGGGAAAAAATAACCTTTATTTCGCTGATACCCACGCACTATCATCTCCTCTTGAATCTGCCCGAGGATATCCGCGGGAAATATAATGTCAGTTCCATAAAGAAACTGCTTTGCTCCTCGGCGCCGGCCCGCGGTAATATCAAAAAACAGGTAATGGATTATTTTAAGGGCGTGGAATTGTATGAAGGATACGGCTCCACCGAAGCCGGCATTGTCACGGTCTTAAGGCCCGAAGAACAACTGGCCAAGGCCGGCTCCATCGGCCGGGAATCATCGGGCACCGATTGCATAAAACTGCTGGACAGCAAGCGCCGGGAGGTTGCCAACGGCCAGGTCGGCGAATTGTATTCCCGCGGCCCGATGCTCTTCAGTGGTTATTACAAATTGCCGGCCAAGACCCAATCGGCATTCTGCGGCGAATGGTTCTCGGCCGGCGATATGGCCCGGAAAGATGCCGATGGCTACTATTATCTGATTGACCGCAAGGACAATATGATTATCTCCGGCGGCGAACACATTTATCCCTCCGAGATTGAAGAGGTTTTGACCTGCCATCCGAAGATATTTGAAGCCGCGGTCATCGGTCTGCCCGACGATAAATGGGGCGAGAAAGTTATCGCCGTGGTCTCCTTAAAAGACAATGCCTCGGCCTGCGAGGAAGAAATCATAGAATTCTGCCGGGATAAGATGGCGTCGTACAAAAAACCCAAGACAGTGAAATTCCTTCCGGTCAAAGATATGCCCAGGACAGCCAGCGGTAAAATCCTGCACCGTGAATTAAGAAGATTATTTTCCTGAGCCCTTCGGGGCGTTTTCCAGTTCGCTGATGCGCTTTTTTAATCCCTCATTCTCCTCTTCCAGCGCCTTGACGGCCTCGTTCAACTTGGCATTTTCCGCGCCTGAACTCTTCAGGGCGCTGTCTAATTCACGGACACGTCTTTTTGCATCCTCAGTGTCATTTTTCATGGTTTTAATGGTTGTATTTAACTTGGTATTCTCATCTTTCAATTGCTTGTTCTTCTGGGCAATCTCTTCCTTTTCCGCTAAGGCCTTATCGCGGTCTTGTTGCGCTCCATCCGCGTCTGCCTTTAACTTACTCATCTCTTCCTGATTCTGTTTTATCTTCGCTTCTAAGTCCGGCACCTTGTCGGCTATCCGGCTGATTTTCTCCAGGTTGGCCCGCACCCCTTCCAGTTCTTTCTCGGTCCGGTCCAGCCGTTCCTGCAGGAGTTTCCCCTTGCTATCGCATCCCGTAGAAATTAATCCGGCCAGCATCATTGCACAAATGACCCCAATCAATATGTTTCTCATAGACACCTCCTTTTACTGCCCGCGTGAACTAAAAGAATCACGGGCAGTTATCCCGGCACGCCCGAAGGCGATGTCTCGCCAAAGGCGGACAGTATTTGTCGGGACAATTCTTTATATCATTTTGCCGCGGTTTGCAATTTATTCACCCGGTCGCTGACATCGCGGTAATTGATGTCCACCTCCATTATCTTCTTGTATTCGGCCACGGCTTGTTCGCGGTTCTGGTTGGATTCATAAGCCAGCGCCAGGTTATATCTGATGGCCTTGGTATATTCGGAAGTCAGGGCGCCGCTTTCCAGCGCCTTGTTAAACTGCCCGATGGCCATATCATAGATTTTCTTAGCAATAAAACACAAACCCAGGTAATTCAGGGAATCGGTCTTGAGTTTATGGTCACGCAAACTGGCCTGGAATTCGGCTACGGCCTCGTCAAACATTTTGGCGTCATAAAACGCCCGGCCTAATTGGTATCGGTAGATTAAATTGGTCGGATACAACTTTACCCGCTGGCGGTATTCTTCTATCCGGAAATTATTCTTTTCCTGAACGGCCTTGGCCAGCGCATCCTTAAACGATGGGTTAACCGGTTCGGATTTCAACCTCTGCTGGAGTTCTTTTATCCGTCCGTCGAATAACTGCACCTTGATATCCCCGATTTTCATAGACAGCGACCCGTCCGCCGGCGTCAATCTCAAGGCCTGCTCGTAAGTGGCCAGGGCGGCGGCGAAATCCTTCTGCCGGGCCTGCAACTCCCCGATTTTCTTCAGAAACCGCACGTTATCCGGGTTGCCCGAATTCTGGCTGATGAGGTTTTTCAGGCGGCTGATTTCCTGCGGGACGTCGCTATCCTTGACAAACTGGCTTTCCTTTTCCAGTTCCTGCGATGACTTGGTATCCTTGACGATATCGCGCGATGACTTGGCCGTGGACCAGCCGCCTTCGCTCAGGGTGGTCAATGCGGCCAGGTCTTTCAATGCCCGGGCCGTCTGCATATCCGAGGGCTTCAGCGACAGCGCCATCTGGTAATAATGCACGGCCTTCTTGATGTCGTTCTTCAACCGGTAAAGCTCGCCTAATGATTTTATTGCCTTGATATCGCGCGGATTCAGGGCCACCAGCGAATCAAATTCCTCCACCGCGCTGTCAATGTAATTCAGGTTCTCCAGGGCCGTGCCCACGGCCAGCCGGCCCCAGATGCTGTAGGGATTCCGGGCCAGGAATTCCTCTCCGGCTGTCAGGATTTTGTCGTTCTTCTTCAATACGGAAAAAATAAATATCTTGATTACCGGCACCAGTCCGGTGATAAAAGCCAGGTAGGGCGAAGGTATGGTCTTCTGCATCTCGCACTTGCCCACCAAACTGGCCCGGAGTATCTTACGGGCCTGGGCGCTGGCCGGATTGAATTCCAGTATCTGCTTAGCCAGGTCTACGGCATAATCGTAATTGCGCTTGTCAAACGCCTCCTGGGCTTTGATGGCAATTTTCTCGGTGTCTACCATACTAATGTGATTTTATATGTCAACTGCTTCATAACCGGTCAACCCCGTTAGAGACAGGTCGTCAGAGACGACCGTCTTATTCCCGGAAAGAATGGTAATCTATTTATACTTTCTATAACGATTGTTAATCCATTAGATAATACTAATCATCTCTAACGGGGTCAAGAAAAATTGACCTTTACCCTCTGACAATATAGAATAGCCCTTTATGAAAATACTGACCTATCCGCACCCGTCTTTGCAGAGGAAATCCGCCGCCATTAAGGTCTTTAACAAAGAACTGGCTAAAATCGCCAAGGATATGTTCCAGTTTATGTATAAACTCAACGGGGTGGGACTGGCTGCCACCCAGGTCGGCCTGCCCTACAGCATTGCGGTCATCAACCCGAGCAGAAAGACCTCGGATGAAATAGTCCTGATAAACCCGCGCTTTACCAAAACCAGCCGGGAGACCGTCCGTGAAGACGAGGGCTGCCTGAGCGTGCCCGGCCTGTCGGCCCGGGTAAAACGCCACTCCGGCGTGACCTGTGAATATCATAACCTCAAGGGCGAGAAGGTCGTCCTGGAAGCCCGGGAACTCCTGGCCCGGATTCTCCAGCACGAAATCGACCACCTCAACGGCATCCTCTTCATTGACCGGCTGGCCGATGACGAGAGAAAAATACTCTTAACTAAGCGCCCCGCGAAAACCAAAGATGAAGATATTTAATAATTTTAGAGGTCCGGGTTCGCTCAAACGTCCCATCCTGACCTGGGGCGTATTTGACGGCGTCCATCGCGGGCACCACCGGCTGATTAATTCGGTCATCCAATGGGCCACCCGAACCCGCTCCGATTCGCTGGTCATTACTTTTGATAACCATCCGGCCCGGGTGCTCAATCTCCAGAGCGACCCGCTCTTTATCACCTCGCTGGCCCACCGCCTGCTGTTACTGGAAAAGTTAGCCGTGGACGCTACGTTGGTATTGAATTTCACCCGCAAACTCAGCCAACTATCTGCTGAGGACTTTGTGACCCGAATTATCAAGACCTTAAACCCGGGCGGCGTGGTGGTGACCGACAACATCTCCTTCGGCCGGAACCGGGCCGGCAATATCCAGACCCTCAAGGAGATACTGGGCCGGCAGAGAATACCGTTAAAGATAATCAAGACCCTAAAATACAAAGGCCAGACCATCAGCAGCAGTTTGATTCGCCGGGCTATAAAGGCCGGCGACCTCAAGACCGCTAAAGCAATGCTGGGCCGGCCTGTGGCCATACTCGGCACTGTAGTGCACGGCGAGGGCCGGGGCAGAAAACTCGGATTCCCGACCGCCAACCTGGACCCGCATCACGAAATACTCCCCCGGCGCGGGGTCTATATCGCCCGGGCCTTCTGCCTGAAAGGATGCCGTAAATTCACCAGACCCTTTAAGGCCCTGGTCAATATCGGCATAAAACCCACGTTTCATCCTAAATTCAAGGGGCATCACCAGGAAAACATAGAGGTCTTTTTATTGAACTACGACATCCAAAAGCGCGGCTCGCTCTATGGCCGGGACATCTTGGTCGAGATAATCCGGCATCTCCGGGCCGAAAAGAAATTCGCTACCCCGGACCTCTTAATCAAACAGATAAAGAAGGATATCCGGCAGGCCAAGGAAAAATAAGCATTCACCACTGGCGCCAAAAGAGCACTAAGAACACAAAGAAATACTAACACGAATTACACGAATGGGAACGAATGGCACGAATAATTTATTCGTGGGATTCGCCGTATTCGTCCTATTCGTGTTCCTCTTTCCTTGGCATCACATTATATACCCAATTACGTACGGATTAAACGTGATACTTACATTTCCGCTTGCGTCCGTAAAGGCATATTGAAACGACCCGGCAATTATGGGCACCCCTTTGCGAAGCAATGGTCGGCTCAGCATTCAGCCAGTGGCTGAAGCGCACCGGGTACATCACCTTAAACAATGTAACCGATTACATAAGGGTTGAATGTGATACTCACATTCCCGGATACGTCAGTAAAAGCGTATTCAAAGCTCCCATTGACGATTGGTATAACCGTTTGTCCGCCGTAAATCTGTCCGACATTTTTCGCCTCTACGCCGATGGCATAACACTCCTGCTGGGTCGCATCGCGCCTGAGGCGGCAATTGAGCCAGCCCTGGGGCGGCGGGGCAATACTCTGCTGGACCAGTTCCACCTGCAGGATTAAGGCAGTCGCCTCCGGCGGTATGGCCGGATTCGGAGCCGTGGGCATCCAATCCTGATTGCCCATCACGATTAAACTGGTCAGTTGGAGCCGGGTCGGCAGGAAGGTGATTCGGCTTCCGCCACCCACGCCGGGCGCTAACTTGGCCTGCGTTATTGCGCCATTTTGGATTTTCTCGGTTATTACGCTGTTTACTGCCAACTCACTACTACCTACCGCGCCAGCCGCAATCTCGCTTGCCCCAACTGCATTGGCCGCTATCTTGGATGCGGTCACTGCATTATCCGCTATCTTGGCATTGCTAACATTCGCATCCCGTATCTTGTCCGTGGTCACGGACGCATTGGCCAGCTCATCCGTATCAACCGCCGCGGTCTTGATATGCCGTTTCTCTACGGAATTATCAGCCAGTTTAGCGGCTGAAATGGAGTTATCCGGTATGCCCACGGCCGGCACATCATCGCCCAGCTTGGCCAGGGTGACCGCCTTATCGGCAATATCCTCGGACCGGATAGTCGCGTTCTTAATCTTAGGCGAGGTCACCGCATCATTGGCGATTTTATCCTCAGTCACGGCTGATTCCGTAATCTGCGGTGTGGTCACCTGACCATCACTGAAATAGTTTCTTCTATATGCCATAAAAAATATCTCTTATGGACTGTTAGACATTAGTCGTTACAGTCCGTTAGACCCCGCAGCCTTGCGGGGCCACATTATTGTTACTTTAAGGGAGTCAAGGGCGCGTTGTACACCACGCCCGTCTCCCCTGCTGGACTTAGACCAGCACTATCCTGGCATGGAGTTTGATTTCCGGGTCGGAATACTCAAACTCCAGGAGCG
>JBBTIZ010000024.1:0-1043 GCA_038059695.1 Planctomycetota bacterium
TGGGTATCAGCAAAAAAGATTATTGGCGATGACATCTTGGACAAATTATTCTCCCATCGGTATCCAGATAACACGGGGAATGATGCGTTCCTGCCGTTCCGCGGCATTGGCAATCACCCTTAGGGTTATTCTTAAACCCAGAGGGAGTTTCTCATTCACCGGCTGGTTATTGCCTATGGGATACTCATAACTAATAGCATCAACACCGCTGAGCTGCTTATAGGAACGGCTGGACCGGTCATAAACCTCTATATTAAATGACAAAACATAGTGGCAAAGGGCCACCGTATCAAGTTCCTTACCCTCAAAATCCCTTACCTCTCTTCTCAAGACATAGAGTTGTCTCTTGGTCTTGGTGGTCTCGGAGCGCTCGGATTCCCCCTTATCATTAAGGATGCTCGGGTCGGTATCCTCCGCCAGATAATATGCTATTTGGGCTGAAACGGTCTGTTGCTTGACCAGGGCAACTGCGCAGAATGAAATACTATCCCTGGCCCCGGCCACATGTTCATTCTTTTTATCTTCTTCCAAAGTAAATCTCTGCCGCCCCGACTCTATCGGTAGGCAACCGTTAATATCGGTCACCAATATATCCAGGGCGGCCCGGGCCGAGCTGTAAATGGTTAAACGGTCGCTGCTTATGGTTACGATGGTGCTGGTCTGTGAGAAAATGGCGGCCACCAGTGTCATTATAAAAGCCATCAGGCCCACCGTTATCATCAATTCTATGAGGGTAAACCCTCTCTGGCCTTTAATTCTCATTGTATTCATATATTATTTCCCGCCAATCATAACAACAAAAACATGGATCGGCGGCGGCAGTTCATCCTTATATCTCTTCTTATAATCAGGCGGTAAACGATAAACCGCTATGGCAAACTGGAACAAGGGATTAGTTGGCTCTCCAGCCGACCTCTCATCATCTATCCGCTTGATGGTAAAGGTAAACCCGTACTGATTGTACGAATCGCTCGGGTCAGGCCCTTTGATGACGTCATCAATTATCTTTTTCATAACCTCGGTATTCCCCAACTGAAATGGCG
>JBBTIZ010000025.1:0-48122 GCA_038059695.1 Planctomycetota bacterium
ACGATTTACGGGATATAATTAAGGAAGAGGAGGACATGAAGAAGTGGTGGAAGACCGGGGAGATGTAAACCACAGATGACACAGATTTCGCAGATGCATTAATCCCCTCTATCAAGAGGGGGAGGGGTGTGTCGTCGGAATTCGGAGGGTATCCCGAATGGCACATAGTTAAGCCACAATGTGTCACCCTGAACCGATTCGCTCTTCGCCGAATCGCCCTGAGCAGAGCGAAGGGGCTCACGGTAAACTCCGTGAAGGGTCTCAATTTATGCTTGGAACGAGATTCTTCGCTACGCTCAGAATGACAATATGAGAAGTATTTTATCCTTAACTATGTGCCATTCAATGGTGTCCATGGAATTCTCGGAATTCCGCAGATTAAAAAGGAAATTATAATGTATTGTCTTTCTTGCGGTATTCAGATTCCGCCATATTTACTGAAATGTGATATTTGTGGAGCGTTTGTGCAGTCCGATACCGAGGCCTTCCAGAAGAAACAGGACTGGGAAAGACTTCCCGAACATGCCCGGCAGGAGTTTATCAATAATATCAAGGAATCGCGGGCCAAATCAACACGCCTGCGAGAAGTAAAAACACGCCATCTTCATGAATACATGTTCATCTACGGCATATTTGTTTTTGTACTGACTTTCTTAGGGGACTTTATTGTCCGAGGTGGTATCTGGAAGGGATTTCTGTGCGCTTTGGTTGGTGGGCTATGCGGCATGGCCGGTTGCTCGGCCCTTTATCGTTTAGGGGGGCGTCTGGTAATCGGGATTTTGGTTATACCGGCTGCTTATGTGTTGTCTGACTTCCTGAAGCCTGGCAACAGTTACGCCATACAAATTATTACATTACTTTATATGCCGGCGGTTGCCCCGAGTGGACTTTCTGCGGCTGAACCATATGGCACTGCATATACCGCCGGCGGATACGCCATAACATTTTTGTTTAGTATCGCGGTTTTTACTACTATTGGCGGTATAATGGGCGATGATATAAAAAGGAAAATAATAGAGGAGGAAATGTAAGGGTAAGAGGGGGGGGGTCCTGGAATAGCCTGCCAGAGGCGGGTCTAACTAGCTGTTTACTAAGATAAGCCCCGCCATTCGGCGGGGTCTAACTGCCTGTCCTCCAGAGGCGGATCCCGCCCCAAGCGGGATAATTCGTTACACTCAAAGGGACAGTAAGAAAGGAATTATATGGCATATAAATCATTCAGGGCAAGTGGCAGGCGCCCACTGGGTGCCTGGTGGGCATTCGGGGGTAAACCCCATTATCAGCATACTTTCCACCGGACGAGAGTTATCTTGTAAAGGGAATCTGTGTTTCAGATTGATGGATTAAGTATCGAGTAGGGCATCCATTTGGCCTGCTCCTCGTCCGGCATCTTGTAGAATGCTTTCGGCTCTACCATAACGGCGAAATCACCGTTCCTGAGTTTCACCTTCCAGAAGTTAATCTCCGGGAATTTGTCCGGAGGTAACGGTTCCTTACCCATATACGATATTTTGACCTGCTTTTCATAGCGGTCCTTCTTCTTGCCAAGCCGGCCGTGCGTCCCGGACATCTGAATATAATATATGTCTAACTTATCGTAATAAATTCCCAGAACCGCTTCTTTGAAATAGAGTTGATGAATGGCAACATCGCCGACAAAGGATGCCTTTTTCTTGAGATACAATTCAAGGGTATCTTTGTCTATGCGCCACTGTCCGCCCACCTTTGAGGCCGGCAGTTGTCCTTTGTGAATCAGGCGTCTGACCGTATCAATAGACACGGCCAGATACTCAGCGACTTCCTTGATAGTCAGCAATTTAGGCATACAAAAAGTATACAAAATAGGCAAAACTATGCAAGATTATGCAAAACTATGCATACCCCCCTACCCTACCCCCTCCCCCCTCTGCCGTATTTATCCGTCAGGGGGTGGTGGGTGCCTTCCCCCGGTGGCCATCAGAGATAGCCCCGGTGTAGCCCTGAGACGGTCCCGGTGTATCCCTGGGACGGTCTCGGTGTATCCCTGGAACGGTCTTGGTGTATCACTGGGACGGTCTCGGTGTATCCCAGAGATAGGCTCGGTGTGTCCCTGAGACGGTCCCGGTGTGTCCCAGGAATAGGCTCGGTGTGTCCCTATGACGGTCCCGGTGTGTCCCAGGAATAGGCTCGGTGTGTCCCTATGACGGTCCCGGTGTATCCCAGGGATAGGCCCGGTGTATCCCAGAGAGCCCCCAGGGTGAGGTCATTTGCTAAAATATCTCCTTAAAATATTACCAAAAACCTCGTTTTGGGCAATCTTTTATCCGTTTCAAGTCAAATTTCATGCCCTGTATGGTGAAAAAACCGGATAAATGGCTGATTTAGGACGGCGGCACAGGTTTGGTGACATTCTCCAGAGGTGGGCAGGGGTCCGCCTTCGGCGGACAATAGTTATCAAGGTTGTATGGATTAAAATTCCTCTTTGCTTCTAATCCCCCTGCCTCCCCCTTTGCAAAAGGAGGATAAGAGGGAGATTTACTTTGTGTTTCTTTGTGTCTTTGTGGTGAAGGACTATCTTTTTTCCAGCGCTTCAGTTATGACTTGTCTTAGCGGCACATTGTATTTCTGGGCGGCTTGGCGGCAATCCTCGTATTCGGGCGAGAGGTGCTTTGCCTCGTCCCCGAAATAACTTACCTTGACCCTGATAACACCATACTTGGTTTTGACGGAGCGCATCTCTCTTCTGAGTTTGGACCGATGGCATAGATATTTCCGGATGCCCAGGGTTGGGAGTTCGGAGAAGATAATACCTTCCATTTTGGAAATCATATCAACGGTAGCCAGCACCTGTAATAATATTCCGGGCCGGGATTTCTTCATCTGAATCGGCAGGGTGAATACATCCAAAGCGCCGGCCTGGAATAGTTTCTCTGTTGCATATCCGATAACCTCTCCGGTGGCATTGTCAATATTGGTTTCCAGGACGCAGATAGTATCTTTCTCGGTTTTGGATTCAGTTGCTGTGCCGATAAATATCCTGAGGATATTGGGCTGGTCCGGCAGGTCGAGGGTCCCGGCGCCGTAGCCGATTTTGGAGATATCAAACTGCGGAATCTCATTGGAGGGCCGGCCCAGGGTGGTTAATATAGCCGCGCCGGTCGGTGTGACCAGTTCCTTCTTAATCGGGCTTCGGAATAACTCAAATCCCTTGAGCAGTTCCATTGTGCCGGGTGCAGGCAGAGGATACAGTCCGTGGGCGCATCTGACCTTGCCTTCATTCAAGGGCAGGGCAGAGACATAGATTTTGCCAATTCCCAAATGATTAAATCCTAATGACGAACCCACAATGTCTATTAACGTATCCACTGAACCTAACTCATGTAACCGAATGTGTTTTGACTTATGATGATGATGAACTTTTGTCTCGGCATCTGCTATTCGATTGAGAATCTTCAGTGAATCGTCCTTGACTTGTTTAGGTAATTTTGATTTTCTGATGGCGCCTGATATTTCATTGAGGGACAGGCGCGCATCCGCACCCTTGATATCAATCTTTAATCCGCTCAAACCGCAACGTTCCACCCGTTTGAGTGACAGTTTGACCTTAAACGGCTTAATCAGCGGCTGGAGCGATGATTTAAGTTTGGCCAACGGGAATCCGCTGTCCAGCAAGGCGGAGAGAATCATATCACCGCTGGCGCCTGAGGAACAGTCAAAATAGGCAATTCTCATTGGTCAGAAAATAGTAGTTATCAGATAGTAGCCGAATGCTGTTAACCCTACTTTACGGGTTTGTTTTACGACATACTTCCTACTAAAAATATCTAACAGGGTCAATGAGTTTGTATGATTATTTTTGGAGTAATTGAACAAGTTCATCGCGGAATTGTTCGGCTCTCTGTAGCCCGGACGGCGAGCCCTCAAAGTTATTGATAATAAACGAGAAAGCGTAATCATTGCCGTTTTGCGAGATGTAGCCGGACAGGGCCAGGGCATTCCTGATATAGCCGGTCTTGACCCGGATGGACTTGCCGTTTTTAGGCGGCCATTTCTCGCTATTGAGCGACTCGCTGAATATAGAAGAATATTTATGGCGATTCATATAAGATAGAAGATTGATTATCTGGCTGGCCGAGAAGGAACTCTTTTTGGAAAGCCCGCAACCGTCCGCTATGGAGAATGCTCCCTCTTTTAACCCGACCTCGTTGGAAAGGAAAGAGCGGATAATATTTAATCCGCCGCTGAAAGTGCCTTTTCCTTTGTCGTGATAAGCCAATGTTTTAAGAATCTGCTCGGCATAGAAATTTTGGCTGCGTTTGTTAACCACGTTTATTGTCTGAGCCAAGTTTGTCTGAACTTCACTTATCTGGGTTATTCCCTTGCCGGCATACGGTTTGTCAGCGCATAAAATCTTGCCGCCTACTGCGATTCCCCTGGCTTCAAGGGTTTCCTGTAAGACGGTTCCGAAGAATAAGGCCGGATTAACCACGGTTACAAATTCCCTTTCAGGGATACCCCGGGCAGACATCCTGCCTTTGATAGTGATATTGTTTGTCTCGGGAATGCGGTAAAAGGTAATCTGGTTCTCGGATATCTTTTTATCCAGAACTACATCCGGAGAAATATGGATATATTTAGTGGGCGGCGAGACGGTATAATTGATTTTATCAGATTTATGATTGACCGATACCGTAATCTCAACGCAATTGTCGTTAAATGAGATGGCCGATATCGGGGCGCAATACCAGTAGGTAAATTGTTCTTTAGGCCAGGCCGGAATATAATTCTCGTCGTCAAAGGCGCTGTTATCAAGGATGATATCGCCCGTTATATTTTCCACCCCCAATTTACTTAAATCACCAGCCCATTGTTCAAAGACAGCTGCAGGGTTATCATTATGAAACCGGCCGGAGATGTTCGGGTCGCCGTTGCTCCAGACCACCAGTTTACCTTGCAGGGTATTGCCTGTTATAACGCCGTCGTAAGAAATAGAAGTAGTGAACTTGAAATCAGGCCCGAGTTTGCAAAGCGCCGCGGCTGTGGAAAACAGCTTGGTGTTTGATGCGATGACCATCGGCGCATCGGCGTTTCTTTCATAGACGGTTTTATTATCAGGCGCGCCCGCCCCGTCCCGAACCAATGGGGTCGGGAAAGGCGACGTCTCGCCTCTGGCGGACAGGGTTATGACCTTGATGGCGATAGTTGCTTTTTCTAAGGTATATTTGGAGATGAGAGCGTCTATGTCAGATGAAAGCGGGCTTGCCCGACCATTCGGTCGTTCGGTCGGGGATGTATGCGCATAAAGGATATACCAGGTAGTAATGAAGAAAGCCAGGGCAAGAGTGACAGCGCAGTAATAATACTTGCTAACCCTCATCCTGGCTTTATTTAATGGCTTTCCTTAGGCGGTTTGCCGGATGCCGGTGGCTGGGCAATAGATTGCCTCATATCCGTATCCGCCTGGATATTGCGGAGCGAATAATAATCCATTACGCCGAGTTTGCCTTCGCGGAACGCCTGGGAAATACCCTTGGGCACTTCGGCTTCGGCTTCCACGACCTTGGCCCTCATTTCCTGGGTCTTGGCCTTCATTTCCTGTTCCAGAGCCACGGCCATGGCCCGTCTGGTTTCGGCCTTGGCCTGGGCTACTTTCAGGTCTGCGGCGGCCTGGTCGGCCTGCAGTTTGGCGCCGATATTCTCGCCCACATCCACATCGGCGATATCAATAGAAAGTATTTCAAAGGCGCTGCCTGCATCTAAGCCCTTTCCCAGGACTGTCTTGGAGATGGAATCCGGGCTTTCCAGCACGACTTTATAACTTTCTGCCGAGCCGATGGTGCTGACAATGCCTTCGCCAACCCGGGCGATGATGGTTTCTTCAGTGGCGCCGCCGACCAGGCGGTCCAGATTGGTGCGGACCGTAACCCGGGCCCGGGCCCGTAACTGGATGCCATCCTTGGCTACGGCATCTATGGTGGCCCGGCCATCTCTTTGGGCCGGGCAATCAATTACTTTGGGCAGCACGCTGGTGTGGACCGCATCAAGGACATCGCGGCCGGCCAAGTCAATGGCCATGGCTCTTTCTATGGTCAGGTGGATACCGGCTTTATTGGCGGCAATAACTGAACGAACTACCTTGGTAACATTTCCGCCGGCCAGATAATGGGCCTCAAGCATTGAAGTGGGTATATTTAATCCGGCCTTTACCGCATTGATGCGGTTTATTACTATCACATGGGCATCAACTTTACGGAACCACATCCCGACCAAATCCAATATGGCCACGGACGCGCCGGAGAGCAGCGCCTGCAGCCAGAGAAATCCAAACCGCATGAATATGATGGCCACGACAAAGAGGGCTATTAATAATACGATAATCCCGATAGTGCTGAACGTCATCCAGTTAGCTTCCATAACAATATTTCCTTTCTTTTGAGTTTATGGTTATTACAACTGTTTATTTATCAACTATCTTTAATTGGGTCAATAAATTACAGATTGATTCCGTTATCTCGTGGCTATCATTCCGCCGTCCACGAAGATGGTCTCGCCCGTAATATACCTGGCTTCATCAGACGCCAGGAACAAAATGGCCGGGGCAATATCTTCCGGGTCGCCCAGCCGGCCCATGGGTATCTTTTCCTCAAACCATTTCACCCGGTCCGGATTGGAAAATAGTTGCTTAGTTAATGTGGTTCGGGTCATACCCGGCCCGACTGCATTGATATTGATGTTGTAACAGCCCAGGTCAACGGCCATGGCCTGGGTGAGCATCTTTAAGGCGCCCTTGGAGGCATTATAAGCGGCCTGGCCCTTGCCGGCGATGACCGACATCACGGAAGTGACGTTAACAATCTTCCCGTACATCTTTTCGGTCATAATGGGCAGGACGGCCTTGACGCACAGGAATGCGCCCATAAAATTCACGTCCATTATCTTCCGGATGTCATCGGGCTGAACCAGCGGGAACGGGATAAATTCGTTGATGCCGGCGTTATTGACCAGGATATCCACCGTGCCGAATTCCTCAACCGTCTGCTTGACCATATTATCAACCTGGTCTTCCTTGGAGATGTCCACCTTGAAGGCAATAGCGACTTTTTTCTTCATCTCGTCGTTAATCTTCTGGGCGGTTTCCTCGGCGCCCTTGATGTTATAGTCAGCCACGGTGACCTTGGCGCCTTCGCGGGCGAACATAATGGCGCTGGCCTGGCCGATGCCCGAACCGGCGCCGGTGATGATGGCGACCTTGTCTTTTAATCGCATACAATTACCTTTCTAATTATTAGAATTGTCCTCCGAACACCTTTTCCTGGGCCTGCATAAATCTTTCCATATCGTCGGCCGGATAGAGTTTGGTCTCAAAGACGCAGGATTTGTTGCCCATGCCCAGCGAGGTGGTCATCTTGATCTCAGGTCTCATACTGGGCGGGACAAATATCTGGACGTTCTTCTTGCCGTGTTCCTCGCAATAGGGGCACATGGCAATGCCGATATGTTTTATCTTTACCCCGAGCATCTTAAAGGTGGTTTCAAACATGCTGAATTCCTGGCAGTTGAAGAACTCGGTGCGTTTTATCTTGGGTTCAGTGGCGCGCTTTTCCGGAGGCGGAAGTGTCTCCGAGGTGGTCAAATCCTGGTCTGAGAACATTCCGTACCGGCCGATGGTCTGCAGGTCCGTTACATCGGTGATGCCGGCGGCCGGGAAGACCTCAACGAAGAATTTCTTACTGACCAGCCAGCCGTATTCGTCCCTTGAGGCCTCTACGATTTGCTTTAATTTATCCTCGGAGAATTTAGTGATAATCATTGCCGAAAGCACGGCCTGGCGGGCCAATCCGAAATTATAGGCCAGAATGCCATCCAGGCAAAAGGCCAGCCAGTTATCTATCAGGGTGTCGGATATTTTGCCATTCTTGACGGTCTCCTCGGTCTGGCTCATCAGACCCTTGAGGACATCGCTCCAGTCGGAGTCCATCCGGGGCGGATACTTGCTTATGATGGCGCCGGCGGTTTTAGCATCAAGCAGGGAATGCTTTTTAACCAGCGTGGATATATCCTCGGTATATTTTTGCCAGACATTCTTGAGGTTGTTCCTGAATTCATCGGTCTCGGTCAGATGGAGGTCCTGGGCCGCTCTTTCCTTGGTTTCAAACCTACAGCGCATCATTTCTTCCTCGGCCTTCCAGAAGATGGCCATTACCTTTAGACCCGGGAATATCTTATCGGGGCGGCTGAAGTCGCCGTTATAGAGGAGCGCCAGTTTTTCCTTTGCCTGGTTGATGTCTTTGGCGCTATTAATTCCTTGAGATTGCCTTTTCACCTCGGATAAGTTCTTGGACCACTTATGCGAATGGTATTCACTGAAGTTCATAAAATCCGTTTCCTTTTAGAGCCAGTTAGGAGCCCCGCCGAAGCGGGATAAACTCCGCGACTTATGGCGCCGAAGCGCCATGACGCCCTTATGGCGCTCACTGGCTCTTATCCCGCACATAAATCTTATGTGCGGGACTCACCTTAATTTATCTTATTTATTTTGACGCGGGCTGTCAAACTTAATATACTTTTATCAGAGGAGGAGTATATGAAGAGATTTTATTTTCTCGCAACTTTTATTACCTTGGCGATAGTGGTTATATCCGGCTGCGCGGGGAAAGCAGAACTGGTGCAACTTAGAGCTGAGAAGGAAAAAGATAAGGCGGAATCGGCGCAACTTAAAGCAGAAAGGGAAAAAGATAAAGCGAATTTTGCGCTGATTATAGCGGAATTGGAAACGGCCAGGACGGAACTATCGCAGATTAAGACGGAATATACAAAGGTTAAAGCAGATTTAGCACAAACTATGGTAGAATTAGAAAAGAGCAAAAAAGAATTAGAACAAATGAGAGAGGAGTTTTCTAAAATGAGTCCAAAACAACCGGCAGATGAGAAGATTGTAACCACGGCCACCGGATTGCAATATGTTGACCAGATAGTCGGAACCGGGGCCGAGGCCAAGTCCGGAATGAATGTCTCAGTGCATTACACCGGCTGGCTGACCAACGGGACAAAGTTTGATTCCTCCAAAGACCGGGGCCAGCCGTTTGAATTTCCGCTTGGGGCAGGCCGGGTCATTAGGGGCTGGGATGAAGGCGTAGCCGGGATGAAAATCGGCGGCAAGCGCAAGCTGACGATACCGTCTGATTTGGGTTATGGCGCCCGGGGCGCGGGTAATCTCATTCCGCCTAATGCCACCCTGGTGTTTGAGGTGGAGTTGCTGGGATTAAAATAATACCTGTTTAACAGTGACTTGGACGAGACCTGTAAGAGAGACGATTCTTTTCTAATCCCCCTATTTCCCCCTTTGCAAAAGGGGGATTTGATAACTCTCTTAAAAGTCACTGTTGAAATGAAGTATCCCGATTTATGATTATCGGTATAGGCATAGACCTAATTGAAGTCAAACGGATAAAGGCATTGTTAAACAAAACGAATCTTGGGCGTATTTTTACCGCTCAGGAGATGAAATATTGCCGCAGTAAGAAGAACCCGGCCGAGTCATTTGCGGCCCGCTTTGCGGCCAAGGAGGCGTTTCTTAAAGCCATCGGCACCGGATGGGGCACAGCCCAAAGCCCGAAATGGAATGGAGTAGAAGTGGTAAATAATAAAACTCGCAATTCGCAATTAGTAATTCGCAATTTGAGGTTATCCGGCAAAGCTAAATCAATCTGCTGGAAACTCAAAGTGACCCGCACCCATCTTTCGCTCACCCATACCAAGGATTATGCCATGGCCGTGGTTATATTAGAGGGTGAATAGTAAACGCGAATATCACCAATAGATTCGTGGAGTTTATCCTGGGAGGGCTCTAACTGGCTCTAAGAAATATCGGATTTGAGATAAGCCGGCCGTTCTTTTCGTCTATTACTTCCAGCCGGTAATAGATGCGCTCGCCTACTCTCGTTGGTTTGTAGTTGTCCTTGAAACTCAGGGTTATGGGCAGCGTCTGGTTGACTTCCTTTATCACCTTGCCCTGCCTGATGACCTTTAACGTTGCCTTTGTCTTGGGCGATTTCCCTGATGTGCTCGCGCCATTCTTGAACGAGATTTTTATCCTGATGGTTGGGGTTGATGAAGTAACCAGTTCATCACCGGAATATGCGATATTAGGTTGAGCCGTATCATACACGCAGAAATCATCCAGCATCAGAGGCGGTAAATCAGCTGATTTAAGAACCGTATAGGTTTTGCCGGTTTTCAGGGCGTCAAGGGCGGATTTATATGTTTTCTCTTTGAGCATAAAGACCGTCACCAGCCGGGAGATATCCTTGTCGCCGTAGTCGTCCGTTTCACCGATGGCCCAGGCCGGGTTGGCGCGCCGGCCGTCACAATATTCCCGTAATACCTCGTCCCAGGCGCCGTTGGGCAGTCCGATTTTCTGGTAGCCCTCCCAGAATATCCCGAAGCCGGTATAGTTGGTGGTGGCCTTGACGCATTCAGGATATGCCAGGGTATTGACGATAATCTTCTGGATGGATTTGGATTCCTTGGCTTCAGGATGCGCCCAGAAGGTTAAGCCGCCCTTGGAATTGACATAGTTAATCAGGTCCTGGTAGGGCGCATAGCCCTGGGGTCCGTCATACTGGTTGAATCGTGATTTGTCATTGCCTATCAGGGGCAGGTCTTTATAGGCGTTGACATCGTTCATCCCGATGACCAGCATATGCTTGCCCCGGTCATTGAGGGCCAGGGTGCCCCTGAAGTAACTGCCGCTCCAGTAATAAAACGGCATTGATTCCACGCCGTCAATTAGGATAATGTCATTGGCAAGAGAATTTGCCTGCTGAATGAGTTTGAAGTAATTTTCCACGCCGTATTTGAATACGGACGGCTCGTCAACGGTTTTACTGATTAATCCGCGCAGGGGCCAGAGTCCGTATTGGTATTTCTGGGTGTCGTGGTCGGTTACGACCAGAATCCCGATTTCATTTTGGCGGGCTAATTGGAGGTAGTCGTTAAATGTTCTTTTTCCGCCGCTGACCGGCGTCTGGAGATGGATTGAGCCGGCAACGTGGTGGAATGTGTTGGCCGGCGCTGATATGGGCGGCGGCTGGCTGGGCTGTTTTTCCTTGCCGGTCTGGGTAGATGGTTTTGATGCGGGGGTACTTTTAGCCGGCGGTTTACTGAAGGCGAGGTATGGAACGAGGAAAACAGATATTAAAACAACAATAAGTTGTGTTCTGCGTCTTGCGTTATGCGTCATGAGTTTACGTTAAGCGTTCAGCGTCTTACGCCAGATTCCTAACGCACGACACACAACGCTGAACTATCCGGCCACAATCTGGGTAACCTTTACCGGCGTATATTTAGTGCGGTGTCCGTAGGTCCGGCGATAGCCCTCGCGTTTGCGTAATTTGCCGGTGGTGACCTTTTTATCCTTGACCATCTCGCCGGCCTGGCCGATGACCTTGACTCCCGTAACCAGGGGCGCGCCAATCTTGACATTATCGCCGTCCACATAAAGCACCACCTCAGAAAATGTCATTTCCTTGCCTGCCTCTTCTTTCTGCAGGTCCACCAGGACGGTCTTGCCCTCTTCCATCTGGAATTGTTTTGAACCCATTCTAATTACAGCGTATTTCATATAATAAACTCCTATTCGTTCCTTTTGAGATTAGAGCCACTAAATAGCATATCGTCAAATACTTTTCAATATTTTGACGAGATTATCTGTAATATAATTCCGGTCTTTATCGGTCAGTGCAGGATAGATGGGGAGTGATATGGCGCTGCGCTGGGCTTGTTCGGCATTCGGGAAATCCTTGGGATTGAGCCCCGTTAGAAAGTTCAACGATAAAGGTGATAACGATATCCTGCCTGACGAATTCATTACGGGTCTTTCTAACGGGGTGAGCCCGAAATAGCGATGGAGCGGCTTATAGACCGGCTTTTTGGCCTCTATGCCTGCGCGGTTAAGGCAAAGGATAATCTTATCCGCCTTGGGATGTCTGATGACATAACGATAGAAGACAGAGGTGGTATCGGGTTGTTCCAGCGGTAAGATTAAAGTTGCAAGATTGAGGGATGATAGATAACGAGTGTAGTGTGATGCTATCTCGCGGCGTCTTTGGATAAAACGGTCTAACTGACTTAACTGGCTTAACCCCAGCGCTGCACAGAGGTCAGACATCTGATAATTGTATCTGGTGATATAATCATTTCTATTGTCATAATCAATCAGGTCGCGAATCTTATCGGCGAGTTTGCTGTCCTGTGATATAACCATTCCGCCGTAGCCGGTGGCGAGCATCTTAGTGGCATAGAAAGAGAAGACGGATATTTTCCCGAATGTGCCTACCGGTCGTGCCTTCGGCAGATCCGCCGTGGCGGACTTATTATGATAGACAGCCCCGATGCTTTGGGCGCAGTCCTCTATAATTGGGATGCCTAACGACAGGAATTTATTTATCCCGGCCGGGAATCCGAAGAGATGCGCCACGATAATCGCCCTGGTGCGCTTGGTTATCTTTTTCTTGACTGACTCAACACTAAGATTGAAATCGTTTTCGTTGATGTCCGCCAGAACCGGTTTGGCGCCGGTGTAATTAACCGCATTTAATACCGCAGAGCAGACATAACTTGGGATGATAACCTCTGCTCCTTTGGAGACGCCTAATGAAAGCAGGGCCAGATGCAGGGCGCTGGAGCCGGAATTGACCGCAACCGCCTTTCCGCCGTCCCGCTTCGGCGGGATGGCGGAAATGTTTCTCCCGCCTAAATACTTGACAACCGAATCCTCAAATTTACGGACAACGTTACCCTGGGCCAGATGCTTGCTCTTCAGGACAGAACTCAGGGCTTGAACTTCTGCCTGTCCGATAGTGGGGCATGAATGTTTTATCATAATATAGCGTATGGGTTCACCCCGTTAGAGGTAAAACTTATTTTATCCGAGTCAGTTTCTTTCGCATTTTCTTTAGATAAAGTAGAGCTGGTATTTCCGTTTCACGGTCGCCCAAAGGCGACCTACCTCTAACGGGGTTAGCACACGAACCTGTAACACGTAAACGCCTCGGCGGCTTCAACTGAAATCTCCTTGCCGCGCAGTTTGACCAGATGCTCCAAACTCTCTAAACTGCAATGATGCAGACGTGGTTTTAATTGCGACTGGTGAAACGCCAGCGCCTTGATTTTGGTGCCCCAATACTTTGAGATATCCACGTAGAAATTGGGATGGAATTTCTCGTGTTCCACATTCCAGAAAAGCGTGGGGTTATCATAGGCCAGGACAATGCGCGGGAAATTAAGGTTGTCTTCCACGCCTCTGGGCCGGCAGGCCGTAAAGCCGGCCTGGAAAATAGCGCAGTGGTCCTGGTTATATGAAACAGCCGGTAAAGCCACCATGGTCGGTTTGATTTTATCCAGCGCTACTTTGCTGTCCCGTTCAATAATGGACACCAAATCCCGGCGCGGAATGGCGTCCAGCCGCAGGTGTTTATCGCTTTCCTTGAAGATGATATCATAGCCATCCACCTTGAGGAATTCAGCCGTCCGGGCAAATTCCTGGGCGCGGATTTCTTTCTTCACAAAGGTGTATTTCTTGGTGTATTGCCAGAGGTCGGCAATGGAAAATACCATAATATAGACCTTACCGCCCAGTTCCTTGATTTTAGCGATGGTGCCGGCGCAGCCGTAGGCCTCATCGTCTGCGTGCGGTGAGAGAACCAACAGCGTCTGTTTGGACAGGAAATTATCAGAAGCCGTTATTGGAGCGGATATTTTTTTAGGCATATTTTATCTCCTTTTAGAGCCAGTTAGGGATTTCGACCCAAAGGGGCGAAAGACCGTTACTGGCTCTTATCCCGGCACCCGCCTGAACGAATGTCATTCGGGCAGGGTTTTTGTCGGGATTAGACCGTTACATAATTCTTATCCCACTCCGCTGATATATCATGGCGTGATTTCACCCATCTAAAACTCAATTTATGTTGACCCCGTTAGAGATGGATAGTATAATATATTTTACACAACATAAACTTGAAATTGTGTATATTCTTTAGTTGGTTATTGTTGTTATAAACGGTCGTCCCTTTGGGACGGCATATCTCTAACGGGGTTGACAATATCTTATTAAGAATATAGATTATTGGCAATAAATAACCGCGATAAAATCAAGAGCCATATAAGGAATAGTCCTTGCTGGCGCAAAGATTAGGAGGTAATGTATGATGAAGAGACGCAATATAATAGCCGGGTTGGCATTGGGGCTGGCCGGAACCATCGCAATTTTATGCGGCTGCGGTAAGAGCGAAGCTCAGGAAATAGAACATTATATCAAGACCATGGGCAGCGACCAGAAGGCGCCGACGCGTGATAATTATATGAAAATGCTGGCAGATATGGGGACCAAAGCCGTAGACCCGCTTATTCGTCATCTGGATAATGATTCGGACGATATGGTCCGGGCTTATTGCTGCTTGACCTTGGGAAAGATAGGCGACAAGTCCGCCGAAAGTCCTATCAAAAAGGCGTTTAAAGACAAGAGCGCGGATGTTCGCGCCAGGGCTGCTAAAGGCCTGACCGACCTCATTAAGGCAAAGGCCATTCCTGACTTGATAAGGTTATTAAAGGATGATCATGAAACACCCCGTGAATCAGCCCAGAATTGTCTGCTTGAATTGGGCGACTCGGCGGTGGAATCGCTTATTAACGATTGCCTCGTTCAATCAGAGGATCCGTTTCTCAGAAATCAGGGAATGGTTATCTTAGGTCGGATGGGCAAAAAGGTTACTCCGCGCCTGATTGAGCTCCTGGAGAATTCTACAGACCCGGATGTGCAGGTTATGACGGCAAAGACCCTGAGGGATATAGGCGACAAGTCAGCCCTGGAGCCGATAAATAATGCGGCTGAGAAATATACCGGTAAAGACGAGAAATCAAAGAAGACCCGTCGGAGTTTGGACGGCGCCTATAACGAACTGATACAGAAATAGGAATTTAATGCGTCTTGATAACCGTAAGACAGACGAACTGCGCCCGGTGAAAATCACCACCGGTTTTGTGTCATCAACGCCGGGTTCAGCCCTGATTGAACTGGGCAAGACCAAGGTGTTGTGCACGGCCAACTGGGATTTAAAAGTTCCTGATTTTCTTAAAGATAAAGGCAAGGGCTGGGTGACCGCGGAATACGGAATGCTGCCCGGTTCGACCAGCCAGCGCAAGCCGCGCGAGGCCAGAAGCGGCCGGGCGGACGGCCGGACATTTGAGATTCAACGGCTTATCGGCCGGGCCTTGAGGGCCGTGGTGGATATGGAACTCCTGGGCGAAAAGACCATCTGGATTGATTGCGATGTCCTCCAGGCCGACGGCGGAACGCGCACCGCGGCTATCACCGGCTCTTTTATCGCTCTTTCTATTGCCGTCAAGAAGATGATGAAAGAGCAGTTGCTCATTAAGAACCCGATTCGTAATTACCTGGCCGCTGTGAGCGTGGGTAAGGTTAATGGTGAACTTATGCTGGACCTGGCTTATGCCGAGGATTCCAGAGCCGAGGTGGATATGAATGTGGTCATGACCGACAAGGAGGAGATTATTGAAATCCAGGGCACGGCTGAAAACAAACCATTTTCCCAAAGTAATCTTATTGAAATGATAGCCCTGGCCAAAAAGGGCATCGCGGAACTTATAGAAACCCAGAAAAAGATATTAACCCCGTTAGAGACAGCCCACTGGGCGTAAACCGGAAACACGGAACTCTATTTTGTCTAAAGATAGTGTTCAGAAATGGCCTATGATAAAATAATCTTTATCTCTAACGGGGTTAACCATTTTCTATATAGATAATCTATATGCTTTCCGAAACCAAATATTTCTTCTTTCTCTCTGATATACTGGACAAGAAGGTCAAAAAGGGCAGCGGAGAAACTTTGGGCCGGATTATTGACATAGTAATCCTGACCAGTCCGGCCAAGATATATCCTGAAATAACTGCGCTGGTGGTGACTCGCGGATTGTTCGGCCAGCGTCTGAAAATACCCATCACCGGTCTTGAGCCGTTTGAGTTGCCCATAAAACATCTCTATCTTAAAAGCGATGCCGTGGTGGAGGAATTCATAGAGCCCATCACTGATGGCGCTAACGGCGTTACCTTATTGGTTCGGGAGACCTTTCTGGACAAGCAGATTCTTGATACAGCCGGTTGCAAGGTAGTCCGGGTTAATGATATCCACCTATTAAAGGAAAAGAACTATATCTGGGTGGTGCATGTGGATATCGGATTCAGGGGGATTGTCCGGCGCCTGGGCTGGCTGGAGCTGCTGGATACGGTAATGGAATGGGTGTTTTCCTACAAGCCCAATGAGCGGTTTGTCTCCTGGAAATATGTCAGCCCGCTCCCCCAGAGCGGCGAGAGAAAGACCGATACCCTGGCCCTGGCCCCGTCCTACCAGTGTTTTACCGATATTAATCCGGCCGATATGGCTGATATTATTAATGATATTAACCGCGATGAGCGAATCGCCATGTTCAAGTTATTGGATATCAATATTGCCTCGGACGCTATCGTGGAACTAAATCCACAGGTTCAGAAGGAATTATTTGAGTCGCTGGATAAAACCAGGCGGGCAAAGATTATCGCGCTGATGCCCGACAATAAATTGGCTGATTTGCTTAATCACCTGGGACGCAGAAGGGCGGACGAAGTCATCAGGCAGTTAACCCCGGAAAAGGCGGATAAGATAAAGGGATTATTGCTACATCCGGAGCAGACCGCCGGCGCTTTGATGACCACCCAGTATATCGCCCTGAATAAGGATTTAACCGTGGCCGAGGCCTTTGCCAGATTTAACGAGATGATAGCGTCATCCTCCGACCTGTATTTCTACCATATTTATGCGGTGGATGCCGAACAAAATCTTCTGGGCGTGATTCCCGTAAGAAAGTTATTACTGGCTGTTAGCGAGGAAAAAGCGTTACAGCCAGTTATCCCGAAGGGATTGATGGCTCAGGGTAAATCTAATGCCAAACTGGCGGAGCCGCAGCGGAGTCCCGCTGCTTATAGCGGGGCTGAGGCGGTTCCACAGCCCCATCAATTGACTCCTTTGTCAGTGGAGCATAGCGGAGCCGAGTCGCCAGCTGCCGGCCTGCCCGACGGCGCTGTTCAGGCGAGCGTTTCTGCCGCACCCCAGAAACTATCCGACATAATGACCACCAAGATAATCAAAGTCAAACCGTTGACTAGGCAACACAAGATAGTGGACCTGATTCGCAAATACAATTTTACGGCCCTGCCGGTGGTGGACGCCCAGAACAAACTAAAAGGCATCGTGCTTCTGAAAGATGCGTTGTCGCCTGTGGCAAACCTCGCCTGAATGGGCGGGGAGAATAGTGTTGTTGCGTAGGTGAGAGATTGTAATCTCAGTCAGCACCGAACAGTGACCCGCCTTGATTGCCCATAGATGCGGCCAGTTTGATGGCTTCAATCATTGAGTCCGGATTGGCAATGCCCTTGCCGGCGATGTCATAGGCCACGCCGTGCGCCGGCGAGGTCCTGATAAAGGGCAGACCCAACGTTACCTGGACCGCCTCAGAGAATGCCAGTGTCTTTATGGGTATCAGGCCCTGGTCGTGGTAAAGCGCCACGACCGCGTCAAACTCACCCTGGACCGCCCGGTGGAAGATGCTGTCAGCCGGGGCAGGGCCGGTGCAGTTAATCTTCCGTTCCCGGGCCAGTTTTATGGCCGGTTCTATAATCTTGGATTCCTCATTGCCGAATGCCTTACCTTCGCCGACGTGCGGGTTCAGGCCGCAGACCGCTATTCTCGGCTGGGCCACCTTGAAATATTTCCTCAATCCGTCATCGGTCTGTTCTATGGTTGAGAAAATCTTATCCGTGGTCAGATAAAGCAGCACCTTTTTATAGGCGATATGCGTGGTCACCAGCGCCACCTTTAACCGCGGCGCAACGAACATCATTGTAACCTTGCGTGACAGTGTCTTCTGGGCCAGCAGTTCCGTATGCCCGATAAAATTGAATCCGGTCTTGTTTACGCCTTCCTTGCTGACCGGCGCCGTTACCAAAGCCGCAGCCGGATGTGACTTCATCACATCAATCGCAGTCAGGATATAATCCAGCCCGCCTCGCGATTTCTCAGCCGTCACCGGCTCGTAGAGAAAAATATCGCCTTCTTCCTTGGATATGGGTTCCGGTTTCTTTAGCAGCACCGGATTAAAAGTTGTCTTGAGCGTCTTGGCGGTCTGAGACAGGACGCCAGATGATCCGATAACCAGGAAACTGAATTCTGACCCGCCTGAATGACGATCCGCCAGAACGGCTTGGTCGGGCTGGAGTCGGGCAGGTAGCAGATTACTGATGCTTTCTGAAGTCAATGTCTTGATGATGATTTCAGGTCCGATGCCCTTAGGGTCGCCCATGGTGATAACAATGGTCCGGCGCTGTTTCATTTAAGTATGTTCTGCGGTCAGGAGAAATGTCTCGTTCGGCCCGAGTTTTAACTCATACGGCGTCTTGCTGGTGGCGATATCTGTGATAAAGATACGTTTGATAATCGGCTTGCCGTTGATATAGGTGCCGTTGGCGCTGAGGTCTTTTAATTCTATCGAGTGCGAGTTATAAAAGGTGATTCTCAGATGCTTGCGCGAAACCGATAATAAATCCTTGTTTTTGTCATCTCTCTTGGGATATTTCTTGAACTTGCGGTATGAGATGGAGCATTCGCGCCCGCGGCCGATGGTGGCCATCTCGCCGTAATTGATATGGAACATCTCGCCTAAGGCAATGCCCTTGATGCCTTTTAAAGCCAATCGTTCTATACCCATAATTTATTCCGCTATATCAAAATTGGAATAGATATTCTGGACATCGTCGTTGTCTTCCAGCGCATCCAGGAGTTTGATAATCTTATCGCCGTCCGTCTTGCTCAGGGTTACGTAATTCTTGGGTACCAGGGTGGCTTCGCCGGTGGTATAGGCGAATCCCTTTTGCTTCAGGGCGGCTTTGATTTTTTCCACCTCCCTGGGGTCGGTGACGACTTCAAAGATATCGCCTTCGTTGCGCACGTCCTCGGCGCCGGCGTCCAGGGCCGCGCTAATCAGGTCATCCTCTTTGATTTTCCCGGCCGGAATGGTGATGATACCTTTGCGCTCGAAAAACCAGTTGACCGAATTGGTTTCGCCCAGTCGGCTGTTGTGCTGTTCAAATATCTTCCTGATTTCAGGGGCCGTCCGGTTGCGGCTGTCGGTTAACGCCTCGGCCATGACCGCGGCGCCGCCCGGTCCGTAGCCCTCATAGAGCACGGTTTCCAATATCACGCCGCCAGTTTCGCCCGCGCCTTTCTTGATAGCCCGCTCCACATTCTCATTGGGCATATTGACCGCCCGGCCTTTTTCTATAGCCAGCTGGAGTTTCATATTGGTTTTGGGGTCGGAGCCGCCTTCCCGGGCCGCCACCATTATCAGGCGGGCCACCTTGGAGAACTGTTTGCCTTTCTTGGCGTCGGCTGCGCCTTTCTTGTGCTTGATCGTTGACCAATGTGAATGTCCTGACATATTAGGTCCCCTCTAATTGAGTAAACGGATTAATCGGATAAAACTGATTAAGCGGATAGTGAGTGTTTCGCGAATGAATAAATCTGTTTAATCCGCCGAATCTGTTCAATCTGCTTACTAAATAATACCACAAATATAAACCAAGTCAAAAAATAGTGGCATAATAAGGGATAATGTGGTAATAAGTGCGGCATGAGTTATGGGTTGTCCCGCCGAGGCGGGATGACGCAGGACGCACAACGTTTATGAAACCATCCACAAAATACGACATCTTTTCCGCTGACTTCATCCGCAAACTGGAGCAATTGAGGTTCGTCATCAAGAAAACGCTCTTCTCCGGCACCGTGGGCGAACGGGTCATGAAACAGAAGGGCGGCCGGATAGAATTCGCCGGGCACCGCGACTATACCCCGGGCGACGAGACCCGCTATCTGGATTGGAACGCCTTTGCCCGCCTGGGAAAACTTTATATCAAGGAATTTTCCAGCGAGCAGACCCTGCCGCTTTATTTGTTGCTTGATATCTCTCAATCCATGTCCGGCCCGGATGAGACCAAACAGGCAGGCAAAATGGATTACTGTCGTCAGATGGCCGCGGCTCTGGGCTATGTCGGCCTGGTGGCATCCCAGCCGGTGCGGCTCTGGGCTTTTAACCAGCGCAACTTTATTGCCTCAAAGCCATTGCATTCCGGCAAGCAACTCTTTGAGATGCTTACATATCTAAAGGGACTGAAGGCGTCCGGTCAGACCAATCTGCCCGAGGCCCTGGCCCGGATGGATAGAGCAGTTACCAGAAAAGGATTCGTGATTATCCTCTCAGACCTGTTTGAGACCGAGCCAGAATCCAGCCGCAAGATTCTTCAGAGATTAAGCAAAAAGGGTTTTATTATCAATATCATGCACATCTCTGCCGGGGCTGATGAGATGCCACAGGCCAGCGGGCTTTTCCGCCTGCGTGATTCCGAGTCAGCCGAGGAACAGACCGTCTGGCTGGATGACAAGACCATTGAGGCCTACCGCCATACCTTTCTGGATTTCTCAGAGGACTGGAATAAATTCTGCCTCAAGCACGATATGAAATATTTCTATCTGGATACGATTGTGCCTAGTGAGGATGTGATATTCCGGATGCTTAAGAAAAGAGAACTATTGAAATAATAACGTAACTCAAATGTCACCCTGAACGCGAAGCGACCGTGACTGCGAACTTGATTCAGGGTCTAATGAGATGCTGAAATAAATTTAGCATGACAGGCAAGTATGAACATGATATTGGAAAACCCAGTTGGTTTATGGGCCCTGACCGCCATCATCGCGGTGTTGATACTGCACCGATTAAGGCAGCGGCCTGAGCGCAGAGAGGTCAGCAGTTTAATTATCTGGAAAAAGATAGAACGCCTGCTGACTATGGCCCCGGTCCGGCAAAAGAGCCGGCTCTATCTGATTCTGCTCCTGCAAATTCTGGCCGTGATATGCCTGTCTCTGGCGCTATCCCAGCCACGACTCACAGAGTCCCTGCGGGAACCGCTCCATCTGGTCTTCCTCATAGACAACTCAGCCAGTATGGGGAGTGACAACTATGAACATATAAAAGCACCCGGTACTTTTGTTAAAAGTAGTCGTTGGAAGTTTATGAAAGATAAGATAAAAGAGGTGATTGCCAAGTCGCCGGCTGATACCACGGTTTCTTTCTATCAAACCCCACCCCTGAAGTCATTCATCCAACTCAAACGTTATGAGACATCTAATGTTATAGATAACATAGCCCTGATGGAAATTCCTTCTAATGTGGAGTCACTGGTGTCCCTGGTCCATGGTGTGAAAGGCGAATTCTATTTCTGTTCTGACAAACTCCCGTCCGATTCAATATTGAATAAATTTCCCAGCAAACCCCACTTGATTTTGGTAGGTGACAGCTATTATAGTAACAGGGCGATTATTCATGCCTCAGCTACGGCTACTTCAGGTAAAGAGGATTACTACGACATCTTTGTCACAGTTAAAAACTATTCATCATCATTACCAGCGGATATTAGCGTAGCTTTAATGAATGGGCTGGGAATTAAATTAGGATATCAGGATATTAATCTTAGCACCAACCAGAAAAAGGACATCTTCTTTAAGGACATCAACTTACCGCAAAAACCGGCCCTTAAAATAGTCCTTTATCCCTATTATTTAGTGGATTTGGAATGCGACAACCAGGTGCTGCTACTCCCGCCCCAGCCCTGCCGGATTAAGACCTCAGGCAAAGATAATCCGGCGCTAACTAAGGTCTTAAAGGCAATCCCGTCTGTATCACTGGACAGTAAATCCGAGGCCAGCGATATTACTATATTCAACGAGACGCTTCCTATCTCTCTGCCGGCCCAGGCCATAGTGACAAATAGTATCCCCGAGACAAAGGCCTTCTGGGACTATCAGGGCAGATTAGAGCGCCCGGTGGTAACCGGCATAGACACCTCATCGCCTATCCTCAAATACTGCGACTCCAATGTCTTTAATAATATATCATACGCCCAGAAACTCCTGCCCAGGGAAAAGGAATACATCAAGCCGATTATTACGGCCGGCGGCGCATCCGGCGATGAATGCGTGCTTATCGGCGAATGGCGCAAAGGGGAGCGGCATCTGGTGTTTCTCAACTTCCCTCTGGAATGGCACGGGCAAGCCAACCCAACTGACTGGACCCTAACGCCCTCGTTCCCGATATTTTGGACCAATCTGATAAATCACCTCCATCCAATATCCAAGGACTATACCCTGGGTGAGGGCCTGTGCAATGAGGCCGAATCGGACAACAACGGCATAACGGTGTTGGATACGGCCCTGCCCGGGCCTGAGCAGATTCCTCAGATGGAGACCAAGCGCGTGGAATTAGGCCATTGGCCTATTATCGGGGCCGGTCTGCTGTTCCTGTTGGGCTGGATATTGGCCAAGAGGAATTAGCCACAGAGACACAGAGGGCACAGAGAAAGAATAATACTAATAGGACGCAGATAGTCGCAGATAATTATCAATCAGTATTAATCTGTGTAATCTGTGGTTGCAACTAATTATTCTATTTTATTATTGACATTATCTGCCGATATAGTATATTGAGGGTGAGTTAAGGGTATTAGATTGCAACAAGATGAGATTATGCTGAGTTCTGCACCAGGAGAGACAACCAAGTTTAGCCAATATACCTTTATGTCAGACGAGCTGAAGAAACTGTCTCAGGAATACTGTCTGGGCCGGTATGCCGATCTGGCCAAGGACCTGGAGCAATTCATCCGTAAGAACAAAGATGCCATTAAGAAGTTCAAGTCAGACGAACTCAAGAATATGGGTGTAGATGCGTCGACCGACGAGCTGGCCATAAAGCTCTATATTCTTAAAACCCGTTCCATCAATCCGGCCACCGAAATCAAGACCGAATTGGCCGAGATAGAAAAGGAAATCTGGTATCAGGGCGAAAAGACCAAGACATCGCCGGACCGCAATAAGGTGGCTATGGAATGGTGCAAACTCCACGCGCCCGGCTGGCGCGATAACTGGGTCTTTGCCGCGCTCTATGTCTTCGAACACGACAAGCCTTATTATCTGAATCTACTCAATCAGTAATCCAGGTCTCCTTATAAACACATTTGTATTATTCGTGCCATTCGTCTTTATTCGTGTGATTCGTGTTTAGTATTTCGCTTCGCGGTCTCTGCGGAGTTCTTTGTGTCCTTTGTGTCTTTGTGGTGAATATTCTTGATTTGTATTGAAGTCGGGGTTCTTATCTGGTAATGTATTTTCATGATACCTCTGCACCTGGACTATGACAACCTCACGCCCGTGGAAATAGCGGTCAATAAATCAGCCCTGGAGGATTACCGGCTGGATATCTATCTGACCCGGCGCTTCCCGGACTATTCCCGCTCACTCATCCAAAAACTCATTAGGGACGGGCTGGTCACTGTCAGCAATCATTCATCGTATTTGAGCAGCCAGCCAGCCGGCCGGATATGTAAGCCATCTTACCAACTGCACCAAGGCGACCTGATTAAGGTCAATCTGCCGGGTGTCATTAAGCCCCAGATGATTGCCGAGGACATCCCGCTCAATATCCTCTATGAAGACGCGGAATTTATCGCCATCAACAAACCGACCGGCATGGTGGTCCATCCGGCCGGCGGAAACTGGGCCCATACCTTGGCCAATGCGCTCCTGCATCATTGCGGCACTTTGCCCATCCCGTCTATCCCCAAGGGTGTCAAGTCCCGGGACGGCGATATGTCCATCTACCGGCCCGGTATAGTCCACCGGCTGGACAAGGAAACCAGCGGCCTGATTCTGGCCGCCAAGACAGTCCAGTCCCATAATAATCTCTCCCAGCAGTTTGAGAAGCGCCTGACCCAGAAGGAATACATCGCCCTGGTGGAAAAATCCGTCCGGTCCGATTCCAACCTGATAGACAAACCCATCGGCCGGCACGTCAGCGACTACAAGAAGATGGCTATCTCAGCCAAGGGCGGCAAGGGCCGCGAAGCCGTCTCGTTCTACGAGGTATTAGAAAGATTTGAAGGACACGCCTCGTTAGAGGCAAATGATACGGCTAAAAGAATCAATAAGATAAAATCCGGCGAGAAATCCGGTCGTGATAAAAAGTCCGTCAAGAAGGTCATCCATGGAAAACGGAATGACCCGTCTCTAACCGGATTCTCATTGGTTCGGGTGGCGCCCAAGACCGGCCGGACCCATCAAATCCGGGTGCATCTGGCCTCTATCGGCCATCCGGTGGTCTGCGACAAGACCTACGGGATTAGGGAAGAGCTGTTCTTGTCCGATATCCGGACCGGGGTCGAGGAGGCCGACAACGAATGCATCCTCAACCGCCAGGCGTTACACGCAGCCAAACTGAGCTTCTTCCATCCCCGGACCAAGGCGCCCATGACCCTGGAAGCGCCCCTGGCTGAGGATATCAAAAAGGTCGTGGAACTGTTGCACCGCAGAGACGCAAAGAACGCGGAGAAGAAGTAGAAACCACAGATGACACAGATTACACAGATAAGGGGGGATATATGGGTGAGAAGATGACCTACAAGCAAGCCCTGACACGTAGTTTGATAGTCGGTGGGATATTTTCTATTTACATGCTTCTAATTGCATTAAATATAATATTAGCGGATATTTTATCTTTCTTGATTTGTGGATGCAGTATGTGGTTGATAATGTTATTTAGTTTTATAAGCACAAATTATTATGGTAAAGGAATTGTTTTTACTGTTTCCCCTCTGATTATCTGCGTGTTATTAGGAAGTATCACCTTTTTATCGTACCGGGATAAAAAATGGCTCACCCCGTGGAAATTCACGTTTATTTTATTGGGGGTCTATTTATTTTTCAATATTGTTTCAGCTGGATTTATTCCTTTGAAATAGTAGGTAGATTAAATCCGTAAAATCTGCGTTTATCTGCGTCCCAATGTATTGCTCTGTGGTCTCTGTGTCTCTGTGGCAAGATTGAATTATGGGCTTGAATAAACAAGAACTATTAGAACTCTTCCGGGCCAGGAATCTCCGCGCCTCGCAGACCCTGGGCCAGAACTTCCTGCTCGATACCAACTTCATTAACTTCATCATCAAGACCGCGGAACTGACCAAGGATGACAGCGTCCTGGAAATCGGCTCCGGTCCCGGGATTCTCACCCATCTCCTGGCTAACGAGGTGAAGCAGGTCTGGGCCGTGGAGATAGACGCGGATATGATGCAGATAGCCCGCGATTTATACGGCGCGCTGGATAATGTGGAATTCATCCAGAGCAATATCCTGGCTCCGAAAGAAGTGGGATTGAGCCCTGAGGTGCTTAAAGCTATTAAGAAGGTGAAGAACCTAAAGGTCGTATCCAACCTGCCTTACAAGACCGCGGTGCCGATTATCATGCTCCTGCTGGAATCCGGGTTGCCCATCAGCCGTCTGCTGGTCATGGTCCAGTTGGAGATAGCCCAGCGCCTGATGGCCCCTGTCGGGGCGCATAACTACAGCTCGGTCAGCATCCTCAGCCAATACCTGGCTGAGGTCAAGATGGTCAAAAAGGTGCCGCCTGATGTATTCTGGCCCAGGCCTGAGGTCCAGTCGGCGCTGATTGAGATTACCCCGGTCAAGACATTCACAGCCAAGTTTATGAAACAGGATTATGGGTCGCTCAAGCGGTTCCTGAAACTGATATTCTCGTATCGGAGGAAGATTGTGGGTCGGGCGGTGGAAAACGCCCTGGCTAATCTCGAGGTCAAGGTGACTCCGGGTCAGATAGGGGAACTCCTGGCCGCCTCCGGCATCCGTCCGGACCTGAGACCCCAGCAACTCACGCCAGAGGATTACTTGAGATTATACGATAAATTCAAGAATATGATTTGCCACTGGCGCCGAAGCGCCATGGCGCCCTTATGGCGCTCACAAGGCACTAAGACACGAATACAACCCCCTTAATCCCCCTTTATTAAGGGGGAATCTATTAACCACTCCCCCTTAGAAAAGGGGGTCGGGGGGTTGTGTCTTTGTGGCTAAAAGAATATGGAAAACACGCCGCGACCGTTATTCCCGCTCGCCCTGGCCTTTATCAGCGGTATTGCGGTATTTGATTACCTGCACATACCAACTGCTTTGTTATTATCAATTACCGCTGTAATCGCCCTGTTCTTTATTATAACCCTGATAGTAAAATCCCTGCGCCATTCGGTTCTGGCTGATATTCTTCTTATTGGATTGTGTTTTCTGGTCGGTTCAGTCCGGCTATTTGTTGCCCAGCAGGTTCCGGCCAATCATATTGCCAATTTCCCGCACGACGATGTGCCAGTGTATCTGGAGGGCGTGGTCACAGACGAACCGATATATTATCAGGCCAAGAACGAATTCCTGGCCGGAGGCAAGGATGACCTGGCCGGCAGTTTTGTTATTAATGCCCAGGCCATATCCTGGGCTGGGCAGTCAGATATTGTGTCCGGCCTGGTTCGGGTGAGTTTCTATGGCCTGGACCGGACGGACCAGTTGCCGCAGGTCAAATACGGCAACCGGCTCCGGATGCTGGGTAAAATCTACGCCCCGCGTGCTCCGAGCAATCCGGGCGAATTCGATTACGGACAATACCTCAGTCGCCAGGGGATTTATAAGACCCTGCGCATAAAAAGTCCGGACAATATCACGCTCCTGGCTCAGGGACAGGGTAATTGGTTCTGGGGCGTGTTGCAGCGGTTCCGGAATTTCCTGGCTGAAAGAATTGATAAAGACTTTGCAGATGATTCTGATAGTACACGCGATTCAGCGTCATTCCTGCGCAGGCAGGAATCCAGACCCGATATGGATTCCCGCTTTCGCGGGAATGACATAGGGAAAGAGAATGCATCACTACTCAAGGCGCTGATTCTGGGCGAGCGGCCGGCTGTGCCTGATACCATCGAAACTGATTTTATGCAGACCGGCACAATTCATTATCTCTCGGTCAGCGGACTGCATCTGGCCATGGTGGCCGGATTCCTGTTCCTGCTCCTGGGCGGGTTGGGTGTGACCGGCCGGAACCGGGCCATCCTGTTGATTATCATCTCAGTCCTCTACGCGGTTCTGACCGGGCTGTCCACGCCGGTGACCCGTTCCCTTGTGATGATAACGGTCTATTTAGGGGTGGAGATATTCATCCGCAAATCCAATCCGATTAATTCCCTGGCCCTGGCCGGGTTGATTATCACGGCCTATAATCCGCAGGAGGTGTTCAGCGTGGGCTTCCAACTCTCCTTTCTTTCGGTCATAGCCATTGTCAGTTTTACCACGTCCATACTGGCATTGATGAGATACAAGAATATCGGAACAGACATCCCGGCATTTGTCCCGTTGACTTTAAGGGAGCGGCTGGGCATTATCCTCAAAAAATATCTGGTCAATGCCGTGGCCGTTTCTTGCGCCGCCACCCTGGGCGTGTTCCCGTTGGTGCTGGCGTATTTCCACCTGATAACCCCGGTGTCAATCCTGGCCAATATCGTGCTGTCGCCGCTGGTGTTCCTGATAATGCTGTTCGGATTTATCAATATGCCGCTGGCTGGTCTTGGGATATATTCCTGGTTTGTGCCGTTGCTGGCCGGCCTGACCCGGGCCATGATTTGGGTAGTGGATATGTTCAGCCGGATTCCCTGTGCCTATTTTTATCTGCCGGATATCCCAAAAGCATTTCTGTGGATATTTTACGGGTTGTTTTTGATGTGGTTAATAAAGGGCAGATTAAAGTTTATCCGGGAATGGTATTTTATCTGTGCGTTGGCCGGTATGCTCATCTGGTTCTTCATATGGGTTTTTAGCGCCGGGATGGCGCATAAGAATGACGGTTTAAAATTAACCATGCTTGATGTTCGGCAGGGTGCCAGTTTCGTACTCCAGACCCCGAATGGCAAAACCATCCTTTATGACTGCGGCACATTCGGCTCGCGTGATGTAGGGGAGCAGGTCATTGCGCCGTTCTTATGGAAAAAAGGCATCACTAAGATAGATATGCTTATTCTTTCCCATTCACACCTGGACCATATCAACGGGGTCCAGAGCATCCTGGAAAAATTCCCTGTTAAAGAGGTCCTGGTCAGCCCGCATTTCACTTATTCTTATTGGGGGAAAATGGCTATGCAGTTATTCAGCCATTATGGAATTCGGGTATCGGCCATCAGCCAGGGGGATGTAGTGAATCTGGGCGTCCCGATGCCTTCGGATACGGGGCGCTCCGCTCGTGAGCATCGGAGCGGCGATGTGTTGGCTGAGGTTTTAGGGCCGCCCGGTGAAAGCGACTTCTCCAACGAAAACGACCTATCATTGGCGTTCAAGATTCATTACCAGAACAGCGCGCTGTTATTGACCGGCGACATCCAGGCCGAGGGCATCAAGAATCTGCTGGCCAGCGGCAATGACCTGAGCGCGGACATACTCCAGATTCCGCATCACGGATTTGCTATTAAACAGGATAAAACCGACCGACATTATCTGGAGGAGCTGATTACCCGGGTCAACCCGTCTGAGATAGTCATAAATACGGACGGTGACGAAACGGATGAGTCCATCCTGGAAATCTGCCGGGCCAGGGATATCATCATCCATACCAGCGATAAAGACGGGGCGGTTAGCATAAATTTACGCTAAAAGAGAGGGTTTATACCCCTTTTCCTCCTGATAGGCGCCTTTTACATGGTGTTTGGAGGGGGGGGATTCCCCATACTACCCCCCTATACCCCCTACCCTCTACCCCCTCTGGGTTAGTCTACGCCTTATTCGGGCTTAGTCTGCTACTTACTCACGACTATACTAATGATTATTCGGGCTTAGCCTGCTATTTACAGGCGGCTGGACTGTAGATTACACTCGGCTGGACTGCTATTTACAGGCGGCTAAACTGTAGATTACACTCGGCTATCCTGCTATTCACAGGCGGCTAAACTGCTGTCTACAGGCGGTTAGACTGTAGATTACACTTGGATAGACTGCTATCTGCACCGAATCACCCATCTATCCACGTGAAGTTTTATAAGCCAGAATCTTACCGGAATAAAAAATTATTAATATTTTTTTTATTTTCTCTAACCTGCTTATTTACAAGGTTTGTAAAAGCATCCTTGAAAATTACCCCTGGAGATAAGCCAGAATTCCTGTCTTTATTGGAGGCAATAGTGTTGGTGAGAATTTGATTACTTTACGTGCGCGCGCCTATGGCTTAGTTCGCTTCGTGGTCCCTTTGGGTTCCGTATCACGCTGCGCTTAGTGCTCGATTAATTTGGCAATGGAGTCTTCAGACGCTCTACATTTGACCGGTTCTTTTTTGGCGCCCAGACACAGGTTGCAGGAGATGCAGTCCGAGGTCTTGCCGCCTTTTTTCAGGGTCAGGGCGAATTCGGGGTTGCGGATGAACGGTCGGCTCATTGACACTAGGTCCATCTTGTGTTCGCTCAATAACTGCTCCATCACACCCCGGGTTCTCAGGCCGCCGACCAGTATCAGGGGCAGTTCGGGAATGGCCTGTTTGATTTGCCTGGCCTGGGGAAGGAAATAGGCCTCCTTATCAGGCGATAAGATATCCTTGCGGATGACCTCGGTAAAGGTGACCCCGCCGCTGATTTCGATGGCGTCCGCCCCGTTAGAGATACATGGTTTAGCGTTGGATGAAACATCTGTATTTGGGTGTTTGATAGAATTTATGCGTTGAGTATCATTGGCACGGTCATCCCTTTGGGATGACCTATCTCTAACGGGGTTGGAGGTTAGATGTTTGAGGGTGGAAATAGTATCCGCTATAGTGAGTCCATTTGGAATGAAATCTTCACAGTTGAGCTTTAGCCAGACCGGATAGTCAGTCCCGACCTTTTGACGGATGCGCTTGATGGTCTCCATCAGGAACCGGGTCCTATTCTCTACATTTCCACCCCATTGGTCGGTCCGCTTGTTCATCGCCGGGGACAGGAACTGGGAGACCAGATAGCCGTGGGCCGCGTGAATCTGGACGCCGTCAAACCCGGCCTCCCGGGCCCGATAGGCGCTTTCGGCAAAGGCATTAATTACCTCTTCTATTTCCTTGTCGGTGGCCTCGGCCGGGGGAAGGTCGCCCTTCATATCATCCGGTGAGACCGAGACGGCCAGAGGCCGGGCGTTGATTAATATAGAAGGCGCATAGCGGCCGCTGTGGCATAATTGGACCAGGATGCGGGTCTCGTATTCGTGGACCGCCTTGGTCAGCCGTTGCAGGCCTTTGATAAAGTCATCATTGTCTATGGACATCATCTGCCAGCCGGACCGGCCTCTTGGATGGATGGAGGTATAGCCGGTGATGATGGTGCCGACCTCGGATTGGGCCAGGCGTTTGTACAGGGCCACCAGGTCGTCCGTGACCGCGCCGGACTTGTCCACCAGCCGCTCGGCCGTGGCCGAACGCATCAGCCGGTTTTTGACTTCTAATTGGGCGACTCTTCTAGATTCAAATAATAAAGACATAAGTTACCTTGCCACTAAGGCACTAAGACACGAAGAATTACGAAACCACGAATGGACACGAATTAACACCGATTACACAGAAACAGTAATATTTTTTAGCGTCCACCCAAAATGAAATAAATAGAGATTAAGATAAACACTATACCCCAACCGCTAAACCATGTTGCTATATCAGCTAAAATAGCGCCTTTTAATGTCTTATCTAATTTAATTTGTCGAATAGCGCGATTGCCTATAAAAAATGCCGGGAAACATAATAAAATAGATGCAAAAATCAGAGGAATCTCAAATTTAGGATTTATATTTTTTTGGAGTAGTACAATAAGTGAATCCCCAGGTATTGTAAGAATAAAACTCCAGACTGCTAATTTAGACCATTTTCTTTGAGGTTCTGTCATATTTTAATCTGTGTAATCTGTGGCTACTACTTCCCCAGCACCAGATACAGCAGCGCCTTTTGGGCGTGGAGCCGGTTCTCGGCCTGGTCCCAGACGACCGAGTTCGGGCCGTCCACCACTTCGTCAGTTATCTCCTCGCCCCGATGGGCCGGCAGGCAGTGCATGACGATGCAGTCCTTTTTGGCCCGGGCCAGCAGGTCGGAATTAATCTGGAAGCCCTGGAAATCGGCCAGCCGCTTTTTGTGCTCTTCTTCCTGGCCCATGCTGGTCCAGACATCGACATAGATGACATCGGCTTGGGTAGCCGTGTCCTGGGCGTTGTAGGACAGCACCAGCTTGCCGCCGGTCTGTTTCCCAATTTTCTGGGCCGTGGCAATGAGCGAATCCTGCATCTCATAGCCCTTGGGCGTGGCTACCTCGATATAGCCGCCCATCTGGACCACGGCCAGTGCCAGGGAATGGGCGACATTGTTGCCGTCGCCCACATAGACGGTCTTGATGTTCTTCAGGGTCTTTTTGTGTTCCAGTATGGTCAGGAGGTCTGCCAGGGCCTGGCAGGGGTGTTCGTAGTCGGACAGGGCGTTGATGACCGGGATGGTGCCGTATTTGGCCAGGTCCAGGACATCGTTGTGCGAGAAGACCCGGGCGGTCATGGCGTCCAAGAAGCGCGATAAGACCCGGGCCGTGTCAGCCACGGTCTCGCCCCGCTTCAACTGGAGTTCGTTGGAGGTCAGGTTCAGGGCCTGGCCGCCTAACTGGTACATGGCCACCTCGAATGATACCCTGGTCCGGGTCGAGGGCTTTTGGAATATCATGCCCAGGTTCTTGCCTTTCAGGGCGGATGAGTATTTCTTGGGGTTCTTTTTGATGGTTCGGGCCGTCTTGAGGATGAGTTCTATTTCCGGGGTGGACAGGTCGCTCATGGCCAGCAGGTCGCGGCCTTTTAGGGATAGTTTTTTTGGCATAACAATCTCCTTTTCTAATTAATATTTGCCACTAAGGCACTAAGACACAAAGAAATACTAAACACGAATCACACGAATAGAACGAATGACACGAATTAATTATTTTCTTATTCGTGCGATTCGCCTTTATTCGTCTTATTCGTGTTCGCTTTCGCGGTCTCTTCAAGTTCTCTTGTGTTTATTCGTGGTTATTTACTGAAATCCAGTAACAGGTTCCCTTCGTCTGCTTTTTAGAGGCTGTTAGAGCAAAGTGAGTTACAGCCTCTTATCCCGATGAGCATGGCGACATCGGGGCTACATTAATTTAGCGGGAAAAATCTAACAATAGATTTCCCGCATCCTCCCGTTTCTTTATATCCGATATAATGGTGGTACCGGAGCGGCCTTCCATTGCCTCAGCCAGGTTTTCGGCTGAGGTGATGATGACCTTGCCGTCAATCTTAGCCAGGTAATTCACGGCTGATTCCACCTTGGGTTTCATACTGCCGGTGCCGAACTGATTTTCGTCCAGATACTTTCTGGCCTGGGAGACCGTCATCCGGACAATGCCCTGCTGGTTGGGTTTCCCAAAGTTGATATAGACCTTAGGCACGGTGGTGAGAATAATAAACACGCTGGATTTTATCTCGATGGCGATGATGGCCGAGGCCATGTCCTTGTCCACCACGGCCTCGATGCCTTCGTAGTCGTTATCGTCCTTTTTGTAGATGGGGATACCGCCGCCGCCGGCCGCGATGACGATATGGCCGGACTGGGCCAGTTCTTTTATCATCAGGCGCTGGATGACCTTGACCGGGGTGGGTGAGGGCACGACCCGGCGGAAACCGCGGCCTGAGTCCTCAATCATGGTCCATTTCTTTTCCTTCTGGAGCGACTCGGCCTGGTCCTTGGTATAGAACGGACCGATGGGTTTGGTCGGTTCTTTGAACGCCTTATCCTTGCTGTCCACCACCACCTGGGTAATCATGGTGACGACATAGCGTTCTATCTTATTGCGGCGGAGTTCGTTGAGCATTGCCTGCTGGAGGATGTAACCGAGCGAGCCCTGGGTTTCGGATACGCAGACATCCAGCGGCATAGCCGGGACCAGGTCCTTGGCGGATTCGTGTTGAATCAGGGTGGAGCCGACCTGGGGGCCGTTGCCGTGGGTCAGGACTATCTGCCAGTCGTTCTTGATGAGGGGCAGGAAATAGCGGCAGGTCTCGGCCGCATTGCGTTCCAGTTCGCTGATGGTGCCCTTTTCGCCGGGTTTGAGAAGGGCATTTCCGCCTAAGGCAATCACGGCTAGTTTTTTCATAATAATACCTTGCCACAGAGGCACAGAGACCACTGAGGATTTAGGATTATATAAGTAACAAAAAGAAAGTCAAAGATTTTAGTCAAAGAACACGAAGTGACAGCGAAGCGACAGCGGAACGAATATTTGCCACAAAGAGTACGAGCAAATTATAATCTGGATTCCCGCTTTAGCGGGAATGACCATAGAAGGCAGGGTGTAATGACATAGAGAGGAGCGCTATTCCTCCCCGGCCAGGATTTTGTAGTAGCGGGACAGCCGTTCCTGGTATTCGGGCAGGAATTCCTCCTGGGCCGACTGGATGATTTCATCGCGCAGTTTGGGCGGCAGGTTGCCCCATTTCTTGCCGTCTGATTTGCGCGGGGCATAGGGGTCGGGCAGGTCGGACTTGGCGTCATAGGCGCGCGGGGCCGGGCCCTGGTTTGACCGGTCTTTGGGTTTTGGCTTTGGTTTGGGCTTGGGCTTCTTGCCGGAAGAACCGCCGCTGCCTTTGGGTTCCATAATCACGGCTGAGTCAATGACCTTTTTCAGGTTATGGCTGGCCTCTGATTGGAGTTTCTTAATCTGGTCAAAGAGTTTGTTGAGTTCGTCCAGGGCTTGCTGCTGTCTTTTCTCAGCCGGCGCCGTAGCAGTGCCGGTGGCCGGCGATGGCGCCAAAAGCGCCACTGAAGACAGCCGGTCTTCGGCTGATTCCATCAGGTCAGCCACCTTGGTAAGCGTGTCAATGACATCTGTTTTTTCCTCTACGGGTGTGGGCTTTAGTTTTTTATCCAGTCCGTCGATGAGGTCGTCAATGTTGTCGTCTTCGGCTGGGTATAACGGATTTACCACTGAGGCGCAGAGGACGCAGAGAATAAATAAGAGGAGTAAGATATAATCAATTTTCATAATACTGGATTCCTGCTTTCGCAGAATGACATAATCAATTACGGTTTTTGGTGTTTGGCTTTTTTCTCCTTGATTAGTTTAGTTAGTTCTTTAATCATATCGGCCAGGTAACCCTGTTCGGAGGCCAGACGTTGCAACAGGGCGTTTAGGGTGGCGTTGCCGGAGCCATCCTTGAGCAGTTCTCCTTTGAGCGCTTCGGTCCGGGAGATGATTTCTTCCTGTATTGTCTTGGTCATCTTTAATTCAGCCAGTTCAGAAATCAATTTGTCTTCCTCATCCATTTCCTGACCTTCGGCCTGGAGCGGCTTGCGGTTATTCATTTCATTCTTTAGTGCAGCCAGCAATTCTTTGGTTTTCCTGATAATATCCGTCTGGATTTCCTGGATATAGTTTGAATCATCCTTGGGCGACGGTCCGGCCAGTAACTTGGCGGCGGTTTGCATATCATCGCGGATGCTGCCTATCGTGAAGGAGAAGGCCTGGGATTTTTCGGCATCAAGTTTCTTCTTGATTTCCAGGGAGTTATCCGCGAGTTGCAGTTGCTCGGCCGAGAGTTTTTTCAGTGCCAGGGTATCCGCGCGGTTCAATTCCAACTTGTCAAGAACCTCTGATGTCCGGATATTAATATCGGCCTGGGAGTCAAGAATATTTTTAAGCAGGGCGGACAACTTCTCGATCTGGTCCTGTTTCTTGCGTTGTTCAAGTTCGTCTATCTTATTGGCCAGCATTTCATAGAGCCGTTCCAGTTCTTCCAGGGCGGCCTGTTCGTCTTCCTGGGCGTCCTGGGGTTTGGAATCGGACAGGTTATTCTGGGCCTGGGACATCTTCTGGGCCGCGCTCTGGAGCGATTCCTGTGAATCTTTATCGCCTTCCTTAGCGGCTTTTTCTGTTTCTTCTTTTATCTCTTTTTGGCGCTGGGCCAGTCGTTCCAGTTTACGTTTTTCCTCTTCAGCCAATTGGCGGTTAAGAACCTTCTTGAGTGATTCCCTGGCCTGGCGCAGGTTCTGGAGCGCGTCTTTTTGGTCAGCGTTTGCTTGCTGTTTGGCCTGGTCGTTGGGTGGCGGCTGTTGTTGCTGGGCGGACTGGTCCATTTTCTGCTGGGCCTGGGACATTTTATCCGAGGATGATTGCAGGGATTTACTGGCATCCTGAACATCGGGATTAGCAGGTTTGAGCTGGGAATCGGCCTGGGCCAGCCGGTCGGCCATATTCTGGGCTTGGTCTTTTAAGGACTGCTGTTCCTGGGCCAATTTCTTGAGGATGTCTGATAGTTTTTCTTTGTCTGTTTCAGCCAGGGCTTTTTCAGTTACCTCGTTCAGGGCTTTCTGGTCCAGCAGGAGTGAATCCAGTTCCTGGGCCACGGCCGATATCTGGCCGGTCGGGTCCAGTATTTTAGCGGTATCATCGGCCAGATTTTCTTCCTGACTCTTGAGTTGGCTGACCTGCTCCATCATCTTTTTCAGTTCGGCCAGTTTCTTCTGGACCTCTTCGGGGTTGACCCGGTCTTCCAGGAAGTTAAGCAGGCCGGATAGGGTATTCTGGATATTTTCCGTATCCTTTATGGCCTGACCGGACAGCGACGAGGCCAGATTGGACTGAAGCGAGAGGATATTTGGATTAATACCATTGTCAGATTTCAGTTTTTCCAGTCCTTGGGTTAGTTTATCAGAGTAATAAGGATGGGTATCCTTTAGTTTATCTGCCACGCGGGCCATCTTGGTCTGGAGATTGTCGGATTCTTTCTGGAGGTTGCGCGCCTGTTCATTAAGCCGGTTTTTTTCCAGTTCTTGGGATGATGGCTCATCTGAGAATGGTTTCTTTATCCGTTCGGAAAGGGTCTGGGTCTCGGACAGCAGGTCGCGCACGGTATTGACCACCTCCTGGTAATCCTCCCATTCTTCCAGCGAGGCCAATACTTTTTTGAGGTCGTCGGAGATTTCCTGCTGCTGGGTTTTGGCTTGGTCTTGATTCGGTCCGTCTTTGGCCGCGGCGATTTTCTCCAGTGATTGCTGGACAGCCGGAGATTTGTCATTGGCCAGTTCATCAAGGGTATTCTGGACCGAAGTGAGTTTGTCGGCAGTGTCAGGTGAGAATAGTTTATTTATATTGATGTCTTTAAGGATATTAGAGAGTATCAAGGATGCGTTATTGAGATTCTGGGTGACCCGGCGCTGGTTGGCCAGCGCCTGCTGGATTTCCGGCGTCTGCCTGGCGGCTTCCTGAATCTGGAGTATCTTCTTGATGTCGTCCTTGAGTTGCATGATGGCTTCTTCTATTCTTTTGGCCATCTGCGGCTTGCTGATGACTATCAGGGAATAATCCGAAGAGGTGGCGGTTTGCGGCGAAGTTATTTGACAATTGTCGATAGCGATAAAGTTCATGGTCAGATACGAGCCATCCTTGAGGTTCAGGGGTGTTAAATCCAGGACTGTGGACAATTCTATTTTGCCTGAGAGCGGTCCGTTGTATCTGTAGAAGGTTTGGGATATATCGGTGATGGCGCCGGTGTTATCAGATTCCGGTTCTGACGAACCGTCGCTGCGGATATAAACAATCCGGGCGTCGGAGATGCCGTAGTCATCGCTGATGATTGCCTTGAGGGGAACGGTTGCGTCCGGCGTTACATATTGAATCTCGTTAGCCGGTTCAATTACTTTTATAACCGGATGGTTGTCCGGGATTGATTTTATGGAATATTCTATGGGTTCAAGGTTCTTGAGGCCGTTGGTCCCGATAAGATTGAGCGAATATTTGGTATCTTTGGCTACGATGAGTGTGGTAGAGATGGATATATTATTGTCCAGCGCCAAAGGCAGTAACTGAGAATCTAATAGTAAGGAGGCGGATTGCAGGTTGATAGATGATGCGGCATTGACGGTTACTTTTGTACCGACCGGGGCTTTGATATTACCGCCGGTTTCGGACTTGCTTGCAATGCCGGTGTAGGCGGGATAATCATAATTGACAGAGATTTTTTCCAGCGATGGGGCATCAAGCACCTTGATTTCAATCCAGCCGGTCTGGTCATCGCCGCCTTTGAGCATAAAGCGGAAATGAGATTGAACCCTGGCAAAATCATATCTGAATTCTGCCCGGCCCGCCGGAAGCGAGGCGGCCCGCCTGTGGCGAGGCTCGCCCCGAAGGGCGGCGCCTTGGGGCGCGCGGTTTTTGGTCTGGGTTAGGAGCATGCGCTCCCATCTATCCGGGGTTTGCCCGCCTGTTTGAGTGCGGATATATATGGCGTTCAGGCGCGGTCCTTTTTCAGTCCAGGCAGTAATGGATAGGTTCTGGCCTTTGGCGATGGTGTAGTCAGGCGAAACCTTTACAGCCAGAAGGGTTCGTTTGGGCCAGTTGATGTTGCTGCCCAGAAGACGCCTGCCCCATATTCCTAATTCGGATGGGTAAAAGGTGACAGATATAATAGAAAGCAGTAATAGCGCCAGGGCGCCTAAGAGCAATTTGCGTGATAATGAGGGGAATAGAATCTTAGTAAAGTCATAGGCCTGTGAAATGGGGATTACTTCCCGGACTAATTCAGACGAAGCGGTTGATACGGGCAACTGCCAGAGGTTAATCAGCCGTTCCTTTAAAGCCGGGAACTGTTTTTCAATCAGGAATATCAGGGCGTCATTGGGTATTTTATTTAACCTGATAATAGGCAGAACGGTTTTCTTTATCAATGTAAAAACGGTTATAGTAACGGCCAGGGTCAGGAAGCATAAACGTAATGGGATGGGTAAATCGCGGATAAAATAATCAACCCAAAAGGTAAAGGCCAGATAGAGTAAAAGGAATATAACCAGCCGGCTCAGTCCGTCTATCAGGAACCAGAGTTTTACCTTTTGCCTCAGTGATTTTATTCGTGATTCTATCACGCCAAGGCACCCGCGCCCGTCATCAGGCCGGGATGGGGCCGGGGTGGTATTATTAGATCCTTCAGGATAAGGAGGCGTCTCTTTCATGTCATTAATATAGCATTGTTTTACCCGGAGTCAAGGATAATTTTATGTCTTTTTAACATGGTTTTGTTAAGATGTAGGCGGGATTCAGTAAAGCAGGATTTTTGCCTGCCTGCCGTCAGGCAGGTTCGCGGCGCGGTCACTTCGTGTTTGTGCGGTGGCACAATCTTCTGTCTTACGTCCCCTGAGTTAATCTCTTACCACCCCTTGGCTGATAAAGATGTATCTCTGGACACAAATAGGGGCGTCTGGCTATCCAAAAACCCGGAGCAGATATATCTTCTGCTCTATCTCGTGAGGTTATCCCCCAGGTTATGTTGATTCTTCTCTACCTGAAACCGTTCCCAAATCTTACATTCCCTGAATATAAAAAATATTGTCCCTGACCCCAAACACCACGAGTAGAAGATTCTTCTGCTCCTGGTCCTGAACTACAATAATATCCCCTGTTGACTCAACAAATAGATAGAGTTGAATCAAGGGATAGGTTACGCCCTGATAAATGCCCTACTTCGGGGAATAGAGCCCACAGGGAGGGGGGATACACTACCCCCCACCCCTGACAAGCCAATAATCCCGTATAATAACCTGTTATTTTACAGGGTGTTATGATAAGTAAAATCGGGGCTTATAATTATTGACCATCAGATTGGTAGAAGGTAAAATACGGCCGGTATGATAGATTATGCCCGGTTAATGCCGGAAATGTATTGGGGCGTGGTATCCAATGAACGGAGAAGTTTATTCTTATTATGGTGTCTGCGATTTACCAGCCGGATGGTGGTCTGCCCGAGATGCCAGCGCGATATTTGCGGTCAATCCCGCGCCTGCCTCCTGGCCTGCCAGATGCAGAACCTGAGACGCTACTGGTGTCCGGGATGCCATTATCGTTTCTCTGATTTCTCAGGGACTTTTTTATCTTCCAATAAATTACCCTGGTCAAAGGTTATTGTGGCGGTTTATCTTTTTATCTTGGGGAAGACAGCCCGTCAGAGCGCAAAATTGTTGGGGATAAACTATAAGTCAGCCCACGCCCTATTCCATAAAATCCGGCTGGCCATTGCCGGGTCATACAAACCCAAGACCTCTTTTATCCACTATGACGAAAAGACAGACACGATAAATTTCAGATGGGAATCCCCCAGATATATCAAGGGCAAACTCGGCGCTCATCGTCATATCACGCCGGGGAATAAACCCTTATACCTCAAGGAGCAAGAATACAAATATTATAAACAGGGCGGTGTTTTGGAAGAATTGCTCCGGTATTTATTAACCCCGCACATAAGATAATAACGATTCCGTTATCTAACGTATACAAACGGTGGTTGAACCGTTTTCTATGCAGGATTGTTATGCAGAACCGATAAAGTAAAGCGGCATAGATTCCCGATTTCGCGGGAATGACAGAGGGATCACATGTTGTCATTCCTGCGTAAGCCCGCCCGAACGACCGAATGGTCGGGCAGGCAGGAATCCAGACCTCTTGGGGCTTTCTGGATTACCACTTTCGTGGGAATGACATTATGGAGAAGCCCAAAGTTTATGAATAATGCGGGATAAGAGCCGAACTCATTGATACAGTGGGTTTTGAATACGATAAAGTGCAACTTTTCCCGTAAAGCGGGGTATGATTAACCGGAAATGAGCGCCATAAAGGCGCTCCCGCCTATGGCGGGACAGGCATGGCGCGGAGTTTACCCCGCATCAGCGGGGGCGCCAGAAGGGAGTGCGGTCCGTGTCGTCCACTGGACGACTGCTCCCGGTCAGCGCTATCGCGCAGCTCTTTCTCAGGATAATAATAATATTTTTTAGTATAATTTATCTTGACCCGTTAGAGATGCCTGGTATTATGTGGCAATAGAGAGTTGATTAGAATATCAGAGTTTAATTAGTTGCAGATGTTAGTATGAAATGACGGTCGCCTGTGGCGACCTATCTCTAACGGGTCTTGACTTTATCGGCTACTTGAAATAGAAAATGAATCTTTAATGTCAGAAAAATACCCTATAAGGAATTGTCCCGACAAATACTGTCGGGATAACTCGCCCGTACGGGCAAGTAAAAGGAGTAATATATGGTAAGGCATAATAAATTAGTATGGGTTGTATTATTGATGTTAGTTGCTTCTTTTGGCTTCGGCGGTTTTGGTCAAGGCGGCGGGTGCATGGGCACGCAAAGCCAAGTGAGGATGGTGGGGGGCAGCAGCGGGCAGTTTCTCCTGTTAAGCCCGAATAATGGCGGAACTACGGGAGTACAACCAACATTTATCTGGACTGCCTTCCCGGTTGATTTGACATCATATACCTTACAGATTTTCACGCAGAGCGCATATCCGACCGGAACGCCGGCTTACCAGAACACTAATATTAATCCTCGTGCAACCGCTTTTCAGATAGGCGCTACTACCTTGCAGCAGAATACCACATATTACTGGCGGGTTATTGCGGTGGACAGTGATACCGGGACGTCAACAACCGCTTCCAATGCGCCATTCAGTTTTAACGTCGGTATTACGCCGGGACAATTTACTTTGTTGTCGCCCATTCCTCCGAGCGAAACGATATATACCACGACCCCGACGCTCATCTGGTCAGAATCGGCCCAGGCAACAAGTTATAATGTCCAGATAGATACAGAAAACTCTTTTAATGACCCTTTGATATATCAGGTTGACTTGCCGGTAACGACAACCTATCAGGTTCCATCAGGCAGATTAACCAATGGCGTAACATATTACTGGCGGGTTCGGGCTATTAACAGCACTAATCCCAGCGGACCGACCACGGCTTCAAATGCTCCGGCTTCATTTTATGTGGTGGGCGCTCCGGGCTCTTTCCTTCTCTCTGCCCCCGCAATAAGCAGCACCCAGCAGACCATAACGCCGACTCTGTCGTGGACAGGGTCTACTCAGGCCATTACTTATCGGGTGGAAATAGCATTGAATGCCGCTTATACGCCTACTGTTTTGAGTTACAGCGGCATAACAGACACCTCTTTTAGCGTCCCGGCAGGTGTTCTCCAGAATGGCTACACATATTACTGGATAGCTACAGCGATTAATAGTGTGGGCGAAATCAGTGCGACCAATACTAATCCGCCTTTTTCATTTGCGGTTGATATTTCGCCGCAGCAGTTTACTCAATCGTCACCCATAAGCGCCAGTGTGATTTCTACCCTGACGCCGATTTTTTCCTGGAGCACATCAAATCTGGCTACCGAGTATACCCTGGAGATATCAACCTCAGCCGCCTTTCCTCCGACGCCTATGATATTCCCGACAATCAGTTCTACGACATATACGTTGCCGGCCGGGCGGCTTAATGATAACCAGACCTACTGGTGGCGGGTGATTGCCAATAATATCACCGGTGTCACGAGGACGGCTTCCAATGCGCCATTGTCTTTTAGGACCAATGTCGCGCCCCGCGCTTTTACCTTGAACACCCCGATTTCCGGGACAACGATTGATACGATGACGCCGACCTTTACCTGGACAATATCCGACCTGGCCACCGAATATACCCTGCAGATAGCAACGGATTTAGGTTTTACCAGCCCGGCAACTCTTCTTGGGATTACAACTACAGCGTATACAATAAGCGGCGGGTTAGTTAATGGGCAGGAGTATTGGTGGCGGGTAATCGCGATATCAAATGACACGCCCATAACCACCGCAGCGGCCAATGCCCCGTATAGATTTTTAGTTAATGTTGGGCCGCTTAATTTTACTTTGTCCACACCGGTAACCGGGACTACTTTTACGACCGTTACGCCTACTTTCACCTGGAGTATTTCAGGACGGGCCACCTCCTACGTATTACAAATTACCTCTACCGGCACTTCTTCGCTGGTGTATGAAAATGTTAATATCGTAACAACTTCGTTCAACCTGCCCAGCGGCGTCTTATCCAGCGGGCAGAGTTATTTGTGGAGTGTGTCTGCCGCAAACGACTTCACAACGGATGCCACCAGGGTTCTGGCCGGCAACGCCCCCTTGATTTTCTCGGTTAATGTGACGCCGGCGGGTTTCAGTTTATCAACACCTATTTCCGGGAGTATTATGGGTTCGCTGACACCGACGCTTGAGTGGGGCCCGTCTAATCTGGCCACCACGTACTATCTGCAGATTGACGATGACAGCACTTTTATAGAGCCATATCGCTATGAGAACAGAGGCATCACCACCACTTCATTTACGGTTCCGTCAAACGCCTTGACTATGGGAACTACTTATTGGTGGCGGATAACCGCGGTGAATGCTTATGGCCAGCGGATGGCGACTAATGCGCCGTATTCTTTCACGCCAACTACAGCTCCTTCAAATTTTATCCTCGTTTCGCCTAATACCGATAGTATTGTTCAGGATTCGCTGGCGCCGACCTTTACCTGGACTAGTTCCGTGTATGCGACCACCTATACTTTACAGATAAGCGCCCCAAACCAACCTTCTTTTGCAACTTTGGCGTATGAAAATTCGGCTATTACTTCAACAACTGAATCATTCCGGATACCGGATGGGCTATTAGAAACAGCCCGGACATATTACTGGCGGGTGATTGCCTCTAATGACCAGGGCCAGGGCCAGACCTATGCCAGTAATGGCCCGTTTAACTTTACGACCCAGGTCTATCCCACGGCTTTTACATTGTCACAACCCCAAAACGGCGCTATTATTTACACGTTGACCCCGATGTTTACGTGGTCGCTTTCTACGATACAGACCGGTTATACCTTACAGGTGGATAATGAAGCCACGTTTTCTCCACCCCTGGTTTATGAGAATACGGCAATCCCGTCTACATCTAATGCGGCTACTATTCCTGGTGGGACATTAACGGGCAATACCTTATATTACTGGCGGGTGATAGCCAGGAATGCCTCCGGAACAACCATAGCGACCGGTGCGCCGTCCCAGTTTACCGCAGGCGCGGCTCCAGGCGCATTCGAATTGATCACGCCGATAAGCGGAACAGTAGAGGTGGCATTGACCCCGACATTAACCTGGCTGGTCTCCGCTAATTCCGATGGTTATACGGTAGAGATAGATGACGAGCCGACCTTTACATCGCCAATTGTATACCGCGTCCCCGGTATCATTAGTGATACTTATGATGTCCCCTTAAATGTTCTATCCAGCCGGAGGACTTATTACTGGCGGGTCATCGCGGGTAATGAATTCGGGGTGACCACGGCTACTAATACCGCACCTTACGCGGCTGTATTTTACAGTGTCTTTGATACCTTTATCCCCGGCACGGCGCCGGACCCGTTTAATATTACTTCACCGGTAAATGGATCAATTCTTGCTTCATATACGCCGGTGCTTTCCTGGAATGATAGTGTTGGCGAGACCGGTTATACCATAGAGGTGGCCACTAGCACCGATTTCTCCGCGGGGTTACTTATTTATACGACCACCGGCACCAATATTGCCAGAAACACTACGGCTTTCACCTTGACCATAGATGCCCTGCCGGATGTCGGCACGTATTATTGGCGGGTGATAGCGTCCAATTCTTTCGGTAGCCGGACTGCAAATAATGCCCCGTTTGCTATGATTGTTGATCCTACCACATCGCCTTGGAAGCCAATCTCCACGGAAAGTTTTAATATGTTTGACGAAAGACGGGGGCATACCGCGGTCTGGACCGGCTCTGAAATGCTTATCTGGGGCGGGTTTGTTACATCAGGAACCGAGACCACCTATTTTGGGGATGGGGTGCGCTATAACCCGACGTTGGGCGCCTGGGATTATATAAATGATATCGGGGCGCCGGCTACCAGAACCGGCCATACCGCGGTCTGGACCGGTACTGAAATGATAATCTGGGGCGGCCGAAATTCCAGCACTAATTTCTTTAATGACGGGGCCAGATACGACCCGGTAAATGATACCTGGACGCCGCTGCTTGACTCGGGCAATGCGCCTACCGCAAGGAGCAATCATATTGCGGTCTGGTCGCCGTGATTAAACCAGATGATTGTCTGGGGTGGGCATACATACCGGAGTGAGTATTTTGATTGGATAACCCTCAATACCGGCGGACGATATAATGCAGGAAGTAATACCTGGAGCGCTATTCCTACGTCCAGCACCAACAGTTATTATACCTTACAAAATGTTTGGAATGGCTCTATATATGAATTACAACAGGTCCCCTTTAACAGAACGATTCAGGCGCCTGATGCCAGGGCCGGCGAATTCTTTTATCCGGCATTTGAATTATCATTGCCCGGACATACCGGTGTTTGGGATGAGGTAAATCAGCGGCTCTTTATCTGGGGCGGGATAGATACTCCTTCTGGTCTTATGTTTGATACCGGCGGAATCTATTACGCGGCTGATAACGCCTGGTATGAATTTACTTCGCCGCTGGATAATAATAATACCACACCTGCTTCAAGGACCGGGCATACCGCAATCTGGAGCGGCAGCCAGATGCTCATCTTTGGCGGTAATAACGGCGGTATCTTCTATCCGATTAATACCGGCACTGTTCTGACCAGTAATGACGGCAGATATATGCCGGCTAACCCACGTAATTATGTAATCCAGCAGCCGGCAGCGCCTGATTACAGGTCTATTTATAATGATGCCTGGACGGTTCTTCCGGCGGGTAATTCCCCTTCTTCCCGGACCGGACATACGGCAATCTGGGCCGGCACCCAGATGCTCGTCTGGGGCGGATACAATGGTATTTACCAGAATACCGGCGGTAGCTATAGACCTAACGGAAATTCCTGGCTAACGATGGCCACAACTGATGCGCCGGTGGGCCGGGAGGGTCACACCGCGGTCTGGACCGGTCAAGAAATGATTGTCTGGGGCGGCGAGAATGCCACCGACTATCTGGCTGATGGCGGCAGATACAATCCGTCAACTGACTCCTGGACATATTTACCGGCGCCGATGATTGGCCCGCCTATCAGTCGTGAATTTCATACTATGGTTTTTACCAGTTACAATTGGCAAAAGGCGGTTTTAGATAAGGATGTCGCCACACCGCCGCCAGCCCCGGCTGTGAATGACAGGTATTTGATATCTTCTACAGGGGCCGCTGGCGCCTGGACCGGGTATGAAAATAACCTGACAGTTTGCACTAACGATGCCGTTCCCACGTGGGAATTTACTGCGCCTACCGCCGGAATGTATGTTTCGGTAAGAGATGAAAACAGGGTATACAGGTATGACGGGACAAATTGGGTGGTTACTACGGCCAGCCCGCAGGTAATCGTCTGGGGCGGTTGGAATGGCGCTCAGGCATTCCGCAATGGCGCCAGATATAATCCTATTGAAAACAGATGGACAGCGTTGAGAAACTCCGGCGGACCATCATCACGATATGGGCACACATCTGTCTGGACAGACCCCGTTACAACCACTATTACGCCGACCATGATTGTCTGGGGCGGGTTTAATGGGACTTCATATACTAATACCGGCGGCAGGTATAACCCCACGGTTGGCCGGGGCGGCCTCTGGACTTCTCTGCCGACTTCCGGCGCGCTATCACCGCGGGCCTGGCATTCGACAGTATGGGCCTATGACGGGCCTAATGACAGTAATGAGATGATTGTCTGGGGCGGTTATGACGGATTTAATTATTATAATGACGGCGCTATTTATGAACTCACCTCAGATTCCTGGTATCCGATGACCAGTACCAACCGGCCGGATGTCCGAATGAACCATATTGCGGTCTGGGCCAATACAATTACACCGATGAGTATGGTTATTTGGGGCGGGCAATCCGTCAGCAATAACCGCCTTAATACCGGCGGCAGATATATACCGATTTCTGATACCTGGCAGAGTACGTCAACGCCGCCGCTGGGGTTCGTTGGGCGGGAAGGCCATGCCGCGGCCTGGACCGGCTCTGGTCCGGAAGAGGGCTGGACTACATATAATATCGTTTCCAGCAACGATATAGGAATGCATACTTCTATCGTGCTGTCGCCGTCCGGACGGGCCCACGTGGCTTATTATGACTACACCTCTAACGACCTGAAATATACCACCAATGAAAGCGGCGCCTGGGATTCGGTTGGCGTAAATGTAGACCCTGCGGGTAATAGAGTAGGTGAATATGCCAGTATTGGTATTGACTCTAACGGTCGTTTCCATATAAGTTACTATGACCGGACCAATGGCGACCTTAAATATGCCATCCAGAGCGCGACCGGCACATATTTAGCGCCAATCAGCAGTACTGACAGCGCCGCAAATGTAGGACTATACACTGACATCGCCATAGGACCCGGCAATTTAGCCCATATCAGTTACTATGATTGGAGTAATAGCGCTCTTAAATATACTATCAGAAGTATAACCGGTGAATATTTAGCGCCGATGACTGTTGATAACGGCGGTGCAGTCGGGGAATATTCCTCTATTGCCGTGGATAACCTCAATAAGGCATATATCAGTTTTTATGACGGGTCCAATGGTGATTTATATTATGCTACGGTAACAGGCGGTGTTCAGACAGTTACTCCGGTTGATACGGCCGCGGCTGATGTCGGGTTATATTCTTCCATAGGTATTGATAATGCTGTTCCGCCAAATGTTTATATCAGTTATTATGATAGGAGCGCTGGCCGTCTTAAATTTGCCTCTAATGTTGTAACGGGTACTTTTGTCATAGAAAACCAGCCGGATTCTACCCTCGCAGACCATGGAGAATATTGCTCGCTGGCGGTGAATACGAATATTACTCCTACCGTCCATATCAGTTACTACGATAATACTAATGGGCGTCTTAAGTATATCAGCAAATCATCTGTATATACGACTACCTGGGATGCCCCGGTGATTGTTGATGAGTCCGGATGGGTGGGACAATATAGTAATATCGCTGTCGACCAGTCCAAGAAGAGTTATATCAGTTACTATGATAACGGGAATGGCGACCTGAAATATTCCACGAATTCCTGGACCTGGCGCAATAAGGCGCTTATCTGGGGCGGATACGATGGTGTTAATTACCTGAATAGCGGTGCGCTGTATGACCCGGTAGGTAATTCCTGGAGAGAGATTACTACGTTCAATGCCCCGTCAAACCGGGCATATCACAGCGCGGTCTGGTCTGAATGGACTGATTGGCAGGGACGCCGGCGCTCTGAATTAGTTGTCTGGGGCGGTTGGAATGGCAATAACTACCTTAACGACGGCGCCCATTATGACCCGGCGCTGGACCGTTGGACTACCATAAATACCTTAGGCGCCCCAACTGCGCGCACTTATCATAAGGGAACATGGCTGGATTTCATCAGGCCTGATAACAATCGCACCATCAGGGAGATGATTATCTGGGGTGGCGCTATTAACGGCGGATTTACCCAGGACGGCAGCAGATATAAACCGTAAATATTCACCGCCTCCTATTATCCCGATTTATCGGGGCGTGGCGGGAAATGGCACAAAGGGGGAACAACCCCCTTAATCGCACCCAGCCCCCCGATATTTTCGGGGGGCTGGTTCTCCGGCAGTCTGCGCCGGAGGACACGGTCCCCCTTAACAAAGGGGGAATGGGGGTTGTCTATTCTTTGTGTCCTTGGTGTTCTTTGTGGTAAGTTATAATTGATGTTCCCCTTTATCCTTTCTTTATTCTTTCCCGGTCTTGGTCAGGTCCTATTAAGCAGATATCTTAAAGGATTGTTCATATTCTTTTCCATCGTAATATTACTTGATTTATCTTTCATTATTCTCCCGCTCGGAGTTTACCCCGCACATAACCTCTACCCAGCTCTATCCAAGTTTAAGGTTATGTGCGGGGCTCTATGCTTATGTGTTTATCTCTATAACCTCTGGGATATCTTTAATATCGTTTATTACCGAAAGCGTAAATCACTTCAGGAGAAAAAGAAAATCCTCTTAAAACAGGGGATTAAATATTATTTACAGAATGATTTGTATGCTGCACGAAAAGAATTAAAGAAGACATTAAAACTTGATAAGGACGACATAGATGTGCTATATTATTTATTCCGAATAGAAGAATCCCTGGGAGAAACTGCCCGGGGGAAACGTTTATTAAATAAATTATCTCTATTGGACTTTGATAATAAATGGGTATAGTAGCAAAAACACTAACATATAAATCTTCAGGCGT
>JBBTIZ010000026.1:0-1101 GCA_038059695.1 Planctomycetota bacterium
GGCCGTGCTTCAGGGCCGGAGCGGCAGTATTGAAAATATCTCCGACCCTAAACAACCTGGCGCCGGCTGGCTGAGCGCCTATGCGCCCATCAGCGCCTTTGGCTGGGGCCTGGTGATTCGCCAGCCGGTCAAGGACGCCTATGCCTTTTCCAACCGGATGCAGGCCAAGGCAATCCTGATTATCGGACTGGCCATACTGACGGCCATCGTGGTCGGGCTCCTGATTGCCAATAGAATTACCAACCCGCTCAAGACCCTGATTGATGCCACGGACCAGGTCGGGGCCGGCAACCTGGAGCAAGTCATCAAATCGCCTCGGACCGATGAAATGGGCGGGCTGCTCAATGCCTTTGATAATATGATAACCCGGCTGCGCCAGGCCAAACGGCTGGAAAAGTTATCCGCCATCGGCACAGCCACCTCCAAGATTGCCCACGAAATCAGGAACCCCTTAGTCGGCGTCAAGACCTTTGTCCAACTCCTGCCCAAGCGGTATCAGGACCCGAAATTCATCGCCCAGTTCAATGACACGGTGCCTTATGAACTGGTCCGGCTGGAAAAGATGATGGGAATGCTCAGCGATTTCTCGGCCATCCGGAAACTGAATCTCAACCGGATTAACCTGGTCGTGCTTATCAACGAAACCCTGGCCTTGTTCCGGGAGCAGATGCTCAAGGACAACATCAAAGCCAATATTGACATCAAGTCGGACCATCTCTTCTTAAAAGCCGATGGGGACAAACTTAAACAGGTCCTGATAAACCTGATTCAGAACGGCTTGCAGGCAATGACGCCGGGCCTGCCTGCGCCAAGCGGCCTGTCTGCCCCGTACGGGGCACAGGCAGGAGCGCGGCAGGCAGGTGGCTCATTGCGCATCTCGGCCGGTATGAACGGCACCGGCTTGATAATCAAGGTCGGCGACACCGGCTCCGGAATGGATGCGGCCCAGTTGGCCACGCTCTTTGAGCCGTTCCAGACATCCAAGAAAGCCGGACTGGGCTTAGGGCTGACCATAGTCAAGGAAATCATCGAACAGCACCAGGGCGTTATCTCCGTTACCAGCCAAAAGAATCAGGGCACGGAATTCACAATTAAATTGCC
>JBBTIZ010000026.1:1201-5255 GCA_038059695.1 Planctomycetota bacterium
CCCGAACTTCTGGCCGTGGACGACGACCCGGGCGTCATTAAGAGTTTGAACGCCGTGTTTGATGGCGTTTATAAAATCCATTCAGCCGCCAACGCCGGTGAATGCCTGTCTATCTTAGACAGCCGGAATCTTCCGCTCCTGATTCTTGACCTGGGCCTGCCTGATATGGACGGCCTGGAACTCCTCAAGAAGTCCAAGGAAGCCAATCCGGCGATGGAGATAATCGTGCTCACCGCCAACACTTCTTTGGAAAGCGGGGTGGAGGCGATGCGTCTGGGCGCCTATGATTATATGGTCAAGCCCTTTGACGTAGATAAACTCATGCTGGTGGTGAAAAACGCCCTGGAAAAGGCCGGCTTGAAGAGCGAGGTCCGTTTCCATCGGGCCGTCAACCACGACCGGACCCGGAAACTCATCGGCCGGACCCATGTTATGCGGGAACTGGCCGAGATGATAAAGAAAGTATCGGAAAATAACGCCACGGTCCTGATTACCGGCGAAAGCGGCACGGGCAAGGAAATCGTGGCTCGGGAAATCTACCAGCAGGGCGAGCGCAAACACAAGCCCTTTGTGCCGGTCAATTGCGGCGCCATCCCGACCGAACTTATGGAAAGCGAGTTGTTCGGCCATGAAAAGGGCTCCTTTACCAGCGCCTCCTACCAGCGCACCGGCAAATTTGAGCTGGCCAACCACGGCACCATCTTCCTGGACGAAATCAGCGCCCTGCCTTTAAACATGCAGGTCAAACTCCTGCGCGCGCTTCAGGAACGGACTATTGAGCGGGTGGGCGGAATTAAACAGATTCCCATAGATGTCCGGATTATCGCGGCCACCAACCTGGACCTGGGCGAGATGGTCAAACGGGGAGAATTCAGGGAAGACCTCTATTACCGCCTTAATATCGTGCTTCTGTCTGTCCCGCCTCTGCGGGAACGGCGGCACGATATCCCGCTCCTGGCCAAACATTTCCTGACTATCTACAATAAGGAATTCCACCGTCGGATAAGGGAAATGCCGATGGAGATACTGAACTTTTTCCATACCTATGACTGGAAGGGCAATGTCCGGGAATTGGAAAACGTCATCCAGCGCCTGCTGGTTGTCGCTAAAGATAATACCATTAATGTCAGCGACCTGCCCATAGAAATCACCAAACAGGGCGATTCTAAGAATTTCATTACGGAAGAGGGCTTGCATATGGATGAAGCATTAATCAGATTTGAGAGGGATTACATCAGGGAAGTCCTGTCTAAGGCAAATAACAGCCGCAACGATGCCGCCGAACTCCTGGGCATCCACCGGAATACCCTTAATAACCGGATGAAGGTTCTGGGTATTGCCGGGCCTGAAGATGAACCCAGCCCTTGCGTGCGAAGTCGTAACGGAGTCCCGATTATTTCGGGGCAAGGGCGGGGTGAGCCAACACCGCCGGAAGCCACTCCAACCTCGCCCCAAGAGGGCGCTTCGCTCGCCTGAAAACAGCCTAAATATAGTCAACAACCCCCCGGCCCCCTTTACTAAGGGGGAGTGTTTATTATTCCCCCTTATTAAAGGGGGATAAAGGGGTTGTTACTTCTCCCTTATTTCATCACCCATTTACAGCCAATACACACCCCTTTTTGGCAAACTAAAGGGGTTATCACAAGTGCATGCACAAGAACTTGTGCAAAACCATCTGGTGCCACCCAAACTGACTTAATTCATTATTGCGTATCAAGATACCGCAAAAAAAGCCCCTTTTTAGCCCTGTTTTTTGCACAAGAACTTGTGCAAAGTGGGTAGATGCCTCACAAGATTATATTAGATGCCCAAAGGCCTGAAAATATCTCCAAAATATATTGTTTCCCTAAATCCATAAATACAATAAGTTAAGACACATAATCCATATTTCTGCCATAAATAACGGATTTTATCCCCAACTGGCACGGTATTTGCTCTAATAACCTTATAAGGCGTGTATTTAATTAATTTATACCGCCGACGCAGTAGGAGGATTATACCTATAGAGCGATTTAGGCCAGAAATACGTCTGCGCAACTTGATTAATAACCGACATAATGAGTCCCGACAAAAACTGTCGGGATAAGACCCGGTAACGCCCGTACGGGCTAACCGGCTCTAAGGAGCCAAAAGATGAAGACCTACATAGATGAACACCCGGCTTTCCTGGCCAACCGCAAGACCGTCATTATCAGCCTGCGCCTGATTGTCTTCGCCATCATCTACCTGATAATCTTCCAGGAGCGGGGCATCAAGGGGCTGCCCTTCCTGTTCTGGCCGGTCAGCGCCGTATTCCTGGGCTCACAGATTGTCTATCTCTTTGAGCACAAGACCCATTTTCTCATCCAGCGCATCCTGGCCTGGGTCTTCATCTTTGATGCCATCCTCATCAGTTTGCTTATCTACATCCTGGGCATTAAAACCGACCAGTTATTCATCACCTATTTTTCGGTCATTGCCATTGCGGCCATTGCCAAGAGCGTCAAGGCCTCGGTGGTCATCACTCTCTTAGTCAGCGCCTTCTATATCTTCATCTCGCTCAATGAGGGCAATCTGACCCTGGCCGAATTCACCACCCGGCCCCTGTTCTTCTTCGGCACCTCGATTTCAGTCAGTTACCTGTCTGAAGAAATCGCATCCCAATGCGCGGGCCGGCTCAAGATAGAGGAATACTTCCGGTCGCTCATTGAAAACACGGCCGACTTCGTCACCATCATCGACCGGGACGCCCGGATTCTCTTCGTCAACCGCGTCCAGCCCGGCCTGGATAAGGAAAAGGTGATAGATACCTCCATCTACGATTATCTCTCGCCGGAATACTACAAGATAGTCCGGGGCGCGGTCCAGCAGGTCTTTAATACCGGCCAACCCGCCTATTACGAGGCATCCGGCAAAGGGCCCGATGGCGCCCTGGCCCCGTTACAGCACGCCCCGGAGGGGCTCTCTGCGAGAACCCCGGAGGGGGAGGCGTCCGACCCTTCGGACCCTGACGGGTTCTCAGGGCGAGAACCCGGAACGGGTAACGAGAAATCAGATTTAATTAAAGCATCCTCCTCACGCTCGTGTTCGCCTCTAACGGGGCTGGCCTGGTATGAAAGCCGGCTCAGCCCGATTCGGGAAAATAATAATATCGTCGCTGTCACCGTCATCAGCACGGACATCACGGCCCGCAAAAAGACCGAGGCCGAAATTAAGAAGGTGCAGGAGCAACTCATCCATATCCAGAAGATGGAGGCCATGGGCCGGCTGGTGGGCGGCGTGGCCCACGACTTCAATAACATCGTCCAGGTGGTTATCGGCTACAGCGACCTGCTCCTGGCTGATACGCCCAAAGACAGCCCGGCATATTCCGAAATCAAGGAAATCAGCAATGCCGGCAAACGGGCCGCAGACCTGACCGCCCAGTTGCTCGCCTTCAGCCGGCAGAAACCGCCCGAGCCCAAGGTCATTAACCTCAATGACGCCATCTCCCATATGCAGAAGATGCTCAAACGCATCATCGGCGAGGATGTGTTGCTGGATATGGACCTGGACCAGCAGATTGCCGCAGTCAAGGTCGACCCGGGCCAGTTCGAGCAGGTCCTGATGAACCTGGCGGTCAATGCCCGGGACGCCATCAAAAGCGGGGAGATGCCTCAACTGGGGCGCATTACTGTCAAAACGCATAACATCACCATCAGCCCGGAATACCTCAGATTCAATCCCGAGGCCAAGGCCGGCCATTTTATCTGCGTCTCGGTCAACGACACCGGCGCCGGTATGAGCAAAGAGGTGATGACCCACCTCTTTGAGCCGTTCTACACCACCAAAAAGGAAGGCCATGGCACGGGCTTAGGGCTTTCCACGGTCTACGGCATCGTCAAACAGCATCAGGGCTGGTTACATATCTATTCCGAGCCGGGCCAGGGCACCAATGTCAATATCTATTTACCCGCTGAAACTTCAGTGAAGGCAGGTCTGCCAGTCAAGCCCGAGACCCGGAAGATACCGGTGTCGGCATTTGTCGTCGGAGAATCTAAATACGTCCTGGTCGTGGACGATGAAAAGAACGTCT
>JBBTIZ010000027.1:0-24238 GCA_038059695.1 Planctomycetota bacterium
GGGAGAGGTGGTCTATAGCCCTCAGAGAGAACCTCTCCCGCCTCGCCAGAGGTGGGGTATAGCCCTCAGAGATAACCTCTACCGCCCTGCGAGAGGTGAGGTATAGCCCTCAGAGAGAACCTCTATGCCCTTGCCAGAGGTGGGGTATAGCCCTCAGAGATAACCTCTACCGCTCTGGGAGAGGTGGTCTATAGCCCTCAGAGAGAACCTCTCCCGCCTCGCCAGAGGTGGTCTATCGCCCTCAGAGATAACCTCTACCACTCTGGGAGAGGTGGTCTATCGCCATCAGAGATAACCTCTCCCGCCCTGCCAGTGGTGGTCTATCGCCCTCAGAGATAACCTATCCCGTCCTGCCAGAGGTGAGGGGTAGCCCTCAGAGAGCACCTATCCCGCCCTGCCAGTGGTGGTCTATCGCCCTCAGAGATAACCTCTACCACCTCACCAGAGGTGGGGTATAGCCATCAGAGAGGGGATAGGGTGGGGCTAGAGAGGGGCTCTATCCAGGGGGGTAGTACCCCCGATTGCCTTTACCCCGTTAGAAATGCCGGTATCACTTGTAGAATATATATGCTAACTTTAATATAATCATCTAGTTGTGAACATTTCTAATGGGGCTAAGTCATTGTCATATAAGAGGCATTGATTGGGGAAGGTGTCTATTAGACACCCTGTGGGTGGTAAAAATAGTGGTCAATAAATACATATTGTATAGTTTTTGGATACGCTCTTTGTCATTAATCTTAAAGCGGCGTCTTTATTTCTGAAGTATGGGTAATATACCAAAATATCTTATAATTTTATCAGAAACTACTTGACTTTTCCGGAGGAGATGTTATATTAATCATAGATAATCTTAGGGCAACATCCTTTGCGTTCAGCGTCATTTGAAGTTATAGATTAGTTATTCTGAAGAAATAAGGAATTTCCTGAATGTCTAAACTGAATTGGAGAAGGAGGGATAACATGCCGAACAGAAGTCCTGCCACATGGTCAATTATATCCTTTTGTGCTATCATAAGTATTCTTTCAATGTCCTGCCTGCCGGAACAGAAATTTACGGCTGGCTCCAGTGCCGCTGACAAAGGATTATATACAGAGACAGTAAGTCCAACGAATCTTGCTGAATTAACTCCATTAAAACCAGACGGTTATTATCTTTCCTTTGAGGCAACTGGTAAAGAATTTATCCTGAAAGACAATCCGATTTCGCCTAATCTCAGGATTGTTTCATCTGAAGAAATCCACATCATTATAGAAGCAATAACCAATACGGTCAGTTTATATGTGGAACCGCTATCCACCACTACGGCAACCGCGACAGACATAACTATCTGGGGGCTTGAACCTTTTTATCCCAATTCCACAAAACCACTCACGTTATTCAGGCATCAGGACGGCTATTTTCAGGAAGAATTTAAGCTGGACGCTGAAGATAAATATTCTTATGTGCAGGATATTAAATCGCATCATCATACTTATTTCCTACCCTGTAAGGGTACCGTTAATATAGGACTGGAAGCAAGTGGTCAACCACCGCCTCTTTCGCCGCCCTACAGTTATAATAATTCAACGAGAACTTATACGCTAACCAGAAATATTCAGGATTTTGTTGTTATCGTAGCCAGTAATATTACTTTGGATGGAGCCAACTTTCGTATCACCGGTACTAATTCAGGATACGGGATTTATCTCGCTAATTATAACACTGTTACAATTACCCGCTGCACCGTTCAAAACTTCACCGGAGGAATCAAATTACAATATAGCAATGGTAATTTATTGACCGGGAATATAGTTCAAGCAAATTCTTACTTTGGTATTTATCTCTGGCCTTCTGCCAATAGCAATAGGGTTATCAGGAATCAGGTGACGTCAAATGGATACGGCATCGCCGATTCATCATCTTATAATATTATTGCTGATAATACGGCCAATCTAAACGGCGTTGGCATAGAAACCTGGGGTTCCCTTTTCCCAACGCTTACTAATAATAATGTCATCTCAAATAGCACCGGTTTCAATATAGGACGCATAGGGTCTGGCAGTAATGTAAGTATGTCTGGTAATACAGCCAGTTTAAATACAGCAGTAGGAATCAATCTTTACTATAACAGTGGACCTTGTTACATCTATCATAATAATATTTACAGTAACGCCCTTAATGTTTACTCCACTAATGCGATACAACTCTCCTTTAATAACGAGGGTAACTGGTGGGGAAAAAACTGGGCACCAGGATTTTATAGACCCGGCGAGGTAGGTTTGCCTTATTATGATTCTAATTCACGGGATATATGGGACCCTAATCCTTATCTGGTCAAGGACGGCTGGTTATGGGGCTATGCACCCGGTCAGGCGGTTGCTGATATCATTCCACCTGTTATTACTAACCTCTCCCCAGCTGATGGTGCAATAACTACTTCTTTACGACCCATCATATCTGCAGAATATTATGACTTGCCGACAGCCGAGTGGGGGAATTACCGGATTCCTATCACCATATTAAATGGTTCCACAGCCTTAACTGATTACCCGGTTAGTATTAATATTCCTTATAACTCAAATATGCGGTCTGATTTTGCTGATATCAGGTTTTTTGACACCATGAATAATGAATTACCATACTGGATTGAGAGCAAAATAGATAGCATCTCAACCCGGGTTTGGGTAAAAATTCCCATCCTGCCGGCTAATACCACGACCACCATATATATGTATTACAATAATCCTTTAGCCGTCAGTAACAGTAGCGGAGACCTGACTTTTGAATTCTTTGATGACTTCAGTGCCGGCTTTGATAACAACAAATGGAACAGGAATCGCGACGCCTCAACCGGCGGCGGCGGTGCTTTTGTCCTGAATGGGGAATTAAATGTCTATGCCGGAAACGGCAATTGCCCCGGCTGGGCAAAGTCAAAGGTTAACCTGCCCAATAAGATAGTGGTTGAGACCAGACAAAGAGTCGTGCGGTATAATGACTACACCCTTGGCACCTTCAAGATTCTTAATAGTAGCAGCGGCGCCGAAGTTGCCGGTGTTGTTTATGACTACTATATTTGGAGCGGCTCTCCCGGTGACGCCTGGTACGGTTGGTATGTTAATAGGGATAGTTTTGCTCCTCTACCCCTGCCTATACCGAATGTGCCTGTTAGAAACCTTACTCCTTATTGGAACGATACCTGGTTCACGCAAAAACTATTTTATGACGGCACATCCTCAGCCAATAATTTTAAATATGTACGCGATAAAGGAACCGGCGAGGAAAGTATTGTTCACACGGCGACTGCCACCAGCGAAAACCTAAGGATTAATTTCCAGCCCTGGGCCTGGTGGGATCAACCGAATAACCGCTTTTATATTGACTGGGTCTTTGTGCGTAAATACGTGGCTGTAGAACCGTCTGTTTCACTTGGCGCTCCGGAGCCCTCTTTATCATCCGTATCCGGAATTGACCTGTCCAGTGTAAAGATGTTTCTGGATTCACCAACTGTCACGGTTCCGGCAACCGTCACTGCTAATAAGGTTTCCTATACGCCGGTCCAAAACCTGACCAGTGGATTGCATACTGTAAAGGTTCAGGTCGACGACCTGGCTGGTAATAAAGCCGAAACTATCTGGTCATTTCAGATTATTCCCTCTGATACCACCCCGCCTGTAACTTCACCAACGGTTACACCAGCGCCTAATCCGGCCGGCTGGAATAATACCAATGTTACTGTAAAGTTAGAGACAATTGACCCTGGGGCACCTTCTTCTGGGGTAAAAGAGATACATTACCGCATCAATAATCCGCCTGAAACTGTAGTCGTAGGTAACAGCGTGAATATTCCCTTTACCACAGAAGGTGTTTTTACGCTCTTTTATTACGCCATAGACAATGCGAATAATGTAGAGCCGACCAAGGAATTAGTGGTCCGGATAGACCGAACCAAACCAACGATTACGTATAATAAATCTCCTTCAGCCAATACAGCCGGCTGGAATAATTCAGATGTTATGGTAACCTTTTATGCAACAGACGACCGTTCCGGGGTTGCCTCCATTAGTTCACCGATAACGATAACTACCGAAGGCGCAAACCAGTGGATTAGCGGCACTGCCGTGGATTATGCAGGTAATTCAGCCACGATTAACGTGGTGGTTAATCTGGATAAAACCTCGCCCCAAATTAGCAACCTGCCAGCTACTTTTATTGTTACAAACGAAGATTTTGCCCCGATTGTCTGGGACCTCAGTAATTGTATGACTGATAATCTCACAGCGCCCAACCAACTTACCTGGCAGGCCGGCTGGATTACATTTACAAATACCACACCACCTATAGATACATTCAAGGTATCTCTGGTAGGTAATACCCTTACTATTTCTGCGCCACCCGATGTAAATGGAACAGGTAGTTTTGTTCTGCTCTTAAGTGATTTATCTGGGCTGAGCGATTACCGGATAATCCCCATTACAATTACTGCTATCAATAACCTGCCTACAGTAAACCTAACTTATCCTGGAATGTCCGCTGGCGATGTTCTCTCTGGTGCCACAAATATCCGCTGGTCTGCAAGTGATGATAATGATTTATTGATAAATATTTATTATAATGTAGCAGGTGGCACCTGGCTCGCCTTGGCAGAGAATCTCCCAAACACCGGCTCATATTCCTGGAATACCGCTACGGGTAGCACTGCTGTCAGGGATGACTATCGCTATAGAATCAGGGTGGATGCCGTAGAACAAAACACCATTGAAAAATACGCCGCCTCTGCCTCTTCTACTAATTATTTTACCATTAATAATTACCCCCTGACCATTACCGGCTATAAACCCATTCCCAAATATTTTAACAGTTTCTCAACCGCAACGGTTCGTCTTATCTTTGAACTTTCTGAACCAGCATTTAATGTAGTTGTTTCTCTTTATCAATATGATTTTTACCAAGGATACATTTATATAGGTCAGTTTCCTACTTATCCTTCTCTTGATGCCGGTATCCATTCAGTAGAATGGGATGGCTCTATTCCTCCCGGAAGCGCCGGCTACGCAAGAGGTACATTTATATTTGCCGTAACCGCCACAGATTATCAATCTAATACTGTTTCTTGGAGCCCCAGCCCCGACAAGTATAAGGATTATAATTTTAAGAGTGTAGCGATGCCTGTTTTTATTGAGGTTAAAGATAAGCCAGACCCTGTTTATATAGGCAGTCCAATCTCAAGCACTATTTATTATTCAGTTGCAGGATATCCATCATCACCAACACTTCCTACTCTTATAAAAGTAATGGATGAAAAAGGAAATGTTATAGAAACATTACCTCCTGCATTACCTTACCCATTAGGTGGTTATTTCGTAAATTGGTATGCCCAAGGCATAACAGAAAACGGGGTATTCTCATATGAAATATCAGATAATAGAACTGTCATTCCGCCTGGAGAATCTAAAGCCAATCCGGTTACCGGCACAATAACCGTGCTTAAGTTAGATACCAGGATTATCCAGAGTTCGGACCTAAGCGCCACGGTGTATGCTTTCCCTGCAACCGCTTCAGTAACGATTACTCCCAAGCCCGAGATTGCCTCAGGCGTTACCTATGCCCTGGGTTCTCTTAATCCCATCACCGCCACGCCTTATACCTATCCGGTCAGCCCGTTTTATGATATTACTGCGACCGGAGTTGCTACCCCAACCATCATTGCCATCAAATATCCCTCTTACCTTGCCCCGCAATACGTCAAACTCTTCCGTTATAACCCTGATAACAACACCCTTGTGGCCATAACCCGAACCGTGGTTGATTCCATAAACTATGTCCTCTATGCCGAGGTAGATACCTTCTCTTTATTTGTCCTGATGGCAAGTCCTGATGAAACCGCTCCACAAATCCAAAATCTGCTCCTAACTCCCCAAGTGTTTAATTTTACGCTCACGGATGACCTCTCAGGGATAAATATCCCGTCCATTAGCGTTATCCTGGACGGGCAGGATATCACCGATAAACTGACCATCAGTGGTAATACTGGTGATTTAACCGTGTCGGTTTTCGGTATAGATGTATTCCAACCCTCTCTACTCACACACACTATGGCCATTACTGCCCAAGATAGAGGCGGGAACGAGGTCAGGAAAGACACTACCTTTGGCGCTGGCTATACCGATGTGGAGGTGGTTATCAAGCCCGAAGCCCTAAATATCAATCCCGGCATCTTAACCGCTTATATGAAACTCCCTCAGTCCTTTGGCGTTCCCATAACCCTGGATGCAACACTGGACGGCGGCGCCTTAGACAAATGGATGGTCTCTTACGAGGATATGCCTGAAGAAGGCCTTACGGCCCCTATTATTGTTATGAAATTCAGGCGCCAAGCAATAGAACAGGCATTAAGTAATAACAGTGATGTTTTAGATACTGAGTTCATTCTTAAAGGTAGTTTTGACGATGGCACTGCCCCTTATGGTCAACCCTATGAATTTGAGGGCAGTGATTCCGTTACTAAAATCATCTCTGATGAGACCCCATCCACCGGTCCGCCAGAACAATCAGAAGGAGGGAAGAAGAAATGAAAAACCATTACTTAAAAATATCTATATTTATTCTTCTGGGGGGAGTTATACTGGTTGGCTATGGCGGCTGGTGTTATTATTCTCCGGCTACGGATAGCGGAAGTTCAGCGCAACATAATTTCTGGAGGCCAATTACATCGGAAAACGCTCCGTCACCACGGATGTTGCACACGGCGGTCTGGACAGGCACAAAGATGATTATCTGGGGCGGGGATGATGGAGTGAATGAGTTAAATACAGGCGGGATTTACGACCCAATAAGTGATAGGTGGAATCCTATTACTACAACCGGAGCACCACCGGCACCAAGAGGCCTCCATACCGCGGTCTGGACAGGGACTAAGATGATTATCTATGGTTGGGGGGGAAGCATTTATGACCCGATAATTGATACTTGGACAGCCCCTGTTACGACGATGACTCACCGAGATAACCACACCGCGGTCTGGACAGGCGAGAAAATGATTGTCTGGGGTGGGTATAGTACGGTAGACTATTCAAATACCGGTTCTATGTATAACCCTGTGCTTGATATCTGGAGCGACATTACTACCACCGATGCACCGTCAGGTAGAGATTCTCATACAGCGGTCTGGACCGGCAGTGAAATGATTATTTGGGGTGGAATGGAGAGTAGCAACTATTCTACTAACACTGGCGCTAAGTATAATCCTTCAACTGACGCCTGGACACCAATAACTACCACAGATGTTCCAGGTCCACGACTGGGGCATAGCGCCATCTGGACCGGTAGCCCCGCAGAAGGCGGAACAGGCGAAATGATTATTTGGGGAGGTGGCGACGGCACTAGTAATGGTCCTTATAATACGGGATGGAGATATAACCCTGCGATGGATAAATGGGTACCCATTACTACAATCGGCGCACCGACACGAAGGGGTGGACATACCGCGGTCTGGACAGGAAATAAAATGATTGTCTGGGGAGGGTCAGAAGGTGGTTTTACAGGACTTAATACCGGCGGTATATATGACCCGCAAACCGATACATGGTCTGATATTACTATCACCAATGCGCCTTATTCTACGATGCATGAAGCCGTTTGGACAGGGACGGAAATGATTATCTGGGGCGGACCGGGCACCGATACCGGCGCCCGGTATAAACCATGATTATCCCTATTATTACGCTATTCTTGGTTGGGTTATTGACTTCACAGGATGTTACTGATAAACTCACCATCAGCGGCGCAATGGGCGACCTGACCGTATCTATCTCAGGTGCAAATCTCTTTGAGCCGAGAATAGAACCGCATACCCTGACCATCATCGCTCAGGACCGGGGCGGGAATGAGGCCAGAAAAGAGATTACCTTTGGCGCTGGCTATGCCGATGTAAAGGTCGTTATTAAACCCGAGGCACTGAATATTAACCCCGGCGTCCTGACCTGCTATGTCAAATTCCCTGATTACTTTGGTGTTCCTCTAACACTTGATGCCACATTAGACGGTGGCGCAGGCGGCTTTGTTCCGGCTGTGAATCCAGTACCTGGCTATAGCAGATGGTCTAATTATGCGAATATAGGATTCACTAATGGGCTTAGAGGCGGTGTTTCAGGAGGCGTAAATGCCTATTTGTCCGGCGCGCGGGGAAGAGATTTAAGAAGAGCTCCATGGAAAGCTGCATATGAAAATATCCAGCAATATGGTAAAAAAATCGCAACATATGGTGGAACAAAGTCACTTGATAAAAATATATTTGGTGGTTGGTTTTCACAGCAAAGACGATACCCAGAATGGATACCATTTACGGGCGGAGAGAATTTTACAATAATAGAAGATTGGTTTGGTGTAAAGAAGCCAGAACGAGATTGGTCTAGTTTTGCAGAAGGCGGTGTTTATGACCAAACTCCGGGAAGTGTAATTAATAAAGTCGCCAAAGGGTCTTTTGGCAGAATAACTAGTAACCTTCGGGACCGCATTATGAAAAAAACTGAAAGTCGGATGCCTCCATGGTGGACAGAGGTGGGTTCGCTGTGGGGCAAAGGTGTTGCAATAAAATAAAAGCTTAAGGAATCACCGATATTGGGGAAGGAATCTTTCAAGTTCTCTTTTTAGGATTGCCATATAAGTTTCGGGCGGTTAATTAAGCATGACCGATATTGCTGTTTTCAGGATAAACTGTCATAGAATATAGGAGAAAGCGCATCCGTTAGTTTTAATATGGCGAATTCCGAATAATATATGTTGAAAATTCTTTGTCTGAAAACGGGTCCGACAACGTCGTTAATAAGAACTGCTTTGTTGTCGCTGTCAGGAGCCTGGCTATTTAGCGGGTGTGCCGCTCCGTCTTTGCCGCCACCTGTACTTGACAGGCCGTATAACTACCCCGGAAGCATGACCGTAGACCCCTTGCCGGATGGCAGGCAATCCGTAACAATCGGAGTTCTGGATTTTGCCCCTGATATAAACCCTGGTAAAATGCCGTATATCGCGCTGGACTTCAACATATCAAAATATTTTACCGATACCCTGTTCCGAATGCTGGGCGATAAAAAGATAAATACCGTTCATATAAACGGTAAATGCCCTGCGGTTGAGCCGGATTCAATAACCGCAGAACTCCTGAAGTGCGCAAAAGACGGGGTGGATTATTATTTAATCGGTAATATCCAGGAATGCAGATTTATTGATAGTTATGAAAAAAGCGCCGGGGCTATAAAAATCGTTTTGGAAATAAAACTATTTCACCTGCCCAGCAAATCCGTTGTATTCAGCAAACTCGGTTTATTTGCCTACGAAAGTGCTGAATTCCAAACGGAGATTTATAAGTCTTCTGGCGGCTCATATATAGTTGAACAGCCGCGTGTAACTATTTATAGATACGAAACTATCCCGGAAAACGAAATATCAAAATATTGGGATATCGCCGTTTTTAATGCCCTGAAAATGATTGTCAACGACCCGACGTTTATTGATAAAATAGTTAAGTAAGGTTAATATGAACTCGAATAGAGCGTATTGTATTAAATTATTACCCGTTTTATTATTAGTTATATCTTCTTGTGCCACTGGCAATCCTGCCGGAGACGTCTCTCAGCCCAAATGCTACTTAAACAGGGATTCCCTGAAAATAGTCGTTCTGCCGGTTATAAATGAATCTGACCAGGAAGATGCCGGCATGCTTTTTGATGAAACCGCTACCGGAATTTTCGAAGGATGGAAGACAAGTTATAAGAATAGATATAATCAAATAAGAATCATTACCCCTAAAGAGGTTATCACATATACCGCTACGCAAGGGATTGGCATGCAAGATATATACCGAATTCCAGACCAGGAATTAGGCAAAAGGTTTGATGTTGATTTTATTATTCATACTAAAATATACCAGGTGGAGTCGTCAAGTCACGCCATTGCGGGCAAAGAAATATGGGGACAAACCGTATTGATTGAGACGGCTTCCGGCGCCCTGGTCTGGTGGTGCGACTGGGATATCTATCAGGGGGACCGATATGCTGTTTGGAGGTTCCTTGATAATCTCATTGAGGGATTCTTTACCGGTACGCTAAAATTTTGCATACAGTATGGTTGTCAAGGCATCTTTAGCCGTATGCCGGTTATCGGTAAACCATTACCAAAAGACAAGAAAAAGCATGGCGATGTCATTGATTTTTAAGGGCCGGTGACACACCACGGGCGGGAATGGACTATTTACCTATGATGCCGCGATGATATATCGGGACTCCGCTTCGGCTCCGCGGGCATAATAATAGACGACCTAACCGGCATCCTGAATATTCCCGCCTGACCCGGCCAGTCGGGCAGGCCCATTTCCGGCGATGGCCGCGGTATAGTATATTCCGGCTTATGGCGGGTGATTTCCAGAACTAATTCCTTGAGTATCTTGACCTCGCCCTTAAGTTGGTTGAGTTCCGCCTCAAGTTTATTCGCTCGTGCGCTTCTGGTTCCCCCGATGTCACCTCGGGGGACTTCGCCTGCCTGCCCGCCTTTGGCGTTCGGGCGGGCGGGCTTCGCTTTCTTCTTGAGTTTCTCCTGCATTTCCTTTGCCTTGAGTTCGTTTTTCGCCTGAAGCAATGAATCGGTGATATTGGGTTCGCCCGGTTTTAGTTCCAGCGCCTTCTTGAAATCCGCAATCGCCTGGTCTAATATCTCCATATTGGCGTAAATCACGCCCCGGTAGAAATATGCCATACCATTCTGGGGTGTTAACTGGATGAGTTTATTGAAGTCCAACAGCGTCAGGCCGAATTCCAAGGTCACGGCATAACTCCTGCCCCGGACCGTATAAAGCATTACTGCCTCGTTGCGGTCTTCGTCCCTGAATATCTTTAACGCCGTATTGCAATCGTTAATCGCCTCTTTATATCTGCCCATAATCTCGTAGGTCATTGCCCGGACTATATAGAAGTGCGGGCTGAGCGGTTCTATGGCCAGCCCCCGTTCGCAATCCGCCAGCGCCTCCTTGAATTTACCGGACAGGAAGTTGATATTGGCCCGGTCAAAATACGCCTCGGTATAATCGGGATTATGCCTAATGGCGGATGACAGGTCATTCAACGCCGACGAGAACTGGTTCATCTGGCTATAGATTAGCGAACGATGATAATACGGGTCGGCATCATAGGGAGAGAGTTCTATTGCCTTGGAGAATGAATTCAGGGCGTCAGCCGTGTTATTGAGTTTCTCATAACACAGGCCTTGGTGATAATAGGCATCAGACAGGATTTCCGTGTCATTATCAGAGAGTTTTTTATGGGGTGCCAAAATACTAACGAGTGAGTCAAAGGTCTTCTTAGCGTCCAGGTATTTGCCCTGATTATACAAAGAGATACCCTGTTTAATGGTGTCCTGGAAAGCGGGGCTGGATGATGCTCGTTTCATACCAATTCCTTTTACCACAAAGGCACAAAGAACACAAAGAATTAGTGTCTATTCGCTGGACGCGGTCTCTTTGAGTTCGTGTTTATTCGTGGTTTCTATAATCTGCGGTTTCTTCTTAGGCAACCACTTGGCTACCTCTTTATTCCTCTTTTCCCATACCTTGCGCCAGGCCTGACCAAATATTGCCCACAGGTCGTCCTCGGTCTTGGCCCTGAAGAGCGACTCGTCCTGATTGATGGCGATGTATTTCCTGCCCCTGGTCACATGGCAATGCCAGAGCCGGTGTTCCGGATGGGTCAGGACGGCCAGGATTCTGAACAAGACCGCCATTGCCTCGGCGACATCCTCATACGCGCCGCCGCAGTGCCACTCGGAATCATTATCCTCAACCTCAAACCAAAGGAGGTCCGAGTCGTCACTCCCTCCCAAAGCCAGTTGGGATAAAGAAATAAACCTGTTGCGACTGCGCTCACGTTGTATATTATAACACTCGTTAGTGCAGACCCGGTAGAGATAAGACGAGAATTTCCGGGTGTTTTCTATATTATCAAGGTTCTGCCAGGCCTTGGTCAGGGTCACTTGGGATGCATCCTGGGCATCCTGATAATCACCAACCTTTTCCTTGGCAAACCAGGTCAGACGCTCGCGGTAACGGACGTCCAATATGGTAAAGCATTTCTTATCGCCTGAGAGATATGCGGAAATTAAGTCCTCATCAGCCCTGGTCTCAATAATCATCAGACGGCTCTTTCTTCAATACAGAGTAACCTATAGCATATCCATATATTATAAAACCCTGTATAAAAGTCAAGGAAAACCTCTGGTCGGCTAAATAGCACATAAATTCCCGTATTCTAACATCCTGATATTGCGTTAGTTATAAGAATCTGCAAATAAATATACGATTTTATGCAACTGGGGGTGGGGGGTAATACGTCCTAATAATAGAGGGACAAGCAAGGGCGACTGGCTAAAGGGATGTATCCCCCGGGTGTTGGTAGGGATACCTGTTACCCGGATTCCTGAGGCCAGGATACCCTTGCCAACCTTCACGCTGTTCGGTATCTGTCATTCGTGGTTCGGATAAATGGACAACGCAACCTTAACACAAACTACGATTTGGGAGAACACTAATATGTTTACCAAGCATTTTGAACTGAAACTGTATGTCCCGGCAACCTGGGAGGTCTCCGGTGACATGCCTTTGAGGTGGAGAGACAACCTCAAGAACGCGGCTCAGTATATGTTTGACCGCCTGACTGCCAAGATACCTGATGATGGGACATTCATCAATAAGATGGCAACTCCGGCTGGCAAGGCATACCGGTCGCTGTTAAACCCGGCTTATATTTCCAAGAGCGGACGCACGGCTGATGATATCAGCAATACGCACGCTACGAATATGGGCCTCAAGTTTACCCAGTGGCTGGGGAACCTGACCAAGGCATTTGCCACGGTTGACGGCGTCCAGGCCAAGTCCTTCAAGGAGAAGGTTGATGCGGCCATAGACCGATGGGCAATCGCAGTGGGGGATAAGACCATCCGCCTGACCGGCGATAAGATTCGCGGTCGCTCGGTGGCTCCAATAGCCGCCCATTATCTGGTCGGAGAGGAAATGGCTTCGGGCTGGATAAGGGAAGGCGACTTAGCGGACGGCGCGCCTTACAATATTACCTCGGACCTGCAGAGGACTGCCCTCAAGGCGGCGGTGATGCAGAGGCTTCTCCAGGGTGGGATGATGGTCATCAACTCAGGGAATAATCCGGGCGTAATAACAAAGCAGAGCGACATCAATGCCGAACTCTTAACGATGTTAAGAAACACGGCCAGATGCGATGCTTTTGTGGCGACTCCGGCACCGGATAAGTGCTTCTGCGTCTGGGCTCTGGATGGCTCTTACCTGTATCTGCACATACAGGTTGGCGTGACTACACCATAGGGTAGTTAAAGTAACGGGGCGTTCCCGATATCCCGGATGGGATTGGGGCGCCCCGTCTTATTTTGTTTCAGTCCGTTACTGAATCCTACGACACGGCCGAGGTATTCTTAAGGACGAAACTGTCCAGGGATGCCTTGGCCGCGCTTTCAATGTCCAGATAATAGCAACTGACCCAGTATTTGTCTTCGGCTAAATCAGCCCGCTTCTGCGGCTCGTGCTCCACCTCCACCCGGACCACCCGGACCAGGCAATCTATGGTCGGAATAGAGGGCAGAAATATCTTCAGGTTAAGCAGAGACCCGACCGGAATGGATTCGTGGGCTTCAAACTGCAATCCGCTGGCTGAGATGGCAATAGCCACGGTCTTGACCAACTTGGCGGTGAGTTCCTGAGGCGCATTTATTGATGCCTTATAAACTTTGTATTCCACGGGAATCCGCAGGTTCACCCTCTTTAAAATCCTGGTAACATTTGTATCCTGGAATTTATCCCTGTCTTTACTTGTCCCGTCCCTGACGGGACTTCCTTGGGACTGCAGTCCCGTAGGGGCGGAGGGAGCCGGCCGTTTTATTTCTTCCCCGAAATAATTCCCGACATCCGTCGGGACAGGCGGGACGGAGTTTATCCCGCTTCGGCGGGATTGAGAATCCGCCTGCGACAATGCCACCGGAGCAGATTTTACCTGCGCCCCGGCATCATGACTTCTAACCGGGTCAGACGGCGTAATCCGAATCACCTCGTCAAAGGTGCTTAATCCGGCGGCTATCTTGGCCCAGCCGCCCTGGCGCAGGGTCCGCATGCCGTTTTCCATGGCCGCTGATTTCAGCTCGTCCGACGGCGCTTTTTGGATAATCAACCGCTTGATCTTGTCGTTGAGCATAAAAATCTCATAGATGGCGGTCCGGCCCAGGAATCCGGTGAAGTTGCAGTTGTCGCAGCCCTTGCCTTTGTAAATCTTGATTGACTTGGGCGTGACGCTGTCCGGCAGAGCGAATTCCTTCTTGAGCAGTTCAAACGGAACCAGGGTATCCTCAATCTTGCAATCAGGACAGATAGTCCTGATTAATCGCTGGGCAATGAACGCCTCAACCGAGGAGGTAATCAGATACGGTTCAACGCCCATATCCACCAGCCGGGTGACGGAACTGGCCGCATCGTTGGTGTGGAGCGTGGAGAATATCAAATGCCCGGTCAGGGCAATCCGGATGGTAATCTCGGCCGTCTCAAAGTCGCGCACCTCGCCGACCATCATAATATCCGGGTCGTGCCGGAGCATACTGCGCAGGCCCCGGGCAAAGGTCAGCCCGATATCCGGCATGACCTGTATCTGGGTGATGCCTTCCATTTCATATTCTATCGGGTCTTCCAGGGTGAGAATCTTGACGTCCTGGGTATTGAGTTTCTGCAGGCAGGCATAGAGCGTGGTGCTTTTGCCCGAGCCGGTCGGGCCGGTGACAAAGATAATGCCGTGCGGCTTTTCCAGCAGGCCGCCCAAGGCGTTGACCTCTTCCGGCTCCAGGCCCAGTTCGGCCAGCGAGTAGAGCATCTTGGTCGGCAACAGCCGGATGACAATGCTCTCGCCCCAGGGGGTCGGGATGACCGAAACACGCATATCAAAGGTTTCTTTCTCGGTCTTAACTACGCAACGTCCGTCCTGAGGCATGCGCCGCTCCACGATATTAAGATTTGACATTATCTTGATGCGGGACAGGATGGACGGGAAGAATTTCTTCATAGCCGGCGGGATATTCATATTGTAAAGGATGCCATCCACCCGGTAACGTAGTTTAATCTTGCCCCGGTATGGCTCGATGTGGATATCCGTGGCCCGCTTGGTGTGGGCTTCCAGGATTATCTGATTGACTAATTTGATAACCGAGGCGTCTTCGGTCTTCTCGGCTGATTCGATATCCTCGACCCGCTCGTCGGCCTGGGCCAGCGGTGATTCGGTGATATTATTCGTTCCGTATTTGGACATCTTCTCAACCGTATCAGCCGCAAAGCCGTAATATTTCTTGATGGCCTGCATAATCTCGTCCGTGGTAGTCAGGGCCATATCTATTTCACAGCCAAGTTGGAGCCGCAATTCATCGCGCATCCGGATGTCCAGAGGCGACGAGACCGCAATGGTGACTTTCTCGTAGATTTTACCGCTGGCATCAGGCGGCGGCGAGATAAATTTGATGGGCATAAAACGGTAGTAAGCCGCAAAGCGCACCGGCACCTTTTTTATCACGTTGACCGCCACGGTGACATCCCGCAACTTGATGACCGGCAAATCCAGTTCTTCGGAGAAGGCGCGCAGAATGGCATCCTCCTGGGCCAGGTTAAGATTGATAATGGTCGGAATCAAGCGGCTATAATTCTTGTGCTTTTCTTCCTGGGCCTGTTCCAGCGCCTTGGCGGTAATGACGCCTTTCTTGACCAGAATATCACCGAGAACATTTTCATTCTTGACCATATAAAATTTACTCCTTTGAACCTATATTAAAACCTTGCACTAAATTGTCATTGCGAACACCGCAGTGACCGCGAAGCGAACCCGTTAGGGCGCGGCAATCTCATAATCTTAGATTGCTTCGTCGCTCTCTCCGTTCGCTTCTCGCAATGACATTAAAGTAAAACCTTGTACCCTTTATTTCACCGCGCCAATCATATAGAAACTATCAACCGAGCGCTTATCCAGTTCCCCGGAAAGTATTTTCTCGATGCCCTCGAGGGTTTTTTCCAGCGGCACGTATTCGCCTTTCTTGCCGGTGTAGAGCTCGCCGCTGAAAAACGGCTGGGTCAGGAAGTTCTGAATCTTGCGGGCCCGCTCATAAGACAGGCGGTCTTCCTTGGATATTTCCTCGACCCCGATAACCGCCACGATGCGCTTTAATTCCTCGTACTTATTTAATATTTTCAGCACCTCCATAGCAATATTATAATGACGATTTCCCACGATGTCCGGGTCCAGCGAGAATGAGGATGAAATGAGCGGGTCAATAGCCGGATAAAAGCCGGCCTGGACCTTTTCTCTTGATAACACGATGATGGAATTAAGATACCCGAAGGTGCAGACCACAGCCGGGTCGGACAAGTCATCGGCCGGGATATAGACGGCTTCTATGGCCGTGATGGAACCATCGAAAGTAGAACGGATGCGCTCCTGGAAGGCGCTCATCTCAGCCAGCAGGGTCGGCTGGTATCCGGTCTCGGACGGAGTGCGCCCCAACAACGTGGACAGCTCGCTGCCGGCCTGGACAAACCTGAATACGTTATCCACAAAGAGCAGAACGTCTTTGCCTTGTTCCAGGAAATGTTCGGCGATGGTTACGCCGGTCTGGGCCACCTCAAAACGGGCGCCGGGCGATTCGTTCATCTGCCCGAATACCATGATAACCTTATCCAGCAAACCTTGCTCCTGGAATTCGTAATAGAGCTCGTTGCCTTCACGGATACGCTCGCCCACGCCGGTAAATATGGGAATACCCTGGGCCTTGCCGACGATGTTATGGATGATTTCCATAACCAGGATGGTCTTGCCCACGCCGGCGCCGCCTAAGAGGCCGACCTTGCCGCCCTTCACCAGCGGAAACAACAGGTCAATCATCTTCATGCCGGTCTCCATAATCTCGTATTTCAATGACTGGCGCATAAGTTTCAAGGTCAGATGCGGCGCGATATGTATCGGTTTGCGTTGCTGGCTTTTAATCTCGCCCTTGTTATCAATCGGCTCGCCTAAGACATTCATCAGCCGACCGAAGACCTCATTGCCCACCGGCACCTCAATGGGCCTGCCGGTTGCTTCCACCTGCGCATTTCTCTGGAGGTCATGGGTCTGAGCCAGAGCAATACAGCGGGCGATGTTGCCGCCCGGATGCTCCACCACCTCCAGCGGCACCCGGCGGTTATCGTAGGTCAGGGTGAACATCAATTCATAGATAGCCGGAAGCGCTGCGTCTTCCGGGAATTTAACGTCCACTACCGGCCCCTGAATCGCAACAACTTTTCCTGTATTCATAACACTACTAATTACGCATTACGCAACTTCCTTAAAGTAACCATCCGGCCGCCAAAAATATCCCTGATAGTCCGGTCGGTAATCTCATGCTTACTGCGGAAATACTGCGACTGGATACCCTTTTTCATCTCGGTCAGTTCCTGCATTGAGCCGTCCAGATGCATACTCCGGGCCGCGAATTCGGACAGTTTCGCCTGCCAACAAATGTCGTAAATCTTATAAGCCAGATACATTTTAAGAAGATAATCCAACACCTTCTGAGGCGACGGCTCGAACAGGAACTTCGTTCTTACCCGCGGCGCATTAACCGGCTTAACCGCTTCAGGCGGAAGCGCTGACGCATCGGTCTCATCGCTCTTAAATAAATGTCCACAGGGTACCAGAACCTCCGTGGCTATTTCCTGATGAGCAAAGGAGATAAACTTCGGGTAACTGATTATCACCCTGCCAATTTTATACTTCCAGCAACTGGCATAGATATAATCCCTGACCTTTTCGGCTAATGAGAAATTCATATCCGGGCCCATGCCGGGCAGGAATTCGAACTTATACCCTTTTTCCTCCAGTTGCAGATATCCTTTTTCGCCCAGCGCCAAAAGATGAAGTTCATCCTTTTTACGAATCTCCCTCAAACCCATATCAACCACCTCGGTATTTAAGCCGCCCACAAACCCCATATCCGAGGTAATCACCACCAGAATAACCTTTTCCGGCGGATTGGTCAGGAACGGGTGTTCTGCCCCCGACGAGAATATCTTCAACAAATCCTCCAGGGACGCCACGTATTTCTCCTGGACGGTCTGCATCTTACGGCGGTTAAACAACGACTGGAATTCAAACGTCGCTGTCTTCTTGAGAATGTCCATCAACTCGTTCATCTCGCGGTTGAAAACCAGGTCTTTCTTCAAGTCGGCAATCGTTCTCATCTGGTATTACTTGTGTTTAAAGAACTCCATCAGCGCCTTATCCAGTTGCTCGGTTATTTCAGGCGAGAGTTTCTTGGTTTCCCTTATCTTTACCAACACCTGCGGGTAATTCTTATCCAGAAATCCCATAATATTCGCCTTAAATAACGTTACAGCATTAACCGACATCAGGTCCAGAATTCTTATCTTAAAGGCATAGAATATCACCGCCTCCTCTTCCACGGCCAAGGGCTTATATTTGTCCTGTTCGAAAAGAATCGTCAGTATCTGCCCCCGTTTTAGTTTGGTCTCCACTTCCGGCGAGTATCTGGTCCTGAGCCGGGTCAGTTTAAGCAGTTCGCGGTATTGGATATACTCCAACCGGAGCATCTTGGAGACATCCTTGATAGCCGGATACTGGGCCTTGCTGCCCACGCGGGAAATACTCAAGCCCATGTCAATGGCCGGCTTGAATCCTTCGTAGAACAACGAAGTGGAAAGATAGATTTGACCGTCCGTGATGGAAATCAGGTTAGTCGGGATAAAACCGGTAAAATCACCCTGGATGGTTTCAATAATAGGCAGAAAGGTCATCGTGCCGCCGCCCAGGTCGGGCTTTAATTTGCCGGCCCGTTCCATCATCTGGGAATGGATATAAAATATATCGCCCGGATATGCCTCGCGTCCGGGCGCCCGTTCCAGAAGCAATGCAATCTGGCGATAGGCCCAGGCGTGCCGGGTCAGGTCGTCAAAGACGACAAAGACATTTTTGCCCGCGAACATAAAATACTCGCCCAGAGCGCAGGCCGTATAAGGCACCAGATACTGAGCATTGGCCGAATCAGCGCCGGTGGCGGCCACTACGATGGTGTAATCCATCGCCCCGTATTCCTGGAATAACTGGACCGTCTTCAGCAAAGACGCCTGGCTCCGGCCGATACAGCAGTAGATGCAAATAACGTCCTTGCCCTTCTGATTGATGATGGTATCCATGCCGATGGTGGATTTGCCGATCATCCGGTCGCCGATGACCAGTTCCCTCTGGCCCCGGCCGATGGGAATCACCAGGTCAATAATCTTGATACCTGTTTCCAAAGGCGTATCTACCGGCATACGGTCAATCACACCGGTGGCCTCTCTGAAGACCGGATAAAAATCATCGGGTTTGATTGGACCTCTGTTATCCATCGGCTCGGCCAGGGAATTGACTACCCGTCCTAAATAGCCGTGACCCACCGGTACCCTGAAGGGCTCGACCTTACTGGTCACTTCCTCGCCTGAAGATACCGAGGTTTCGTCGCCCATCACCAGGGCCCAGACATCTTTCTCGTTAAAGCCCATTACGATGCCCTTGGTGCCGGAGGCAAAATGAATCATCTGAGAATTGATGCAGGATGAGAGTCCCTCTATCCGGGCAATGCCCCGGCGGACGTCTTTGACTATCCCGACCTCTTTAATTTCAACTAATTCCCGCCCTAAAGGGCGAGGCACACTATGCCCCTGTTGGGGCTCACCCTCGCCTCGCTTAAGCGAGAGCGGAGCGGGCGTATGGGCGGCGGGCATAACCATAGAATTACTTCCTCATCTCGGAGAGAATTTCCTTGAGCCGATTATTCATGGTGGCATCTATGACCATGTTTCCTATCTTAATGGAAACACCGGCCAGATACTTGCTGTTAGCCGGTTTCTCTGTAAGTTTTGCGGTCTTAGGCGCTATCCCGGAAAATAATTCGTTCAATGACTGTTTCTGGTGGGGTGTCAATGCCAATCTGGACGATATTTCTATCTCACCCTTGCCGGACGCTAATGCCTCCCGGATGCTTTCGGGATTAAGGGACTTGATTTTCTTCATTGCCTCATCCAGGAAATACTGGTGCAATCCGGCGACCATCTTGTCGCTGTCATCCGATGTGGAAAATAACTTGCCTATCACCTCTTCGGTAATTTCGGCCACCCGCTGGTTGTTTGAACGGGCCAACTCATTCTTCAGGTCGTTAACCTCCTGGCGGGCATCGGCTAAAATGCCCTCTTTTTCCTTTTCGGCAGCTACCACTGCCTTGTGTTTCAGACCTGATATCTCTTCTTCCATTTTTTCCCTAATCTTTTGTATATCGCCGGATGCCTCGGCCATCCGTTTCTGGTATTGGGTCTCGGCCTCGTCTAATTTCTTCTTTAATTCCAATTCGCGCTGGAGGTTATTCTGGTTGATGCGCTTGAGCCGCTCTATAGCCGTATTGGACTGGCCGGACAGGACCATCCTCAAAAGAAGCGCCAGAACCCCGGCCACCACCACAAATCCAACTACCAGATAAATACTTAATTCCATAATTCAACTAACCCCCCGCCTTAGGCACAAATATATTAAACAACACCAGCAGGGAAATAAAGGCAATACCGATGGCAAAAATAAAAGCCATGAGCATGGCCATTTGGATTTTAGGAGCGGCTGAAGGATTGCGTCCCAGGGCCTGGATGCTGGCATAGCCCACCATGGCGATAACAAAAGAAGGTCCCAAACTTATGGTCAAGAGAGTCAAGATTAAAGGAACTGTTTCTTGCATTATAGATAATATACACCATTGATACCCAAATCTCAAGAAAAATATGTATTTTACCGCAGAATAAATGCAACTTCCGGCTCTTTTCCTATTTCACCCCCAGGATGCATTCCTCCCACTGGCGCTCGATTACATCTATCTTCGTCTCAAAGACCTCTTCAAAGAGTTGCCGATGCTGCGCGGTGTTGTGATACCCCTGTCTTTTCAGTTCCTCAAAGTAGTCGTTGAACTTCTGGGCGTATTTGCCGCTTTTGTAATTCATAAAGAAATATATCAAACTCCAACTGTGCGAATATTCGTAACTGGTAAAACCGAGTTTGATATTAATGACTTCATCAAAAGAGGAGGCGGTCTTTTCCTTAATCCGCTCCTTCATCGTCTTGAGATGCCCCTGATGGATGATATTGGTTTTCAGTTTAACGCCCTCAAACTTGCTCGTTTCGTAATAACCGGCCAGGCCTTCGTTAATCCAGAGGGGCACGTCCGATCCGGTGACCAGATGGACAAACTGGTGCGTGCCTTCGTGTAACAGCACCAAAGTGGTGTGCGCCGGCTGGTAGTAGGTCATAATCTTGCTGCCCATAAAGACCCCGCCCGAGCCGAATGGCCCGCCGTTTTTCAGGTATTCATCCTGGTTCTTGAAGACAAAGACCTTGAGTTTACGTTCCGGGTCCATATAGAACTTGAATATCCTCGACGCCTCCAGAAAGAAACACTCCATCATATAGCAGACATCATCCAGCGCCTCCTGGGAAAGATTGGCCTTGACGATATAGTGGTTGGTCTCCTTGGTCCGGGCGCTTTCCCAGGTCAATTTCTCGCTGTCTGCGCCGGGTTTGTCTATCATGCCCTTGGGCGCCAGGATGCCCTTTAACGCCTCCAATGCCCGCTCGTCAAATTCCAGCCGCTCCGAATCCTGGGGCGAGACCCATTTGTCCTTGAATTTGACCAGGCCCTTGGACTCCATCATATCATCATAGGTCATCCACTGGCCTTCGTATTTAACGTAGCCCTTTTCCAGGTATAACTTATCCTCGTGCGAAACGATTTGGCCTTCGTAGACCTCAAATCCGCCATCGGGCATCGGTATGTTACGGTAACGGCAGATAAAACGGCTAACTTGCTCTTGCTGTTCCGGGAATCGTTTCAGGCAACTGACTAATATCTTTTCGCCCTCTTTGAGAAGATTGTGGCTGTAACAGAAGAACGACAGGTGCAGGTATTCGGTCTTGGGCGGGTCCTGGGGAAAAAGGTCATAGACCATCTTGGGGGTAATGTCGGTCCATTTCTTGGCATAAACGCTGTCGCTTAGGCCGGCAATAGAGCCCTCAAAGCCGTTCTCATCTGCCTTGGTTATCCAGATGGTCTGATTATTAATGACAATCTTCTGGCGCTTGCCCTTGGCGGATAATCTTTTGGCCAGGTTATCAAACAACGTCTGTTCACACTTTACGTCTTCCAGATAAGAAGTGATATCCTTTTTGAGGTTCTCGTCCTTGATTATCTTGAGAAACGAGGAGAGCGACTTGACTGCCTCGGAATACTGGTAACCCGATATTTTCTGGGTGATTTTAGGTTTCTCGTCGTTCCAGAAATTCGCTTCAGGGGATACCTCGGCGAGAATACTGCTGATGACGAACAAGAGAAATGCGATTAACAGCGGAAGATACTTTTTCATAAAATGCAACCACAGATTACACAGATTACGCAGATTACGTTATTGCGGTCACTGTGTATTTAATCCCGTACCCCCATGATTTTCTATAATTCTCTTTTTACGGAAATAAATCAACAGTATTACCAGCCCGGCTAATAAAGAACCTATGGTCGGTAATATTATATAGAGCTTAAATTCATTCATGGCATAAATCTGGTCCATGGTCACGCTGCGATGCACTCCGTCAGGCATGGGAGAAGAATAATAAGTTTGTAAAAGATTATCTGAAAGCATAAGGGCTATTATTAATAATAATCCCGCTATCACCAGGCCCAACCCGAGATATTTATAGGTCTTTATCTTCATCTGTGCAATCTGTGTAATCTGTGGTTTCGTTATCAAGCGAGTTTAAGGAGTATTTCCAGGCCCCGGCGGAGTTTGACCTCTGAGGTTGCGTAAGAAATTCTGAAGTGGGTATTCTGCTCCGAGAATGCCCGGCCCGGGACAATCAGGACATTATTCTGGGCGGCTTTCTTGACGAATTCCGAGCCGTTATTGCCGGGCGCCTGCGGGAAGACGTAGAATGCGCCCTGGGGCTTTACCAGATTGAATTTAGGTTTCAGGGTTTCGTAAACGATGTCGCGGCGCCGGTGGAATTCCTTGATAACCGCGGACATATCCGTATCTAAGGCCACAATTCCGGCCTTCTGGAACGGTCCGGGCGCGCAGATAAACGACCACTGCTGGAGTATGGCCATCCGTTCTATCAATTCAGTCGGTCCGGCGGCATAGCCCATCCGCCAGCCGGGCATGCCGTATGCCTTGGAAAATCCGTCGGCCAGCAGCGTCTTCTCGTAATATTTCACCGCGCTTTCCACCTCGGTATCATAGACAAATGTCCGGTAGACCTCGTCCGAAATGAGAAGCAGATTATTCTTTTTGCAGATGTCCACCACCAGCATTATTTCGTCCCGGGAATAAACCGTGCCGGTGGGGTTGGAGGGCGTGGTGATGATGATGGCCTTGGTCCGGGGCGTAATGACCCTTTCAAACGCCTCGCGCTTAAGTTTAAAATCCGGATAGGTGTCGGCGTACCGGGCCAGGCCGCCGGTGATATGGATGATGTGCTTATACATCGCAAAGTAGGGGTCGGTAATCACCACCTCGTCGCCGTCCTCCAGGATAACCATCAGGCAAAGGACAATGGCGCCGGCCACGCCTGAAGTAACCATCAGCCCGCCCGGCGCGAATCCGAATCGCTGGGTGAATCTCTGGATGAGTTTATCGCGTAATTCCGGAATGCCCTGGGTGGTGACATAGCGGTTGAATCCCTGTTTGATGGAATCAATGGCGGCGTTTTTGATAACGTCCGGCACCTCAAAATCCGGCTGTCCGATGGAAAGGTCAATCGGGTCTTTAAGGGACCGGGCCAAATCAAATGCCTTCCTGATTTCAGATGCCTCTATCTTAAGCGCGCGTTTAGAAAGCATATACAAAAGAAGAAAGATGAGAGAAAAAAGATGAGAGAAATATTCCCTTTCATCTCTTTACTTTATTAAATAGTGGCGAGGGCGAGGGGACTCGAACCCCCAACATCCAGCGTGACAAGCTGGTACTCTAGCCAAGTTGAGCTACGCCCCCATTAGAGTCCGTTGGAGTCCCACAGGGACGACTTACGGACTCTTACGTCCCGATGTATATCGGGACTTATTTATCAAGTGTTCAATATATTCCTTACTTTTCTCCGCCTTTAT
>JBBTIZ010000027.1:24338-25418 GCA_038059695.1 Planctomycetota bacterium
ATCGGGACTTATTTATCAAGTGTTCAATATATTCCTTACTTTTCTCCGCCTTTATTCTCTTCTTATTTATTATTCCGTTACTATTGTCAAGAAAAATAGCAATAGGATTTGCATGGCGAATCTTAATCTGTGCAATCTGCGGAATCTGTGGTTGGCCTCTTCTTCCTCAGAAACGATAACGACGTCTGCCCGTAGTTTCTTAAATCAATCCTTTCCAGTTGCCCCGTGTTATTCAGGGCATCCACGTCCGTCTTATGGCTCCGGTGTTCTACTATTATTATACCGCTTTTAGTAATAATATTATTTTCTGCTATACCGTTGATAACCCCAAACATTTTTCCCCTCGGCTCTGGTTCGTCATAATATTTATAAGGCGGGTCAATGAAGACATAATCAAACCTCTGGCCGGTTTTTAGCGCATACGAAATAATATTAAATGAATCCATCAATAAAACCTTGGCTGAATTTTCCAGACGGAGTTTGACGATGCTTTTCTGGATGGCGTCTATGCAGGCGCGCTGATTATCAATAAAAAGGCAGCGCCGGGCGCCCCGGCTGAGCGCCTCAAGCCCCAAACTACCGGTGCCGGCAAAGACGTCCAGGACGGATTTGCCTTCCATCTGCCAGGCCAGGATATTAAACAGCGAATTCTTCATCCGGGCCAGGGCCGGACGGATGTCCACCCCGGCCGGCGTAAATAAATTAGCGCCTTTATAAAGACCGCCGAGTATTTTTATATTCATTTCAGCGCTTCCTTGCTTCTTCTCAGATGATGATATTTCTGGGCGAAGCGATGGGCTTCGTCACGGACATAAGCCAATAACCTTAATTTATTACTCATCATTATTTTACTAATTACGCCCTGTTTCATCAAATAAACGGTCTCTCTTTTCTTTCCCTTGGCTAACCCGGCAATTACTGGCCCGGTTATGCCCAGCCCGGATAAAACGCCGGCCGCGGCATTGACATGCCCTTTACCGCCGTCAATCAGGAGCAGGTCCACCCCGTTAGAAACGTCTGATGTCCGAGATTTAGTCCCGCCGAGGGCGGGATGGTTATCTCTAATGTCTTCGCTATCGC
>JBBTIZ010000028.1:0-2123 GCA_038059695.1 Planctomycetota bacterium
TTGTCCACGTGGGTGTATATCTGGGTGGTGGAGATATCCGTGTGCCCGAGCATCTCCTGGACATACCTGATATTGGCGCCGTGCTCCAGCAGGTGCGTGGCAAATGAGTGCCTGAGGAGATGCGGGTGTATCCGGCCCCTGATTCCGGCCAGGCCGGCATAGCGCTTGAGTATCCGCCAGATCATATCACGGGTCAGGCGCTTTCCGCGCCGGCTGAAGAAGACCGTGGACTGGCTGGCCGGCTTTACCAGCGCGGGCCGGACTTCATTGAGGTATTTGGTCAGGCAGTCCCGGGCCATCTCGCCGATGGGGACGATGCGCTCCTTTGAGCCCTTGCCAAAACAGCGGATGTATCCGGCATCCAGATTCAGGTCAGTCAGTTTAAGGTCAGAGACCTCAGAGACCCGGGCGCCGGTGGCATATAACATCTCCAGCACTGCCCGGTTCCGGATTTCCAGCGGCTGCTTGCCGTTGCAGGCATTGAATATTTTTTCTATGTCAATATAAGAAAGCGTGTCCGGCAGTTTGTGCCAGGGCTTGGGCTTGTCCACCAAAATGGTCGGGTCGGTCTTGAGGTGGCCTTCGGCTACCAGAAACCTGAAGAACATCTTTAAGGCCACAATCCGGCGGATGATAGTGCTGGTAGAAAAATTCTTGGCCCGCTGAAACTGGCTGAATTTGTAGAGGTCGGCGGTAGAAATACTGCCGGGCGAAACGCTCGCATCTTTCTTTCCGCCCGTGATGTATCTTATGAAGAGTTCTATATCCGAACGGTAGGAATCCAGGGTGTTCTTAGAGAGAGAGCATTCGACGTCCAGGTAAGACAGAAACAAATCTAATTCTTTCATACAAGGAAAATATCCTGCCACTAAGGCACAAAGGCACAAAGAATTCTTAGTGTCTTAGTGTCTTCGTGGATAAATTACCAAAAATCTCTTGACTAATCTATATTATAAATATAAAATAAAACTCTATTTAAATTACTAATTTAGAATGTTTAGACCCTGAACCAAGTTCAGGGTGACAGTCTTCGAACGGAGGTATTGAATGCCAGCGAAAACCAAGAACGAGAAACCCAAGACAGAATCATTCCAGGACAAGGCGGCGTCCAACCCCTTCTTTGATATGTGGACAAAGTTTGCGGATTCTTATACGAAATCAAACCCTTTCAGCAACCCTTTCGCGGCCAATCAAAACATAGGCGGATTCCATCCGGACTGGCTCAGGGGTTATGATGAGATGGCCAAGCAGTTCTACAACCTGCCCGAATGGCTTGGTCAGGCGGGTATGCCGATGGGCGGCGCCTCCGGGAATATCTTTCCAAAATTCGTCGAGGCGGCTGACGTTTATATGAAACTCTTCAAGGCCTGGACCGATAACGCCGGCAATATATCCTCCTCGCCCGAGGCGATGCAGAACCTGCTTAATCTCTGGATGAACAGCCAGAAAGAGGTCTTCGGCAAGTTGTTCGGACTGCCGGCGCCAGCCGCGGCTAATATGGGCGACTTCAGCGAGTCCATCAAGAAATCACTGGAGAACTTTACCCTATTCTACGACCAGAATTACAAGCCCTTTGCGGAGAACTGGACCAAACTTTCCGGCCAGATGCAGGACGCGTTCCAGGGCAAGCAGGACCCGGCTAAATACCGGGAATTATATAATTCCTGGATAAAGGGCTATGAATCCGCCTTCGGCAAGTTCCTGAAGATGCCCATGGTCGGGCCATCGCGCCAGGTGATGGAGAAAATCCACAAGAGCATCGATTCATTTATGAAATACTGCGGGGCCACGGTTGATTTCAATATGGTCCTCTATTCGCCCAGCAAGGCCACCATCGAGGAACTGGCCCAAAAGGCCCAGACCATCCTCAAGGGCGAGGTCACCCAGGAGAAATACAAGCAGTTCTACGAACTCTTAGTCAAGACCTTTGAAGACCGGTTCTACCAGTTGTTCAAGACCCCGGCATTCACCGAGTCCATCAAGACCACGTTGGATGCGTATCTGGATTTCCGCAATAACCATTTCGCGGTGATTGAGGAGATGCTCAAGTCCACGCCGATTATTACCCGGACCGAGATAGACGACGTTTACCAGGAACTTTATAACCTGAAGAAACGGATAAA
>JBBTIZ010000029.1:0-1643 GCA_038059695.1 Planctomycetota bacterium
ATTGGAATATTAGGGTCTCCCAGTAGATTCGCTCCGCTCACTATAAACATATGCCCGATTTCAGCCGCATAGAAATGCGAGCCGCGGTATATCTTGTTGTCAATGATAATCCCGCCGCCCACGCCCGTGCCCAGGGTCAGGCAGATGAGATTTCTTGCTCCCTTGCCCGCGCCCCAGCATTTCTCGCCCCAAGCCGCCAGGTTGGCGTCGTTGTCTATGAAGACGGGTATCTTGAGCGCTTTCTCAAGCTCCTGTTTTACCTTCGTGCCTTTCCAGCCAATCAAGTTAGGCGAATCAGCCAGGACAATGCCTCTTTCAGAATCAACAGAGCCCGGACAGGCGAGGCCGAGGCCGGTGGGCGTAGAGCGTAGAGCGTAGAGCGTAGAGCGGACCAGTTGGGCAATCAACCGGAGACCTTGCTTGCCATTGGGGGCTTTGGTAAAATATATTTTCTTACGGGCTTTGATGCGCCCGTTCTGGTCCACCAGGGCCGCGGTGATGTGGCTGCCGCCTAAATCGATACCAATAGAGAATTTGGTCATAAGAAATTAGACAACCCCGAAATCATCGGGACTTCGTTGCGACTTCGTAGGATTTAACGGAGACAATAACAACCCCCTTAGTCCCCCTTAACAAAGGGGGAATTAAAGGGGGTTATTTAATTCCGTTAGCATTATTGAAATCCCATCGACGAATTAGCCGGTAACCGGTGCAAGGTCAGGTTTCTTGTCGCCCTGATTACACTTCTTGAGCAATTTCTCCCACTCTTTGTCAACATTGGTCTGGATTTTATTAATCAGCTCCTGGTTCGGTCCGCTCCGGTGGGTGCTCCCGGTCTCTGCGGAGTTCCCGCCCTTGGCGAAGATGTGCTTGAACCGGCCCTGGGGCTTGAGCCATTCGGTGATGGGTTTCTTTTCCTTGGGGGTATAATTGAGTTTGTATTCGCCGTTTTCCACTTCATAGAGCGGCCAGTAGCAGGTATCAGCCGCAATCCGGGCCAGGTTGATGGAGTCCTTCATCTCGTTGCGCCAGCCCCGGTGGCAGGGCGACAGGATATTCAGGAAGCTCGGGCCGTCAGCGGCCAGTGCCTTTTTGACCTTGGTCATCAGGTCGCGCCAATGGGCCGGCGTGGTCTGGGCCAGGTAGGGGATATTATGGGCGGCCACGATACCGGTCAGGTCTTTGCGGAAGACCGGTTTGCCGTAACTGGCCGAGCCGGCCGGGGTAGTGGTGGTGGAAGCGCCCATGGGCGTGGCGCCGGAGCGCTGGGTGCCGGTATTCATATAGGCCTCGTTGTTATAGCAGACATAGAGGAACTTGTGGCCGCGTTCCAGGGCGCCGGAAAGCGCCTGCAGTCCGATATCAAAGGTGCCGCCGTCGCCGCCCACGGCGATGAACTTGATGGTCTTGGTGACCTTGCCCTGGCGTTTCAGGGACTGGTAAGCGGCTTCGATGCCGGAGATAGTGGCGGCCGAGTTCTCAAAGGCGCTGTGAATCCAGTTGCATTTCCAGGCCGTATAAGGATATGTGGCGGTAGCCACATAGAGACAGCCGGTCGCCACGGACATAACCACCGGGTCTTCGGCGGCCATCATTATCTGGCGGAAGGTGGTGCCCGCCCCGCAACCGGCGCAGAGCCGGTG
>JBBTIZ010000030.1:0-1132 GCA_038059695.1 Planctomycetota bacterium
GGAAACTCCGCCAGAGCATGAGGGGCATTAAAGGAATAGGTTAGGAATCCCAGAGGCACATTCACCCGCCACAGGCGGGTAGGGTTAGGCGCGGATAAGAAACCCTAAATCACTAAGTTCGTAAAAGTTTCTAATGCGGAAGGGGGGATTTGAACCCCCAAGCCCTTACGGGCATTAGGTCCTGAACCTAACGCGTCTGCCAGTTCCGCCACTCCCGCTTTTACCTTGACAAATCGCCGAGTATATTTTACCTTATAAGTATGTCCAGTAATAGCAGTATAAAAATTGTTCTAAAGAATAAAAAGGCATTTTTTAACTATGAGATTATAGAGAAATTTGAAGCCGGTCTGGTCTTGAAAGGAACCGAAGTAAAATCTATTCGTGATGGCAAGGCCAGCATCAATGAGAGTTTTGCCCGGCCTTCCAGAGGAGAACTATTCATCTACCAGATGGATATCAGCCATTACAAATACAGCCGAATGGAAGGATATGACCCAAAACGGCCCAAGAAACTATTACTGAAAAAAGGTGAAATCAACCGGCTCATCGGGAAAATAAAAGAAAAAGGATTGACGCTTATTCCGCTTTCATTATACTTTAAGAACGGTTTCGCTAAGATAGAACTGGGCCTGGCCCGCGGCAAGAAATTATATGATAAACGGGAATCCCTCAGGAAAAAGGATACGGAAAAAGAAATAAGACGGGCCATAAAACGAAATAAATAGTAAAATCAATGAGTGTGGCGCCGGTGGCGCCAGGACTGACAAAAAGTAAAAGGGGGCGAAAAGGTTTCGACCGGGTTAATTGTGACAGCAGTTGCGTGCCGAGGTTGTCAGGAGGCCTCGTTAAAACCTGACACCATAATGTAGGTGCTGAACCTTCTTATGCTTTGGCTGCTTAATTGAGGCCACCCCGACGCCTGACTTGCCTGCGAGTTGGGATGCCGGGGTTACAGTCAGCAGGCTACGGTTTGGATGCGCCTGAAGGTTTAAGCCGGACATTTATACTTCGGGCTCGCCTGGATTAAGCCAGTCCTTCGGCGTGGTTCAGGTAAAATTAAATGAAGGTCTACGCATGTAGATACGGCTGTTATAAGGCCTTGGGACGGGGGTTCGATTCCCCCCGCCTCCAT
>JBBTIZ010000031.1:0-1835 GCA_038059695.1 Planctomycetota bacterium
ATTATTTAACTATGTTTACGGCAGTTCCGCTAACCTGGGGTTTTGCCGGCTGCACATTACCCGGCGCTAAAATCAGGGTTAAGCGATGCCCCTCTTTGGAAATATTCTTATCTACCTTGGCCACATCCTTTAATTCGTTTTTGATACGTTCCATCAACTTAAATCCGATTTCCTTATGGGTAATTTCCCGGCCTTTGAAGAAGAGATTAAAAAGCACCCGGTCGCCTTTCTTCAGGAATTCTTTGGCCTGATTAACCCGCACCATTATATCATGGTCTTCGGTTATCGGCCTCAACCTGAGTTCCTTTAATCGGCCCTGGTGGTGATGTTTCTTTGCCTTCTGTTCCTTTTTATGCTCCTCGTATTTGTATTTACTGTAACTCATTATCTTGCAAACCGGCGGCGCCGCTTCAGGCGAGACCTCAACCAGGTCAAACCCTTTATCCAAAGCCATTTTCAGGGCGTCGGCTGTAGGCATAATCCCGATATGCACGCCGGTTTCGTCAATCATCCGGACGGTTTTAATCCGGATTCTCTCGTTTTTCCTTAGGTCTTTAATATCGTTTCTCCTTTCTTACTCGCCCGTACGGGCGAGTTAGATCCCGTCGAATGACGGGATATTCCTTATTTCTTTTGTTCTATTTCTTCCTTTATTCTTTTAATGAATTCTGCCAGCGGCAGCGTAGTGATTTCCTTTTTGCCCCGCTCGCGTAAGGCAATGGTATTTTCCTTCTCTTCCTTTTCGCCCACCACCAGGATATAGGGGCATTTAATGGCTGAAGCATCCTTGATGCGCTCCGATAATCTTTCATCGCGCAGGTCTGTTTCAACGCGCAGGCCGCCCGCAGGGTGACCCACTGGGCCGGCCGCAGCCAGTTCCGCGTGCACCTTTTTGGCATAACCTTGCTGTTCAGGGACAACCGGTATGACTTTTACCTGGACCGGGGCCAGCCAGACCGGGAATGCGCCGGCATAATGTTCAATCAGAACCCCGAAGAATCGCTCCAAAGAGCCCATCAAAGCCCGGTGGAGCATTATAGGCCGTTGCCTAGTGCCGTCATCTGCGCTGTAGTGTAAATCAAACCGCTCCGGCAGATTAAAATCCACCTGGACCGTAAAGCACTGCCAATCCCGGCCCAATGAGTCCTTGATATCAATATCCGCCTTAGGCCCATAAAAGACGGCCTGGCCTTCGTCTACGTTGAAAGGCAAGCCGGTCTCTTCCATGGCCTGTTTGAGAATTGCGGTGGCCTTATCCCAATGCTCAACTGAGCCGACATATTTTTCCGGGCGGGTGGAGAGCCGCATCTTGAATTCGGTATAGCCGAACGACCGGAAGATATGCAGCCCGAAATTAATCACGCCCTTGACCTCTTCCAGCAGTTGGTCAATCCGGCAGAAGAGGTGGGCATCATCCTGGGTAAACCCGCGCACCCGGAACAGGCCCTGCAATACGCCGGAGCGCTCGTAGCGGTAAACTGTGCCCAGTTCGGCCCAGCGAATCGGCAAATCGCGGTAACTCCGCACCTTGGTCTTATAGACCAGGATATGGCCCGGGCAGTTCATCGGCTTGAGGATATATTCCTGGCCGTCAATATCCATCGGCGAATACATATTCTCGTGGTAGAAATCCCAATGGCCCGATGTTTTCCAGAGCCCGATGCGGGCGATATGCGGGGCAAAGATGAATTCATAACCGTTCTTGAGATGTTCGGCTCTCCAGAAATCCTCTATGGTCTTGCGGATGATAGCGCCGCGCGGATGCCAGAAGACCAGGCCCGGACCGGCATCGTCGGATTGGATGCTGAATAAATCCAGTTCCTTGCCCAGCCGCC
>JBBTIZ010000031.1:1935-3048 GCA_038059695.1 Planctomycetota bacterium
TTCTTCATCGGTATGAGTGGCCATATAACTGGTCCGAATCAGCGAGCCGTCCGGCGGCACGGCCGGCGAAATCACCGGATTACTGAATATACCCCGGTTGAACAACTGTTTCCAGAATCCGAATGTAACCATATCATCCCCGAAGATTAACGGGATAATCGGCGTCTGGGTCGGTCCGATATTGAATCCCAGTTTCTTATAAGCCGCGTGCATCTTATGGGTAATCTGCCAGAGCCGTTCGCGTCTCTGGGGCTCTGATTCCATTATCTTGAGCGCGGCCAGGACCGTGGCCACGGCCGAGGGCGGCATGCTGGCGCTGAATATCAGGGCCCGGGCGTGGTGCTTGATGTAACTGATTACCTTTTCCTCGCCGGCAATGAATCCGCCCAGCGAGGCGAATGACTTGCTGAAAGTGCCCATGACTAAATCCACATCCTTTTCCGCATTGAAATGCTCGGCGCAGCCGCGTCCGCCGGCGCCCATCACGCCGATGCCGTGCGCATCGTCCACCATCAGGCGGCATTTATATTTATTCTTGATTCTTACTATCTCAGGCAGGTTGGCCAGGTCGCCTTCCATGCTGAAGACGCCGTCCACAATCACCAGAGCGCCGGTGGGGTCGGTTAATTCGGAAAGCATCCGTTCCAGGTCCGCCATATCGTTGTGCTTGTATTTGAGGGTCTTACCGAAAGACAGCCGGCAGCCGTCCACGATGCTGGCGTGGTTGCCCCGGTCAATAATAGCCACATCGTCTTTGCCGACTACGGTGGAAATGACGCCCTGGTTGGTCTGGAATCCGGTGGAAAAAGTCAGGGCTGCCTCTTTGCGCATAAACCGGGCCAGTTGGCATTCCAGTTCCTCGTGGATATCCAGGGTGCCGTTCAGGAAGCGCGAGCCGGTGCAGCCCGAACCGTATTTTTCCACGGCCTTGATGGCCGCCTCTTTGACCCGCGGGTCCTGGGTCAGCCCGAGGTAATTATTGGAGCCGATCATTATCATCTTCTGGCCGTCAATAATGACCTCGGTATCGGCCCCGGACTGGATGGCCTTGAAGTAAGGGTAGTAGCCCTTTTCCTTGGCTTCCTTGACGCGGGTATAATTGTAGCACTTAGA
>JBBTIZ010000031.1:3148-5903 GCA_038059695.1 Planctomycetota bacterium
GATTTGATATCGGCGATGACCTCCTGCGGGCTCTGGTACCTGATTTCTTTTTCCTTGGCCATCATCTTTTCTATGAAGTAGAGTACCAGCGGCGAAATGCCTTTGTTCTTGATTTCATCTGATTGGAGATTAGCCAAGACCTGTTTGGCCATTATTTCTATATCATCCGTGCCGGAAAAAGGGGTCTTGCCGGTAATCATATGATAGAGCGTGGCGCCCAGGGAGTAGATGTCACTGCGGATATCAGCGGATTGGCCCCGGGCCTGTTCCGGCGACATATAGGCAATCGTGCCGCAGGTGGTTTTTTGTTCATTCGGGATTTCACATTCTGCGTTCGGAATTTCGGCTTTGATGGGTTGCGCGAATCCCAGATCGCATAACTTAACCACGCCTTTTTTCTTGTCCAGCAGCAGATTGTCCGGCTTGATGTCACGATGGAGGATATTATTCTTCTGGAGGTAGTCCAGGGCATTGGCCGCCTGCATAATAATAAGCAGGGCCAGTTCATCATTTATGCCCACGACCTGGCCGGATTTTTCCTGGGTCTGGTTAATCAGATTCTGGACCGAGTCGCCTTCAGCATATTCCATTACCAGATAATGCATCCCGTTTATGCCGGCCGGCGGCGTAACATAGTAGCCCCTGATGATGTTGGGGTGGTTAAACTTAATCAGGAGTTGCGCCTCTCTCTGGAAACTCTTAAACAGGTTGGGATTAATGACTGTCTTGGGGAAAATCATCTTGATGGCCACAATGCGGTTGGTCTTGATTTCCAGCGCCTTGAAGACGATGCCCATGCCGCCGGCGCCTAATTTGCCCGTAATCTTATAGCCCGGCAAACTCTCGGATGAAAACGATTTGGTATCTGCCATAATCTGAAGAATTTCAAGAAGGTAAGCGGATTTAACGGATTTGGCAGATTTAGCTGATTATTCGCTTAATCCGTTTTATCCGCTTAATCAGCTTACGAATTTATCAATTATTAGGATTATATTTCTTGCCTGGACGAATTCAATATATAATAATATAAATATGAGCCCGATGAAGCCGAAGAAACTATTCGGCGAGATAGTCATAGAGATGAAACTGGCCAAACCAGCCCAGATTAACGAGGCGCTGGCCGCCCAAAAAGCCCTGGCCGCCGGCGAGAAACCAACCAAAAAGAAAATCGGCGAGATTCTGGTCGAGAATAATGTCCTGTCCGCCTCCCAGGTCACGGCCATCCTGGCCAAACAGTCCAATCTTAAATTCGTCCGGCTGTCCTCAGGCACGATTACGGACGAGATAATCAAACTGGTGCCCAAGGGCCTGGCCCTGGAACACAAGATTGTGCCTATCCAGAAAAAGGGCAAGGTCCTGACCGTGGCCGCGTCAGCCCCGCTGGATATGTTCGCCCTGGATAATATGCGTTTTGCCCTTAACAGCGATATTGAAGTGGTCCTGGTGGTGCAGGACGAGTTGAACCAGGCCATCGCCAAGTATTACAGCGCTTCTGTGGACGACTATGGCAACATCGTGGGCGACATCAGCGATATTAAGATTACCCAGCGCGATGGCAAGGAAGAAGAGGTCATTGAGGATGAGGCGCCGATTATCCGGCTGGTCCATACCATTATTTCAGATGCGGTCAAGACCCGGGCCAGCGATATCCATATTGAGCCGATGGAAAATGACCTGCGCATCCGCTACCGGATTGACGGCGTCTGCCGCGAGATAGAATCGCCGCCCAAGCGGCTCCAGGGCCCGATACTTTCCCGGCTGAAACTTATGGCCGGGGTGGATATCGCCGAGAAACGTCGGCCTCAGGACGGCCGGATTGCCACCGTCATTGACGGCAAGGATTTTGATATCCGCGTCTCGGCCCTGCCTTCACAATACGGCGAGAGTTTGGTCATGCGGCTTCTGGAAAAGCAATCGTTGGCCAGTTTGGACGACCTGGGATTCCACGGCGAGGATTACCGCCGGTTCAGGTCCATCATAAAAAGGCCTAACGGCATCTTCCTGGTCACCGGCCCGACCGGCTCAGGCAAGACCACTACGCTCTATGCGGCTATCAAGGAACTCAACAAGCCCAATGTCAAGATTATCACGGCCGAAGACCCGGTGGAATATGTCATGAGCGGAGTGAACCAGTGCCAGGCCCGGACCGATATCGGATTTACCTTTGTTTCTATTATAAGGGCCATGTTGCGGCAGGCCCCGAATATTATCCTGGTCGGCGAAATTCGGGACAAAGAAACCGCCACCATAGCCATCCAGGCGGCCCTGACCGGCCATCTGGTCTTCAGCACGCTCCATACCAACGATGCGCCGTCCGCCCTGACCCGCCTGCTGGATATGGGCGTAAAACCATTTCTGGTGGCCGCCTCCATCCAGGCCATCCTGGCCCAGCGCCTCATCAGGATTCTCTGTCCTAAATGCAAACAGTCCTATACGCCGGAAGAGCCGGAACTGGCTATGCTCGGGCTGACGCCCAAGGATATTGAAGGCAAGAGCATTTACAAGGCCGTGGGTTGCAAGGACTGCACCGAGGGCTACAAGGGCCGGCGCGGCATATTTGAACTCCTGGAGATGAGTTCCACCCTGAAAGAAAAGACCTTCCGCAAGGAGCCGACCGCGCAACTCTACGAGGAGGCCAAGATTAGCGGCCGGATGACCTCGTTGATGGAAGACGGCGTCAGAAAGATTCTGGAAGGAAGCACCACCCTGGAAGAAGTCGTGTCGCTGGCCAAGCGGGAAGATATTGGATACTAAA
>JBBTIZ010000032.1:0-2195 GCA_038059695.1 Planctomycetota bacterium
TGCCCCTTAGCCCGGGCGGTGCGCCCCTCTTTGATGAAGAACCTCAAAGATGATAAGGATGATGAGGGGAAACCGATATTTAATACAGAAGACCTGATTGATATCAAAAAGGGAAAAAATTATAAGGTCGGCGTATCAGGCCGGGTCCCCTCCCAATATAATAAAGACGGCGACTATTTCGCCCTCAAGATAGACGACCTCTCATCGCGGTTCTTCATTAATATGGAATACCACCCCCACCTCCAGAAAATACTGGAGAACCTGACCGAAGAAATCGGCTTGAGTAGTGCTATCGGCACCAGGATATTTAACGAGAAGACCAGCAAAGGGGATTATAACTCCATAGAAGACCTTAAATCAAGGGTGAAATTAACCGATGAGCAAGCCGAAACATTAGAGCCCTATATCACCTTCTATGCCTGGTGTGATAAAACCGTGGTCAGCCCGACCCCGTTAGCAGGACGATTAGGCAGGGGCGGCGTAAAACCATCACTGACTCCCCCTAATAATAATATCCAATCCTGGAGCGAGATGCGCATTGAACAAGCCATAACATTCCCTATGAAAAATGACAGTGCGGCGGGCCGGGCGCCGGTTAATCTCAATACCGCCCTGACACCGGTCCTGGTCGCCCTTATCAGAGACCTTAAAGGATTTTACCTTGCGGAACCTAAAACCTCAGGCGCTATGATAGAATCTGATGACTGGGACAATAACCAATCAGCCGGAGGCAACAGTAGTCAAAATTATTCATTGCACAACTTCCTGCAATTTTCTCCCAATACCTTTACGGTAAATGAAACCACTGCTTTTACCCCAGAAACCGCCAGGTTGATTGCCACGGCAATAAAAGTTTGGAGAGAAGACACAGATACGGATAAAGGACCCTTCAGGAGTTGGAAACAATTCCACGATTTCTGCGATGGTTTAGTCGAGCAAAAATCATATGGCAGAGTTATTCTATCAAGCAAGGCAGAAGCCGATGTGCTCAAGGCCAATTTTAACCCCAATACCAATCTCAACGACTTTAACCCGGATTACAACCGCCTGCTCCGGGTGGACAAGACCGACCTGACCTATTATACCACAGAATTCACCTTCTACCCCACCGGCTATTATGAAATCACCTCATTAGGCCGGGTATTAAGCAACAGTAACAAGGTTATGTCGCAGGCCGAAATCAAGACCGTGGTCAAGTTATTTGACATCTACCGCGAGACCACCGAGGAGCAATTCCTGGCTGCCGGCACTACCATTGACCCAAATAACAATACAAATATGCCGACTCATAATAATTCAACCCTGCAGGTCATGCCGGAAAGAATCACCCTTGGCGCTGAAGCCAATTATGACGGCTATATAACCCTGGCGACAATCGAGCAACCTAATCCCAGCGATTTTGGTATCGTCGGAAGCACTCCTAGATTCAGGGCCAATTTCACAGATGGATTAAAACCATTAAAACCCACAGATGGATTAAGCGCCGTTGATATAAATCGCAAAAAAGCATTAGATTTAGAAGGTGTAAATAAGGAAATCGCTGAGGGCAAATTAATCCCGGCGCCATCAGATAAAAATAAATTATCAGCAATATCAGGCCGCCTCTATCCAGACGGTGTATATTCGGATAGCGCATTAATCCCGACTTATGATTTCACGCCATTAGACGTCACTGACGGACAATCAATAATCGTATCAATGTGGGTCAAACCGCATTTCTATCCTGAGGAGACAGGCAGAATCCGAACCTATTTCTCCTGGATGAATACAACCATTCCAAATCCAGTATATACCCGGCAATTGGGGGTTCCTTTTGGAATCTATAGTATCGCCAGAGTAAATAATGTTAATAACCCCAATGGAAACCCAAATGTTATATCTCCGTATACAGGTGATGGAGAGGGTTGGAATCACAATAGTTTCCTGGCCGGCGGATACGGGACAGACACCAAAATCGGATTCACCGGCGCCGGCACACCCTGCCTTAATCATATTAATCACTCAAATTGTAGCGGAAATAATGATAACTTGCCCAATGCCTTCCGTGCCGGAAAATGGATTCATCTGGTGTGGCTCAGAAGGGTCAGCACCCCCACCCAAAGGGGAGCAATAGATGACGACAAACCGCTTAAATATGCCCTGTCAGGCAATAAATTATATGTATTTGCGGATGGCAGCAGTTATCAAAAAGAGGG
>JBBTIZ010000033.1:0-1206 GCA_038059695.1 Planctomycetota bacterium
GGCGGATTGGATGCCTGAGTTTATGGAAGACGAGCCCGAGGCGACTACTGTGGCAACCGGTCCGGCATTGACCGTGAGCGCCGGTGATGCCTTGGTCCGCCCGGCCCGATCCGTGGCGGTCAGGACCATTGAGCCGGCCAGGGTTATCTTTACATAAACCGTTGTGGTTCCGTTGGTCATTGTATATGTGTTGGTTGGGTTGATAGTGCTTAAGGAACTATTGGTGTAATAGGTCAGTCCGGTTCCGGAATTCATAGTCAGGGTAAACGGGCTGTGCGAGGTCACCAGCGCATTGTTGGAATTATAGGCCGTGATAGTCATCGTCACGCCGTTGCCGGCAGTGATGGTTGTGGCTGTGGGCGTGATGGTATAATATTTTACCGGTCCGGTTACGAATGAGTAGGGTGATGACGGCTTGGCGCCGAAGGGATTATAGGCATCCACCTTCCAGTAATAACGGGTGGTTTCGGTCAGCCCGGCTGAGGCCGGAATCTGGATATCCAGTTCGCCCGGTCTGGTCGTGTCTGTATAAATCGGGGAGGATAAATTGGAATCGTTATCCAGATAGATGATATATTTGGTTTCCTTGGGCGCATTGGTCCAGTTTAGTTCAGGCGTCAGGGACAGGCCGGAATCGTTATCAATCGGAGTAGCCAGATTGAATGCGCCGGGCACAGTGCCGCCTACTGATGTATAAAAACAGGATGGGTCATTTGATGAAACTGTTGTGCCGTAGGCATTGACGGCCTTGACCCGCCAGTAATACCAGATTCCGCCCCATAATGTGCCGTAGGTCACGGAATGGCTGGTGGTGTTGGGGCCCAGGGTGGCGGAGTAAACCATATTAGCCGGCGAGAAATCGTCTTCCTTGGCCACCTCCAGGATATAACTGGAGACGTTGCTTGAGCCGTTCCAGGCCACCGGCACGGGTGCGGAAAATACATCCACGTTGATAACGCCGTCAGTAGGCAGTATGGTCTAGAAAGCGCCGGGAACCGGGGCGCTGCTGCCGGATTGCCCGCCGGATTTCTTGCGGTTGAAACAACTGTTGCTGACCAGGAGCAATGAAAGAGCAATGGCGATGATGGGAATGAAGCTCCGTTTATTATTTTTTGATGAAACCGTTTCTGGAATCATTGTATCACCTTCTATAGTATTATACCCGGCACACGGGGATAAATCAAGCTAAATATGGATTTTTCTTTA
>JBBTIZ010000034.1:0-7360 GCA_038059695.1 Planctomycetota bacterium
ACGCCACATCATCAAGGACCACGCCGACCTGGGGCGCGGATAATTCTGATAACTCGATATCCTTGTGCTTATCGGATGTCCCGGCCAGGACCGTATATATCGGGAATATTCGGCCGGATTGCCTTAATGAATTGATGACATCAATCGGTTCCCGGCCCAGATTATTCTGGCCGTCCGAAATCAGGACCACGCCGCCCAGGGCCTGACCGCCCAAATCATTGACCAAATCGCTCAAGGCATTGCCGAGCGCGGTTCCGTCACCATCGGCCTTTATCCCCGCACCAATATCATTAGCGTGGGGCCGGAGCCCTGAAGAGAATGTATAGAGTTTCAGTTTGGATTTGTCCTGCAGTTTGGCAAGGATGCCGATTTTCGGATTGGACAGAACTGCGTTAACTATGTCAATCCGCCCCATTTCCCTGAGAGAAGTTGCCGTAGTGGCTGAAAGGCCGCTGGTTAGACGCATTAACTGGCGGACATCTGCATCAGCCGAATACCTGTCTTTCAGGCCCATACTCAACGAGTCATCTATGAGCAAGGCCAGGGTTGATTCGCGGGTGATGGGCTTTTCCACCACAGCCACGGGCTGAAACAGAATAATCAGGACAATCAGGATAACCGCTGAACGCAAGGCAGACAGGAAGAACTTATTCCTGGTTGAGGTGGTGGTTCGCTCCTTACGATAGATAAGATAGGTAACCAGCAGGACAGCCGGGATAATAATCAGGAAGAGCAGCCAGACGGCCGGCGCCGAGCGCCAGACAATATGCCAGTCGCCGCTGGCCGATACGGCCTGGTCTATGCCGAGCAGTTTTTCTAAGAGATAGTTCATAAGAAATATAGCCACTAAGACATTCACCCCGTTAGAGGCGATGGGGTGAATAAACAAAATACTCACCAACACTCTTATAACGCCTCTAACGGGGCAGGGACACCAAGGCACAAAGGTGTCATTCTGAGCCGTAGGCGAAGAATCTAATTACTAACGAGACCCTTCGTTACACTCAGGGTGACAAAAGTCACTTCGTGTCTTAGTGCCGGAGTTTACACTGAGCATAGCGAATGTGTGGCGACTCTTTTATATATTAGGAAAATATTGACCCCAGGCAAGGTTTTTAGTATGCAAAGTATCAATAAAATCGGTGCCACTAAGACACCAAGGCACAAAGGTGTCATTCTGAGCCGTAGGCGAAGAATCTAATTACCAACGAGACCCTTCGTTACACTCAGGGTGACAAAAGTCATTTCGTGTCTTAGTCCCTACGGGAGGCAGTAGCTCTGCCTTTGTGGCTAATATTAGTATTACTATGAAAAGAGTAATCCTTATCGGCGACCGCAAGAAGGAACGCATCAATACCGTCGTAAATCAACTCCAGCCCTGGCTCAACCAACAACAGGTAAAAATAGTAGCAGTAGACCTGACCAATCGCCTTGATTTGAGCAAGGCCAAAGCCGACCTGATTATGGTGCTGGGCGGCGACGGCTCAATCCTGGCCACGGCCCGGCGGCTTAATAATAATCCCATCCCGGTCATCGGCGTCAATCTGGGTAAATTCGGATTCCTGGCCGAGTATTCATTGGATGAATTAAAGGAATCATTTAAGCAAATAACAGCCGGACGGCTGAAGACATCTTCATTAATGATGCTGGACTGCCGGATAAACCGGGGCAACAAGAAAGACGGACCGTTTATCGCCCTGAATGATATAGTCATCACCCGGGGCAGTATTTCCAGGATGGTTTATTTCCGGCTGGTTATTGACGGCAAGGAGATTACGGTCTTCGGGGCGGATGGCGTGATTATCTCCACGCCGGTGGGTTCAACCGCCTATTCGCTCTCGGCCGGCGGGCCGCTGGTCTCGCCCGAGACGCAATCGCTTATTATAACCCCTATCTGCGCCCATACCTTGAGTATGCGGACATTAGTCCTGCCGCCTGATTCCACGATTGAACTCCAACTGGCGGACGGAAGCGGGCAGGAAATAATCCTGACCGTGGACGGACAGGTCTCTATGTACCTGCGCCAATCGGACCGGATAACCCTCAGGAAATCAAGCGCCACTTTCCGACTGGTCCGGCTGGGCAAACGTAGTTTCTACGAAACCCTCAGGGAAAAACTCCACTGGGGCGGGCAACCGCATTCGCTGCGATATACAAAAGATTAAAGATGAAAGAATATAGATGAAAGCATGCCCCCTTTCATCTTTCCACTCTCATCTATTTTATTTCTGACTATGAGCATATTCAAGGCATACGACATCCGCGGTAAATATCCGAAGGAATTGGACGAAACCAAGGCCCGGGCTATCGGCTGGGCCATAACCCAGTTTATTAAGCGCCGTAAAAAAACCTCCGGCCGTCTTAAAATAGTCGTGGGACGGGATGTCCGCCTTTCCTCACCAGCCCTATCTAAAAACCTCATCAAAGGTCTTTTAGAAGGCGGTGCCGATGTAACTAACATCGGCACGGTTACCACGCCGATGTCCTATTTTGCCTGCGGGTTCTACAAGTTCGACGGAAGCGTAATGGTTACGGCCTCGCATAACCCGCCGGAATATAACGGATTCAAGATATGCCGGGCCAAGGCCATGGCCCTGTCTGAAAGCACCGGCCTCAAGAATATAGAAAAATTAGCCACGGAGATGTTACAACCCCCTTTTATTCCCCCTTTGTTAAGGGGGACGAGGATGAAACTAAATTCCCCCTTAGTAAAGGGGGCTAGGGGGTTGTTGTCTTCGCGCCTTCCTGGTGAGATAAAACGATTAGATATTAAGACGGACTATATAAAATTCATTCGCCAATCCATAAAACCAGTGCGTAAACCGCTCAAGGTGGCCGTGGATTTCACCAACGGCAGCGTCGGGCCAATCTTCAGGGAGATTTTCAATCACCTACCAAACCTGCAAATCATCCCGTTATGCCTGGAGCCGGACGGCCGGTTCCCCAATCACGAGCCCAATCCGATGAAGGATGAAAATATCCGTGATATCAAACGCGCCATCAGGAAAGAAAAAGCAGATTTAGGCGTGGCCTTTGACGGCGACGGCGACCGGGTGATATTCCTGGATGAAAATGCCCGGCGGATTCCCAATGACCTGATTACAGTCCTGATTGCCGGCGAGGTCTTAAGAAGTCATAAGAAAGAATCTATTGTCTATGACCTACGCTCCAGCCGGATTGTAAAGGAACAGATAGAAAAACTGGGCGGCCGGCCGGTGCGGGAACGGGTCGGACACGCCTTTATCAAAGCCACGATGAGGCAGCACAATGCGGCCTTTGGCGGAGAACTATCCGGGCACTATTACTACCGCGATAACTACTTCGCCGACTCGGCTCTATTAACCTTTGTCCATCTAATCAACATTATCAGCCGGAACAATAAACCCATCTCCGGAATTATCAAACCGCTCAGGAAATATTTCCATTCCGGGGAACTGAATTTTACCGTGGCTGACAAGGATAAAAAGATGCAGAATGCAGTGCAGGAGTTTTCTGATGGCCAGATAGATTATCTGGACGGCGTAACCGTGGAGTATGATGACTGGTGGTTTAACCTGAGGCCGTCCAACACCGAGCCGCTGTTGCGATTAAATATTGAGGCCGCTACTGCGCACAAGTTAAAATCCGCCCGCCGGAAAATAGAGAAAATATTAAGGAATTGATAGTATCTATAAGGTAATCCCTCCGTTTCACTACGGGATAAGAGCCAGTAACGTTACGCCTTCGTTATACTCGGCGTAACTAACTGGCTCTAAGAAAATATCAGATTTCCTCTTGACAAATACAGGTGTTTAATATATAATACTCAAACTGGTTTTGCGTTCGGAATCATCGGACGCAGGTAATAATCAGAATGCGAACTATTTTGTCCACACTGAGGGAGGTGATATATGATGGACGGGCTGTACGGACACGAGAAAATGGCAGAGGAAATACTTAACTACCTAAATGAAGGTATGAAAGGAGTAACAAGGATGTTTGACCAACAGAAAATGGCCCAAACGGTTCTTAGCCTGGCTAAGGATTATACCGACACCACTATGCAGGCGATGAAAACATCATGGGATATGTGCGAGAAAACACTGGATACGCTGATGAAACAGGGTGCGGTTGCCCAGGACGAGGGACAGAAATTAATGGCTGATTGGATGACCAGGGCAAAACAGGGACAGCAACAATATTGGAATATGATGGAAGAGAATATGAAGAAAGTAGAGACACATTTCAATCACACTTGGGATACCACCGGCCATAAAAAAGCCGCGAAGTAACCGCTAACAATAGGGATAACTTACCCAGTGGCGCCGGTGGCGCCACTGGGTGATATTTTATACAGGACTGACCCCGTTAGAGATAGCCCAACACATGAATTCTGTGTTAAGCGTAATAAGTCAAATATCTCTAAACGGGGCTGATAAAAGAATAAATAGGCACCGGGTAGGCAATCCGGGTATAGCCAATCTCGCTTAGCGACTTCTTGTTTGCAGCATTCAGCAGAACGACCACGGCTTTTATCCTGCATTTAGAACCCGCTACCAGGGTATCTATAATGGCTTTGGCAATGACGGTCTCGCGCAGGAAGTCGTGGACAATCAGCACCTCATCGTTATCGGATATCTTGCCGAATATCTTGGGCGCATTCCGGGCCAGGTCGCCCCGCTCACTCCAGATAACCAGGTCTTTCTTGAGCAGGTGGGAGACGGCGCTGACAACCGGCAGTGTGCCGAATGAATAATTTACAGTCACTGTGTCTGTCCCTAATATTTTGGTTACTTTATTTAACTCAGGCACCTCGCGGGAAATAAAATCATTCAGGCCGGTGATAACTTTATCCTTAATGCTGTTTTCCTCCCATAAGGCGTCAAAGTTAAAGTATTCCAAATCACTGTCGTAGAAACCGGGTATGGGTTTGTCCGCGCCTAATACCTTTCGGCTGAATTGGGCAGCCAGGTCTTTATAATTAGCCATCATAATTATCCCCCTTTCATTACCGGATGTTGTAATCGGGAAAAGTCCGGAGTAAACGGATTGGATTGATGAGCGCCATTTAACAGATGGGCTATTCATTAATCCTCTCACATCTAATTAACCATCTAATTATCTTTAATATACCATACATTCCTAACAGTGTCAATAATTATTTTCATATTTTCTTGACCCCGTTAGAGCCGTTTAATATAGAATATGTATCACTTAACTGTATAATGACCCCGTCATTGGCGCCGAAGCGCCATGGCGCCCTAATGGCGCTCATCGGCGGGGTCTAAGAGTCAGTAAGTCGTCCCTGAGGGACTCCAACTGACTCTAAGAGAGGGAATTATGGCAGTAGCAAGAGTATCTCAAATCGTGGCATCGTCAGCCAAGGGCGTTGAGGAAGCCATCCAGGAAGGCCTGAAAAGGGCCAATAAGACCCTGCGCGGTATTACCGGCTTGGAACTTACCAAGATGAACTGCAAGGTAGAAAACGGGAAAATCGTTGAGTATCGGGTCCATCTGAATGTAACATTCATCTTAGAGGATTAAGCCCATTAGTGAACAGTAGCCCCGATATTTATCGGGATAACTGCCACTAACTTACTACGTTCGTAAGTGGCAGTAAACAGTAAGCAGCCCGCCTGAACGTACGGGCAGGTAGACGGTAACTGGCTACTGCCCACTGACTTACTAACTACTGTCTACCGATTTACTACTTTTGTGGCTGATGTTTCTATCATCATTGTTAATTATAACACTAAAGAACATCTCTTAAAGTGTATTGCCTCGTCATTACAGCAGGGTAAAGATATTAACTGCCGTGTAATCGTAATTGACAACGGCTCTTCGGACGGCAGCGCTGAGGCAGTAAAACAACTATACCCGAATGTAAATCTCATCCACAATGAGCAGAATTACGGATTTGCCCGGGCAGTCAACCAAGGGCTGAAATCTGCTGACAAAAGTGATTATCATCTAATCTTAAACAGCGATGCCCGGCTGGCTGATAATTACCTGAAAAAGGCAAGCGAGTTTCTCGAGACGCATCCCAGGTGCGCCGTAGTTACCGGCCAACTCCTGGACCCGGACGGTTCCCGCCAGAACTCATTCGATAATTTCCCCAATCTCATAAGTGAATTAGTTGGCAAGAGTTTACTGAAAACCTTGATGCCCAATAAATACCGGAGCAAGAAACAGGCATATACTTCACCGATTGAGGTGGAATCCATAATCGGCGCGGCCATGCTGGTCCGCCAAAAAGCCATAGAAGACGTTGGGCTCCTTGATGAGGACTATTTCTTTTTCCTGGAAGAAACCGACTGGTGCTATCGGATGCGGCAAAAAGGATGGAGCATCTATTTTATTCCCGAGGCGCTGGCATACCATCTCCAGGGCCAGACCAAAAAACTCGTGCTGATACCGGCCAAAATAGAGTATATTAATTCATTATATAAGTTCTTCCGTAAACGCTCCTCTATCCTGGCTTACTGGCTATTGCGGCTGATAAAACCGGTTAAAATTATCTTGGGATTAGCCGCCAATCTGCTATTAAGTGTTTTAACGCTCGGATTGGTGAAACGTTTCAGAGAAGACGTGATATTATACGCATCTCTCACAATATGGCACATAAGATTTTGCACGGAGAAGATGACACTCCGGTATATGAGCCAAAATAAATAACAGATTATTGGACAAGGAAGGCAGAAATTATTATTATCTGATGCTTCTCCGGGCGCTCGCCCCGTTAGAAGCGTCAATAACGTTAGTAAAAATATTGTGCGGAGTTAAAACTCTTATTATCTAACGCTTCTAACCGGGCTAGCCTAGCTCAATGGCAGAGCCCCGGTTTTGTAAACCGGAGGTTGTGGGTTCGAATCCCACGGCTAGCTTTTAGCTTTAGAATCTGTTATTCCGACGTTAGCAGGATTACAAGTTCTTAAATCCCGCCGAATGGCGGGACATAAGAATCTGTAACTCGTTTCACTCGTAACAGGTTCTAATGCGGGCAGGTACCCAAGTGGTTAAAGGGGACAGACTGTAAATCTGTTGGCGATGCCTTCGGGGGTTCGAATCCCTCCCTGCCCATTTAGAAACTGTTAGACCTCTGGTCGTTATCCCTCGACCCCGTCGGGGTCTCGGGACGAGAACCCCAGAGGGGCAGTTTCTTATCCCACTGGGATATAAGAGCCAGTCCTCCAGAGGCGGATCCGCCTTTGGCGGATAATTCGCGGAGTTTATCCCCGCCGGAAGCGGGGGCTCCTAACCGGCTCTAATGCGGGCGTTGCTTAGTGGTAAAGCTCCAGCCTTCCAAGTTGGTAACGTGGGTTCGATTCCCATCGCCCGCTCTTACACTCCGTTACGAACGGAGTGAGTTACGGAGTGTTAG
>JBBTIZ010000034.1:7460-14999 GCA_038059695.1 Planctomycetota bacterium
GGTTCCCTTCTGGCGCCAGAGGCGCCATCAGGGTAAACTTATCCCATCGCCCGCTCTTACACTCCGTTACGAACGGAGTGAGTTACGGAGTGTTAGACCCTGAGTAACACGAAGGGTCGTTGATGCAAAGCGCTGGTAATGTGGGTTCCCTTCTGGCGCCAGAGGCGCCATCAGGGTAAACTTATCCCATCGCCCGCTTAGAAACTGTTAGACCTCTGGTCGTTATCCCTCGACCCCGTCGGGGTCTCGGGACGAGAACCCCAGAGGGGCAGTTTCTTATCCCACTGGGATATAAGAGCCAGTCCTCCAGAGGCGGATCCGCCTTTGGCGGATAATTCGCGGAGTTTATCCCCGCCGGAAGCGGGGGCTCCTAACCGGCTCTAATGCGGGCAGTTATCCCGATGAATACCGGAACACCCGGATTAGATAATTTTACAAAAATCCGTTATTTCCTTGACAGTTAAAATAATATTGTAATAATATAAAAATTCCTGACTGCCTGTCTGCAAAGGCGGGCGTCTAATCCTGTGCTGTTGTAGCTCAGTCAGTAGAGCACGTCCTTGGTAAGGACGAGGTCATGGGTGCAAATCCCATCAACAGCTAAGAAAGAAAATAATAAAAAGAAAAGGAGCATTGTATGGCAAAAGAGAAATTTGAAAGGACCAAGCCGCACTTGAATGTGGGGACCATCGGGCATATTGACCACGGCAAGACCATTTTAACCAGCACGATAACTAACATTCTGTCCAAGCATAAGTTATCCAATGCCAGATCATATGCGGAAATTGCCAAAGGCGGCGAGCAAAGAGGCGAAACCAAGATTCTGACCATTATGGTGGCCCACGTGGAATACGCAACCGTCAAGAGGCATTATGCCCATATGGATTGCCCAGGCCACGCTGATTACATCAAGAATATGATTACTGGCGCCGCCCAGATGGATGGCGCTATCCTGGTCGTCTCCGGCGTGGACGGACCGATGCCCCAGACCCGCGAACACGTTCTGCTGGCCCGCCAGGTGCAGGTTCCGGCTATGGTGGTCTTCCTGTCCAAAACAGATTTGGTTGAAGACACTGAACTTCTTGACATCGTAGAAGTGGAAATCAGGGACCTGTTAAACAAATATAATTTCCCGGGCGACAAAACACCGATTATCAGGGGCGCAGCATTAAAGGCGCTGGAATGTATGTGCGCCAAGAGAGAATGCCAATGGTGCGGTTCAATCTGGAAATTGATGGATGCCATAGACGAGTTTATTCCGGAACCGGTCCGCGAAGTAGATAAACCCTTCCTGATGCAGATAGAAGACGTATTCAGCATCAAGGGCAGAGGCACGGTCGGCACCGGCCGTGTTGAAAGAGGCAAGATTAAGGTCAACGACCCGGTTGATATTATCGGGTTTACCAAGGAGATTAAAAAGAGCGTGGTCACCGGCATAGAAATGTTCAACAAACTGCTTGATGAAGGTATTACCGGCGATAATGTCGGAGTTCTTCTAAGAGGCGTGGAGAAAGACGAACTGGAAAGAGGCATGGTTATTTCAACGCCGGGCACAGTCACGCCGCACATGAAGTTTGAAAGCGAAGCTTATATCCTGTCCAAAGATGAAGGCGGCCGGCATACTCCGTTCTTCACGGGTTACAGGCCTCAATTCTTTTTCAGGACGACCGATGTCACCGGCGCGGTTACATTACCCCAGGGCGTAGAAATGGTGATGCCCGGAGACAATAGCCGCCTGACCGTAGAATTAATTACGCCTGTGGCAATGGAAGAAAAACAACGTTTTGCTATCCGTGAAGGCGGCAAAACGGTGGGCGCCGGTGTGGTTACTAAGATTCTGCAATAAGTTATGTTGTGGTCAACTACAAGCCCCGCTTTTGGCGGGGCAGGGACACACACATAAATACCATTATCTTGTTCCATAATTACCGAGGTGCGGTAGTGTTTAAACTAAAGGATCGGTGTTAAAATGCGGGAATGGATTTTTCTTGAATGCTCAAAGTGCGGCAACAGGTATTACCGCACCAGTAAGAATACGAAGAAGCAGGCGAAACTGGAGCTGAAGAAGTTCTGCCGGATTTGCCGGGCTCATACGCCCCATAAAGAGAAAAAGAAATAATTGGATTGCTTTAGGTCTGTAGCTCCAATTGGTAGAGCGCTGGTTTCCAAAACCGGATGTTGGGGGTTCGAATCCCTCCAGACCTGTTTCCCCCTGCCAGGAAACGGTCGGAGAATAAACCACAGATTAAGATAAAAAGTATGAATCTCATTACTTATAAGCCAAGAGAAGGGCTGACAATCCGTTTTGTCACCTGGGCGTTGAGTTCCCTTTTTACTCTGTTCGGATGCGTTTCGCTATTCTATGCTATCCCGACTGGAGACATCACCAGGATACCGTCTCCGGATACGTTCTGGGGAACATTGATTTATACCATCCCATTCTTTGAACTCCACATAAGAGTAGGGACAATTATCTGTGTAGTTCTATTTCTGTTTATTAATATCCTTATTAATCGGCTGGTGCTTAACACCTCTAAATCAGCCGACTTCCTGATTGACACCGAATTCGAACTCAAGAAGGTCTCCTGGCCGCCCAAAAACGAGTACTGGGGCTCTTCAGTCGCCGTTATTATCTCGGTCTTTGTTATCGGGTCATTTATATTCATTATTGATATGCTTCTGACGCAAATTATGAGACGACTCTATCTGCAGTAAACAGCATATCGTTATCCCGGCAAATACTTATGGATAATGGCGCCCCCGCCTGTCCCGAACCGACGGGAACGGCAGGCAGGCCTGCTGAACGGCAGACAGGTAAGGCGCCACAATAGAAAGAGGTTGCTTGTGACTAAGAATTGGTATGTGGTTATAACTCCGACAAATAAAGAGGAATCAACCAGAAATGCCCTTGAAGCACGGGTCAAGACAAACGGGATGGATTCAGTGATTTCCAAGGTGCTTGTTCCCAAGGAGCGCATCACGGAAATGAGGGGCAAGCAGAAAAAGGTGGTGGAACGGAAAAAATATCCCGGTTATGTCTTCGTAGAAATGGATATGAGCGAACAGTCCTGGTTATTTATCAAGGAAACGCCGGGCGTTACAAACTTCCTGGGAGACCGCAACCCCACTCCGGTAAAAGTGCCTGAAATAGAACAGATTCTGCTGGGTGATGCCACGACATCAACTACCGCAGAAGCGGACATCAAAATCAAGTTCAAGAAAGGCGAGAACGTCAAAATCAAGGAAGGACCGTTTGAGAATTTCGAGGGTATGGTCGACGAAATTATCACCTCAAAGGGCATGGTCAAGGTAAACATCATCGTATTTAACCGCCCGACCTCAGTGGAATTGGGCTACTGGCAGATAGAATCTATCTGAATACTATTAAGGAGATTATTGTATGGAATCAAAATCGCTGAATTTCCTGAAAGAACTGGTTAATTCCCCAAGTCCATCCGGCTATGAACAGCCGGCGCAGAATATCTGGTGCAAATACATCCGCCCCTTTGTCGACGAAATAAAACGGGACGTCCACGGCAATGCCATTGGGATAATAAATCCCAAGGGCAAGCCGCGCCTGATGTTCAGCGGCCACTGCGATGAAATCGGATTGATGGTCCGCTATATTGACGACAAGGGCTATATCTATTTCGGAGCCATCGGCGGTATTGATACCGGCATCCTGCCGGGCCAGCGGTTCCATATCCACGCCAAACAAGGCCCGATTCTGGGCGTGGTGGGCAAAAAGGCAATCCACCTGATGGATGACGAGGAACGCAAATCAGCCGGCAGCCCTAAGATTTATTCGCTCTGGCTGGATATCGGCGCCAAGGGAAAAGCAGAAGTTGAGAAAATGATTGCCATCGGCGACCCAATAACCTTCGCGGTCGGATTTGAAAACCTCAAGAACGACCTGATTGTCTCACGCGGGTTTGACGACAAGATGGGCGCCTTTGTGGTGGCTGAAACATTGAGATTACTCTCAAAGAAGAGACCCAAGGCCGCGGTATTCGGGGTTTCCACGGTCCAGGAAGAAATCGGCATGCGCGGCGCCAAAACATCCGCCTACGGCATCAGCCCGGATGTCGGGATTGCGGTTGATGTAACCTTTGCGACCGACCATCCGGATTCCAATCCCAAGCGAACCGGCGAGATAAAATTAGGTTCCGGGCCGGTCATTTCACGCGGGCCGAACATCAATCCAATGGTTTTTGACACGTTAGTGAACGCATCCAAAACCAATAAAATCCGCTACCAGATTGAGGCGGCGCCGGGCGCAACCGGGACTGACGCCAACGCCATCCAGTTAACCAAGGCCGGCGTAGCCGCGGGCCTGGTCAGCGTGCCAAACCGTTATATGCATACACCCATCGAGGTGATTGCTTTATCCGACTTGGAAAATGCCTCAAAACTATTGACGGCGTTTGCCCTAAAATTAACTCCGAATATTAGTTTTATTCCATAATTTCTTTACATAGATAATAAAAATTATTATAGTGAGGAACCTTTGGTAATAAGGAGATTGACTCTATGGCAAAAGAAGTAAAAGCGATTGTGAAGTTACAGTGCCCGGCCGGCCAGGCGACCCCTGCCCCGCCGGTGGGACCGGCGCTGGGACAGCACGGCGTTAATATCGGTGAATTTGTCACCCGCTTTAATGCCCTGACCAAGGAAGCCCAGGGACTAATTACGCCGGTGGTAATTACCATCTACAAAGACCGTTCCTTTGACTTTATAATGAAGACCCCGCCGGCTTCGGTTCTGCTCAAGAAAGCCGCCGGTCTGGCCCAGGGGTCGGGCGAACCCAATAAAGTCAAGGTCGGCAAGGTTACCAAACAACAGGTCCGCGAGATTGCCAAGACAAAACTCAAGGACTTAAATACCACTAATTTAGATAAAGCTGTTAAAATAATAGAAGGCACTGCCCGAAATATGGGAATTGAGGTAGCAGATTAGCCCCGTTAGAGACGAACTATTAACGGGTGAAAATACTTTATAACTAAAAGGCACTAAAAACTGTAAGAACTAATATTAGAATTAGACGGTCGTCCCTATGGGACGACCTGTCTCTAACGGGGTGAAGTATGAGAGCAAGAAGTAAACGATACCAGAAAATAGTCGCCCAACTGGCCGGGGTAAAGACCACTGTAGAAGAGAAAGATGCTCAGAAGGCAGCGGAAAAAAAGCGGTATTACACCGTCTCGGAGGCCGTAAATACGCTTAAGTCCCTGCCGCCGGTAAAGTTTGACGCCACGGTGGAACTGGCTATCCGGTTAGGCATCGACACCAAGAAAAGCGAACAGGCCATGCGCGGTTCCATGAGTTTACCGAAGGGCATCGGCAAGACCCGCAAGGTTATTGTCTTTGCGGCTGGCAAAGAGGCAGCCGAAGCGCGTGCGGCCGGCGCCGATGAGGTCGGGCTTGAGGAACTAATCAAGAAGATAGAAGGCGGCTGGGCCGATTTTGACGTAGCGATTGCACCGCCTAACCTGATGAAACAGGTAAGTAAACTCGGCAAAGTTCTTGGTCCGGCTGGTAAGATGCCTTCGCCCAAGACCGGGACAGTCACCGATGAAATTACATTGGCCGTAAAGGAATTCAAAGCCGGCAAGACCGAGTTCCGAACCGACGCGGACGGGAATATCCATATGCCGGTGGGCCGGGTATCTTTTGCGCCGCCGGATTTAGAGATAAACATCAATACGGTAATAGAGCATATTAAATCGCACCGGCCGGCCGGCGTAAAGGGCGACTTTGTCCGGGGCATAACTATATCTTCAACAATGGGGCCGGGGCTGGCCATAAAGATTAAATAGTACAAGAAAATCACCCTCTCCCCTTGAGGGAAGGGTGAGGGGGCAAAGTAATCACCCTCCCCTAACCCCTCCCATCAAGGGAGGGGAATAGGTTTTGTTTGAGATTCTAATGAAATAGAGGAAAAAGTTATGTCCAAGAAACTTAAGACCCAGGCAATAAAAGAATTATCAGGCCGATACGATTCCATAGACCACTGTTTTCTCGTTAATTACCGCGGGATGAAGGCCAGCGAACTGAATAAATTCCGCTCATATCTTAGAGAAAGCAAGGTAAAGGTCAACGTCATCAAGAATACCCTGCTCAAGAAAATACCCTCAAAGAAAGGCATCCAGTTTGACCGGTTCAGCCCGTTTATGGATGTGCCCATTGCCCTGGTATATTCCAATGAAATCGACGGCATCAATACGGCCAAACGTCTGGTTAGTTGGACCACCAAGAACAAGTTGCCCGAAATAAAAGGCGGCTATGCCGAAGGAAAAGTCATCAGCACCGCGGAGATAAAGAAACTGGCCCAGTTGCCTTCCCGGGAGGTATTGCTGGCTTATCTGGCCGGAGCTTTCAAGTCCCCGACCACCAGATTGGCCCGGGGCCTTTCAGAGTTGATAGCCAAATTACCGCGGGCAATGAATCAATACGCATCCAAGAAGACCTCGTAACTAATTTCGCCACTGAGCGCCATAAGGGCGCTCCCGCCGATGGCGGGACAGGCATGGCGCGGAGTTTACCCCGCTTCAGCGGGAGCGCCAAAAGACATCCCGCAATTCTGCGGGATAAACTCCAACACAAAGAATAATGTCATTCCCACGAAAGTGGGAATCCAGGATACCCCAAAAAGGTCTGGATTCCCGCCTGCGCGGGAATGACACAAGGGGTTGATTAACGAGTTGTTCAACAACGCAACAATGTTTAAGGATTGGAATAAGGAAGGTATGCCTGTGGTCAGGCCGGCGTTACTTTGCCGTCCTTGATAATTACCCCGTCTGCCTTCTCTATCAATTCCATTGCCCGGTCCTCTTCTTCTATCTTGTCTTTAATGCCGGCCATCTTACCGCAATAGGAGCACCGGACATAAGAACTCGGCAAGATATTGCCGTTAACGACCACAAATTCGTTAGGCGTGCTGGCCCCGCAATGAATGCAAAATCCTACCATAATATACAACTCCAAACTGTCATGCTGAACTCGTTTCAGCATCTAATTGAGACCCTGAAACAAGTTCAGGGTGACACCTGTGAAGAAGACTTCAAATTATCTAGCCAACCTTACTATCAGCATCTGGAAAGCCAGTTCTTCGGTTAATTTCCCGGTCTTTATGGCCAGGTCTGCGGATAATAATTTATTGTAACGGGACAGAAGCAGTGTTTTATTATTTTGGTATCTGGCGTCATAGGCCAGGCCCGTCCGCAGAAAACCCAGAATCTTGTTAACCGGCTCCCCTTTCTGAAGTAATTGGTCAGCAATTTTAAGCGCACTATCCGGCTGCCGGCGGATAATGGCATTGGTTAATTCTCTTATATCAAAATCCCGCTCCGTGTCAACAAAATTAGATATGGATTCATCAGAAATAGTTTGGGAGTCCTTATGGAAAAGGACGAGTTTCTCCAGCACCGCATCTATTTTGGACAGGTCATTACCGGTCTTTTCAGCCAGCAATCTGGCGCAGGCCGGAGAAATCTTCTTGTTGGATATGCCCAACCGGCCGGCAATCCATCTGGGCAAGTC
>JBBTIZ010000035.1:0-2963 GCA_038059695.1 Planctomycetota bacterium
CGGAAACTTCATATATCTAATCTGCATAGTAAATTGTTGAACTAATAAAGTAATTTATATAAGATGGCACGTCAAGGAAAATAGACAACAGGATTAAACTGATTTAATTGTAATCCCGACAAATACTGCCGGGATAACTGGCTGTAACGCCCCGATAGAAATCGTGACTAACAGCCAGTAAGCGCCCGTAGCTCAGTTGGATAGAGCGGCGGTTTCCTAAACCGCAGGCCAGTGGTTCGAATCCACTCGGGCGTATTTACCCCCACACCAATGCATTGGTGTGGGGGTGTATAGAAAGAATAAAGTTTATGCCAAACAATCAACTACTCATCGGGGGTCTATCGGCTAATTCATTAACCAAACGCTTCGGCACCCCCCTATTTGTCTATGACGAGAACATCATCCGCCAACGCGCCAGAACACTACGCCAGTCAGTGACCTATCCGCGTACCCGGCTCCTCTATTCCTGCAAATCCAATACTAATCCGGTTATTATGAAAATCCTGCGCGATGAGGGCTTTGGCATTGATGCGGTCTCACCCGGCGAAATATACTTTGCGCTGAGTATCGGCTTTAAGCCCGGCGAGATATCATTCACCGGCAATAATTGCCGGACTGATGAACTGGCCTACGTGGTCAAACAAGGCGTACTGTTCAATGCCGATTCACTTTCTCAGTTAGAAAAGGTAGGTAAAATCAAGCCCGGCCTGGCTATTTCACTGCGCATCAATCCTGATGTAGGCGACGGGCATCACGAGCACGTTATTACCGGCGGGCCTGACTCCAAGTTCGGCATCTGGGTCTATCAATTAAACCAGGCGCTCAAAATTGCCGCCAAATACCGCCTTAAAATCATCGGGCTCCATCACCATATCGGCTCCGGTATCCTGGAACCGGAGACCTTTATCACGGCCATGGAAATAATGCTCAAGGTTGCTATTAATTTCAAGGGACTGGAATTCATCAACCTGGGCGGCGGATTAGGCGTAGCTTACAGCCCGGGACAGAAACGGCTGGATATCAAGAAATTCGGCCGGATGGTCTCGGAGCGATTCAGCGCCTTCTGCCGGCATTACGGCAAACCGCTGCAACTCATGCTCGAACCCGGGCGCTATCCCATCTGCGAGGCCGGCACGCTCCTGGCCACGGTGACCGATATCAAGGAGACGCCGGAACATACCTTTGTGGGAACGGATTCCGGTTTCAACCATCTCATCCGCCACGCATTCTATAATGCCTATCACGAGATAGTCAATGCCAGCCGATTAAAAGGCCCCAAGCAATTCGTGGCGGTCTGCGGCAATATCTGCGAAAGTGGCGATATGTTCACACACGGCCGGGAAATCACCAAATTCCGGGAAGGCGATATCGCGGCCATCCGGAATGCCGGCGCCTACGGCTATTCAATGGCTATGCAGTATAATATGAGGCCGAAACCGGCTGAAGTCATGGTGAAGGGAAACAAAGCCCGTCTTATCAGGCGCAGGGAAAGTTTTAAAGACCTGCCAGGAATCAGATAACACGAATAAGACGAATGCGCCTTCGGCGCTACGAATGACACGAATCTTATTACAGTAAATATTATTCGTGCAATTCGCTTTACTTGCCCCGTTAGAAGTGTCCAATAACGAATAGTCAGATTTATCTAAAAGATTGCTCCTCTGGCTATGTTCACTTCTAACGGGGTGAATGTGATTCGTGATTAGTATTGAATTCTACGTCACTATCCTGACTACCACGGCCTTACCGCGCATAATGGAGAGACGGTTTACCTCGGCAAGCGCTTTCTGGATTTGCGATTCCTTGACCTTCTTGGTCACCACCCGAACATTACCCAGCGCCTTCTTTACCGGCATCAGCGATGCCGTAGCGCCGTAGATGCTGATATCATTCCGGCCCAGGACTGTAGCAATCTTGCCGATGACGCCGGCCTTGTCGGCAATCGGAAACCTGATATAGTGTTCCGAGACGGTCTGGTCAATCGGCACAATCTTCTTATTGCCCCAATTATAGGTACTGATATCCGGCGCTTCGGACGGTGTCTGCGGCTTATTGCCCAGTTCGATAATATCAGCCAGAATAGCGCTGGCGGTCGGCAGAGGCCCGGCGCCCTTGCCGTAGAACATCATATCACCCACCGCGCTGCCGTGCAAATAGAGCGCATTAAACTCGTTACGCACCGAGGCCAGCGGATGAACCTTGGGCAACATGGCCGGATGGACCTTTAACTCCACCCTGTTGCCTTCAACCTCACGCGCGATAGCCAACAGTTTTATGACATAGCCGAATTCCTCGGCATTCTTGATATCCTCAAGGTCAATGCCCATAATTCCTTCGGTATAAATATCCTTGGGTTTAACCTTTATTCCGAAAGAGAGCGCGGCCAGAATCGCCAGTTTATGGGCCGTATCAAGACCCTGGACATCCATGGTCGGGTCCGGCTCGGCAAATCCGAGTGCCTGGGCCTGCTTCAAGGCATCAGCCAGCGAGAGATTGTCCTCTCTCATCCGGGTGAGCATATAATTGGTCGTGCCGTTAAGAATCCCCATCAGCAGATTGATATGATTAGCCAGCAGACCCTCTTTGATGGAACGAATCACCGGGATACCGGCGCAGACCGCGGCCTCGTAATAAACCTCGCAATTAACCATCCGGGCGGTCTCAAATATTTCCCGACCGTGGTGCGCCAGGACGGCCTTGTTAGCCGTGACCACGCTCTTACCAGCCCGCAACGCCTTGATTATGTGAGTTCGGGCCGGCTCCAGGCCGCCTAACAACTCTACCACAATATCAATGCTATCATCCTGCAGAATCCGGTTGATGTCGGTGGTCAAGTTCGGCGCCTTGACTGAACGTTTCCGTCCGACGTTACGCACCAACGTATGCCTGATGACCAACTCCAGTCCAGTGCGCCTCCTGATAAAATCCGATTGCTGATTGAGCAGTTTAACCAAGCCGGTCCC
>JBBTIZ010000036.1:0-4262 GCA_038059695.1 Planctomycetota bacterium
AAGGATGCGATTAACGAGGCGCTCCGCGACTGGATAACCAATATCAAGAATACCCATTATTTGATTGGTTCGGTGGTCGGCCCGCATCCTTATCCCACAATGGTGCGCGACTTCCAGACCGTTATCGGCACTGAAGCCAAGGTCCAGATACGTCAGGCAATTAATAAGATGCCAGATTACCTGGTGGCCTGCGTGGGCGGCGGGTCAAATGCCATCGGATTATTTCACCCGTTCCTGAAAAATAAGAATGTCCGGATGATTGGCGTGGAAGCGGCCGGCAGAGGACTGAATACCGATAAACATTCGGCCACGCTGTCAAAGGGCTCGCCCGGCGTCCTGCACGGTTCATACAGTTACCTGTTGCAGGATAAGGACGGCCAGGTCCGACCCACCCATTCGGTCTCGGCCGGACTGGATTATCCGGGCGTGGGTCCGGAACACAGTTATCTCAAGGATACCAGGCGGGTAAAATATGTGGCCGTGACCGATGATGAAGCCGTAAAGGCATTTAAGGAACTGAGCCGATGCGAAGGGATTATCCCGGCATTGGAATCGTCCCATGCCATTGCTTATACTAAAAAGCTGGCTCGAACGGTTTCACCGCACACGACAATCGTGGTCTGCCTCTCAGGCCGGGGCGATAAAGACCTGGGGATAATCACAAATTATGAATTATAAATTATGAGTTATGAATTAATAACAACCTTTGATAGATTGCAAAAGCAGGGGCGAAAAGCGCTGATACCTTATTTCACCGCGCTTTATCCGTCAGCCCGGGTATTTGAGCAGTCGGTTATTGCGGCATCGGATGTTGGTGCGGATATCATTGAAATCGGGCTGCCGTTCTCAGACCCGCTGGCCGATGGGCCGGTCATCCAGCATTCGTCCCACTACGCCCTGACGCACGGATTCACCATAGAACGGATGTTTAAGTCGCTCAGGCGCCTGAGGGATAAGGCCAAAACGCCGTTTGTAATTATGACCTATATCAATCCGGTGTTAAGATACGGGGTTGGCAGATTCATGCGCGAATGCCGGAATAACTGGGTAAGCGGCCTGATAATTCCTGATTTAATACCCGAAGAGGGCGGGTTGGTAGAGGAAACAGCGGCGCTGAACAAGATAGCGATTAATTATCTGATAGCCCCGACCACGCCGATTGGACGAATCAGGTTGATTTCAGCGCGCACCACCGGATTTATTTATCTGGTGTCTGTTGTGGGCGTTACCGGCGCGCGTAAGGGAGTGCCGGCCTACCTGCCGTCTGTGGTAAAGCGGATTAGGCAGGTTACGGATAAACCGCTGTGCATCGGGTTCGGGATTTCCACGCCGGCCCAGGCCAGGGCCATGGCCCGCCTGTGCGACGGCGTGATTATCGGCAGCGCCCTAGTAAAGAAGGTTAAATTAGGTGCTAATGAAGTCAGGAAATTCTTGAAGCAGATAAAACAAAATATATTATAGCCAGAATATGAAAAACATTAAATTGGCTAAGTTGGAAGGGCAGGCACGCACCGTTATCACGGTCGGCAATGTCCGGGTCGGCAGCGGTTTCGTGGTGATTGCCGGTCCCTGCAGTATTGAGAGCGAAACGCAGATGATTCAAACCGCGCAGGCGGTAAAAGAGGCCGGAGCGAATATGCTCCGGGGCGGCGCATTCAAACCTCGCACTTCGCCTTACGCTTTTCAGGGGCTGGGGCTTAAAGGGCTTAAGATACTTAAGAAGGCCGGCCAGGAGACCGGACTGCCTGTTGTTACCGAGGTGCTTGATACCCGTGATGTTTCCTGGGTGTCGGAATATACCGATGTTCTGCAGATAGGGGCACGCAATATCCAGAACTTCTCACTACTTAAGGAAGTCGGCAAGATAAATAAACCGGTGATTATCAAAAGAGGAATGGATTCAACTATTGAGGAATTATTGAACTGCGCCGAATATATTCTTAGCGCCGGCAATCCGGCTGTAATACTTTGCGAACGTGGTATCAGAACATTTGAGACCTATACGCGCAATACGCTTGACTTGAGTGCGGTTCCGGCCCTCAAGGAATTGACACATCTGCCGGTAATCGTTGACCCGTCGCATGCGACCGGCCGGATTAGTTTGATAACGCCGATGAGTTTGGCTGCGGTGGCTTGCGGTGCGGACGGTATTATGGTTGAAGTTCATATAAACCCGGCTGAAGCATTGAGCGATAAGGAACAATCTTTGACGCCGGCGCAGTTTACGGAGATGATGAAAAAGATTGACGCACTCAGTAAATTTATGGGCGGATTAAACATATAATAGAGGAGAAAAATATGACAGATATGAAAATTGATTTGAATAAGGTTCGCAAACAGGTGGATTTGATTGATTTTAGGATACTGAAACTTCTTAACGAGCGAATGGAATTTGTCCTTAGGATAAAGCGGCTGAAAGAGGAGATTGCCGACCCGTCCAGGGAGCAGGTAGTTTTGGGTAACATTCAACGTCATTCGCAGGGGCTTATCAGTCAGAGGTTCGCAGAGAAATTATTCAACGAGGTAATTTCCGAAAGCAAGCGGATTCAGGGGCAGAATCTTAAATCCATCGGATTCCAGGGTGAGCACGGCGCCTATGGCGAGGTTGCCGCTCTCACCTTTGATAATTCTATGGTACCGCTTCCCTGCCGTGAATTTACAGATGTATTTGAAGCAGTTAAATCAGGCCAGATTGATTTTGGCATTGTGCCGGTGGAGAATTCTCTTGAGGGGGCGGTCACAGAGGTGAGCGACCTGCTGGTTGAGACCGGTCTCAAGGTAATTGGCGAGATAAAACTTCCGATACATCACGCGCTTCTGGCGTTGTCTGAGACCGACTACCGCGAAATAAAGGCGGTCTATTCGCATCCTCAGGCACTGGCTCAGTGCCGCGGATTTCTTTCCCGGAATAATCTGGAGCCGATACCATTTTATGACACGGCTGGCGCGGCGAAGATGATTTCTGAGGCGAGTCCTAAATCCGCCGCCGCAATTGCCTCAAAGTCCTGCGCGGAACTGTATAACCTGGAAATAATTAAGGATGAAATAGAGGATGACAAATCCAATTTCACACGATTCCTTATTCTGGCAAGAGAATCATCCGTTGAGGCAGGCAATAAGTGTTCCATTATTTTCTCCACCAGGCACGAAGCCGGCACGCTCTTTGCCGTATTGAAGATATTTTCCGATGCCGGTATCAACCTGACCCGGATAGAATCAAGACCAATACGCACCGACCCGGGCAAATATACGTTCTTCCTGGATTTTCAGGGCTCTGACCGGGACAATAAGATAATCAACGTGTTGGAGCAGGTTAAACAGAAGGCAGTAATATTTAAGTTTCTCGGTTGTTACAGAGAGGCGAAGTTGTGAAAATAGCAGTAATCGGTTTTGGCAAGATGGGTTCCTGGCTGGCAAAATCTCTTGCGGTTGAAAACGAGGTAGCGGTTTATGATATTGATTCAACTAAAACGAGTAATGCCGGTAATCTGAATGTCCTTTCCGAACCGGCAGAGATTGAGGCCTTCGGGCCGGAGATGCTTATTAATGCCGTCAATCTCCAGAATGTCATCAGTGTCTTTGAATCGGCGGCCAAATACCTGGCATCAGGGTGTATTATTTCAGATGTGGCATCCATCAAGGGTAACCTGCCGCAATATTATAAAAAGAGCGGGTTCAGATTCGCCTCGGTGCATCCGATGTTCGGGCCGACCTTTGCGAAGATGGATTCGCTCAAAGACGAAAATGCGATTATTATAAGCGAGTCAGATAAAACCGCCGTTGCATTCTTCAGGGCATTCTTCGGGCAATACGGGTTGAATATTTCCGAATGCTCGTTTGATGAGCACGATAAACTGATGGCATATTCACTGACGCTTCCGTTTACTTCATCCATTGTTTTTGCGGCTTGCCTGAACCGGAAAACAGTGCCGGGGACAACCTTTGCTCGCCATTACGGGATTGCCCGGGGGCTTCTATCCGAGGACGATTTCCTGCTGGCCGAGGTGTTATTTAATCAATATTCGTTAGCGCAAATAGAAAAGATAAATTCCCGACTGGAATTACTCAAACATATTATCAAGGCCAGGGATTATGAAGAGGCGCAGAAATTCTTTGCTAAGTTGAGAGAGAATTTAGTATAATAGAAATATGATAGTCATAAAACTCAAGCCCCAGATAAACGTCAAGCAGATATCCACTCTGATTAACCGGATAGAAAAGGCCGGCTATATGCCGCACCTGTCCAAATCAGATGGCACGAC
>JBBTIZ010000037.1:0-9533 GCA_038059695.1 Planctomycetota bacterium
CACTCAATGCGCTCTGTAATATCAAGGGGCTGTCAGTATTCCCGGACCATTATTACTATTCCCAGCCGGACCTCCAGGCCATGTTCCTCAAGGCCCGGATGGAGAAGACCGAGGCGTTTATCACCACGGAAAAGGACGCTCTGAGATTGAAAGACGTAAAAATCCCAGAGGGAATTCCCTGCTATTATCTCAAGATAAAAATTGAGATTGTTGAAGGAAATTTAATACTGGAAGAAGTAACAGTTAATACGAAACACGAATAAGACGAATTTAGGCGAATTACACGAATATTATTCGCACCATTCGAAATCATTCGTGTGATTCGTGTTTAGTATTGTATTAATATGATTTATCGGATAATTGATGTTAATGCCAATCGGGCCAGGGAGGCCAGCCGAGTCATAGAGGATTACGCCCGTTTTGTTCTGGAGGATGCGGAGTTAAGTGTCCGGGCCCGGAACATCAGACACCGACTGGTAAATATCCTTAAACCCTGTCACAGACAACTCATTGCCAGCCGGGATATTGAGTCAGACATTGGCAAGGAAACCCCAACCTCGGCCAAGACCACGCCTGAGATTGTTATCAGCAACTTCAGCCGCTTAGGCGAGGCGCTGCGCTCTATCGCTGAATATCTCAAGACCGAAATGCCTCGTTTGGTTAAAGAGATTGAACGCCTGAGATTTGAGGCATACCAGTTGCAACAGGAATTCTTCTTTATTCTCTATCCCAACAAAGCATTTGATAAGATGCGTCTTTATGTGCTGGTGCCGGATGTTAACGAGCGGATTATCAGTGATTTGATTAAGGGAGGTGTGAACGCCATTCAACTTAGGGCTGAGGATTTAGATGATAAGGAATTATTGGCATTGGCTATAAAACTGAGGAATATTACCCGGACGCATAAGGTTCTGTTTATTATCAATAACCGGATTGATATTGCGCTGTTAAGCAACGCAGACGGCGTGCATCTGGGCGAAACTGATTGCTCTGTTCGTGATGCCCGCAAGATTCTGGGGCCGGATAAGATTATCGGCGCTACCAGCCATTCCATTGCCGAGGCGCTGGATGCCCAGAAGGCCGGGGCGGATTACATCTCAGTCGGTCCGATGTTCTCGTCACCCACCAAGCCGCATCTGGCTCCGGCTGGATTCAGTTACCTCAAAGAGGTGGCTAAGAAGATACATATTCCCTATGTGGCTATCGGCGGCATAACCGCAGGCAACCTGTCTGTTTTACTGAAGGCGCATAAGAGATTATTCAAGGTGCCGCTTAAGATAGCGGTTTCATCGGGGATTCTCAACACTAAGAATATATCCGAAACAACAAGGCGAATAAGCAGAATGATTCACCACAAAGGCACAGAGAACACAAAGAATTCTTAGTGACCTTTGTGTCTTTGTGGTAGAAGTTTTTCTTGATAATATAGTTATAGTATAGTAGGTTAGTTATATGATTAGTATAGGCATAAACGGCGCATCAGGCAAGATGGGTCTTTCACTGGTGCGTCTCATCTCTGAGTCAAAGGATTTACGCTTGGTCGCGGCTATTGACCGGGCAGACAATCCCAGCATCGGCAAGGACATTGGACTTATGGCCGGATTAGGCAAGCCGCTGGGTGTTCGGCTGTCCGGGGCAATGGACAAAAAAGTCGATGTAATGATAGATTTTTCCCAGCCAGCCGGGACAATGAAGATTCTGGCAAGTTGCCTTAAATACAAAACCGCTCTGTTAATCGGCACCACCGGATTAAGCACAGCCCAGAAGAACAAGATTCGCTTGGCCGGCCGGAAGATTGCCTGTCTCATCAGTCCGAATATGAGTATTGGCGCCAATCTGCTCTTCAAGGTCGCGCCCCAGATTGCGGCTATATTAGGCAAGGAATATGATATAGAGATAGTTGAGACACACCATAGATTCAAGAAAGACGCGCCCAGCGGCACGGCCATCCGTTTGGCAGACGCGATTACCGCCGTCACCCACAAAAAAATACCCACCCACTCATTGCGGATTGGCGATGTGGTCGGTGACCACACGGCGATTTACAGCACCTTGGGCGAGCGCATAGAATTGACCCACCGGGTCCATACCAGAGACATCTTCAGCCGCGGGGCATTAAAGGTGGCCCGTTTCCTGGCCAAGGCCAAACCGGGGTTTTATACCATGGCTGATGCAATAAAATAAGGCGTCCCCGGAATTAAGGAGAATAGCATATGCCTAAAAAGATTCTATTCGCATTTCTCGGACTGGTCATTATTGGAGCGCTGGCAACAACCTCTTATTTCATCTTTAATCAAGGAGCGGCGCGGCCTTCAGCCGAAGGCGGACCCGGAGAGCGCGGTATAGCAATTACCCCTCGCTCAGCCAAGGCATTCCTGACCGACCCGGATATTGAACGTTGGGCTGTGGTAGTGGGCATCTCTGACTACAAGAACAATCCGGCTGTTACCGACCTGAAATACGCCGACCGCGACGCCCAATCATTCTATGACTTCCTGGTCTCGCCGCAGGGTGGTTGCTTTAAGACGGAGAATATTCAACTCCTGCTGAACCAGAAAGCCACCGTATCCAATCTCCGCTCTGCCTTAGGCACATTCTTAGGCAAGACCGCTGACAAAGACCTGGTCGTGATATATATGGCCGGACACGGCGCGCCTGACCCGAAGAAATGGGAAAACCTGTATTTCCTCACTCACGATGCCGACCTTGATTCTCTTCCTAATACCGCTTATCCGATGGATGACCTGACCAGAGACCTCCAGCGGTATATCAAGGCGAAAAAGGTGATTGTCATTACCGATGCCTGCCATTCTGCCGCGGTTTCAGGCGGAATGATTGCCATGCGCGGTAACGAGGGTTATCGGGTCAATGACTACCTCAAGAAATTAGCCGAGTCACGTGAAGGTTGCACATTTATTACCGCTTCACGGGCCGGTGAGGGCTCACAGGAATCAGAAAAATGGGGCAGCGGGCACGGCGTATTTACCCATTTCCTGTTGGAAGGACTAAAAGGCAAAGCCGACCGCAATGGCGACGGATTTATCACGATGAAAGAGGCGTATGATTATCTCTATCCTAAGGTTCAGCGGGAGAGCGAGAACGGTCAGGCGCCGTTTGCCTCGGCATATCTGGATAACTCTATCCCGATTGGTATCTGCGAACCGGAGAAAATCGGCTTAACCAGTAGACCAGTTAGCCAGTTACCCCCTACGCCGGTTACTCAAGCACCGCCCAAAGAAACCGTTGACATAGTTGAACTGGCCAATTATTATTTATCGTTAACCGACGTTTCGGGCCGTGAATATGAGGCGCGCCACGCCTATTCACTCGCCCTGCAGACTAATTTGCCCAAGGAAAAATCAACGGAAATTAAGGGCCGCCTCATTGAACTTAATAAGAAACTGGTCTTTTCGTCCTTCCCCACCCCGGACTCAACTATTTATACGGTCAAGGCGGGCGATAATATCACTAATATTAGCCAGAAATATAATGTTGAAACAGGCATGGGCGATATTGCCTTGGGGCATATTAGGCGAATCAATGGTCTCAAAACTCGCAATATCTTTTCTAATGATATACTAAAGATTCTGACCGGACAGATATGGGTTCATATCAGTAAGACCAATCTTACTATGACGCTTTATATTAACGACGACTTTATAAAAGAATACCGGATAAGCGTTGGCGACCCGACCAGGAATTGCGACACGCCGGTCGGCACATATACCATCGGCACCAAAACCATTCATCCGACCTGGTATAAAAAAACCGATGATGGCCGCAAGGAAGAGGTTCCTTACGGAGACACGCGTAATGTCCTTGGAACCAGATGGATGGCGTTTAGGGAAACCCCATCCCTGGGAATCCATGGCACCACCATGCCGGAAACCATCGGCAAGAAGATATCCAACGGCAGTGTCCGGATGTATAATGCGGACGTGGAAGAGGTCTATGACCTGATTTCCAAGGGCGCAAAAATAGTTGTGGAAGAATAAATAATGAGTATTTTGCTAAATCCTTTATTCTTTTTGCCCATTCATCGTCGTTCTTATGATAAATACTATAAAGACCGTGATAAATTGGTAGAACCCAAAAAAAGAGAAGTAGGAGAGCAGTGGGGCAAATCTTTTGGGCAACTTAAATTAGAAATACAATTCCAGTGGGAAGAGATGTGGTTTTGGCCGCCATGGAAATTTAATGACATAGTAGGTTACTTAGACATTGGAATGGATGGGGGTAATTGTCTAACCGCCGATGTTTACTTAAAGCGAAAACATTTCCCTAAATCAGCGCGAAAGAAATCTGGTATGTACTTAACGGTATTACAAAGAAATCAATTTATCTACTATTGTGAAATAAATAAAATTACAGTTGATGTGCATGATAATAAATCGTATCTTCAGGCTTTGGACGTCATTATAAGTACTACAAAAAGACTGATTAAACAATGTCATCAAAGCTTTGAATTATGGTTGCCACCATTTAATTTTAACTGCTTTAACTTTGTTGAGGCATACAAGCAATCTTTTCTCGTGGGACAGTCCCGCCCCCGGGGAAGGGGCTATTTCCTTGCGTTCTAAAGCATAGTTTTCTGGATTTGGGCACAATTCTGAGTCTAATCCATCACGAAAGATATTCACAATCCCTCTACTGCTGGATGACTGAGGAGGTCTCCCGGATGACTGGGGAGTGCTCCCGAATGATTGGGGAGGTTTCCCGAATGACTGGGGAGGTCTCCCGAATGACTGGGGAGGTCTCCCGAATGATTGGGGAGGTCTCCCGGATGACTGCGGAGCGCTCCCGAATGATTGGGGAGTGCTCCCGAATGATTGGGGAGGTCTCCCGAATGACTGACCAGGGCTGGTTAATGACTGACCAGGGCTGGTGGATGACTAACCAGGGCTGGTGGATGACTAACCAAGGCTGGTTAATGACTGACCAGGGCTGGTTAATGACTGACCAGGGCTGGTTAATGACTGACCAGGGCTGGTGGATGACTGACCAGGGCTGGTGGATGACTAACCAGGGCTGGTGGATGGCTGACCATGGCTGGTGGATGATTAGGGTTAGACGCTGGTGTGTCTGGCTTATACATTGCTCTGTATGAGTTATACACTGCTCTGTATGAGTTATACACTGCTATGTATGGGTTATACATTGCTCTGTATGGGTTATACACTGCTATGTATGGGTTATACATTGCTCTGTATGAGTTATACACTGCTATGTATGGCTTATACATTGCTATGTATGCCTTATATACTGCTATTTATGGCCTATATGCCTGCCTGCAAAAGCACCTTTAGGTGATATAACACCTTGATTTTAATGACTTATAGTAAAAATAGTTAAAATAGGGGCTGGATTCCCGTTTTCACGGGAATGACAAGCGAGACGGGAATGACATAACGGGGCAAACAAAAATCCTTTTTTTCATACCCCCTATAGGATTAATACACACCAACACCCCATAGCATAAACACTATATGATGGCGCGCTATGGGGTAGGTATGGTTATTGTCTACACCATACGACCAAGCCCTGTATTATACATCAGCCGCGCATAATCTGTATATCAGCCGTGCGTATGTTGTATATCAGCCGGGCGTATGTTATACATCAGCCGTGCGTATGTTGTATATCAGCCGTGGGCGTAGTGTACACGGTTATTGCGCTTACTCTATATAAGCTAAGGGGTTGTTATATATCAGGGTGTCTTGAGGGGTATCCCTACGGCAGGCCAGGGGTACTACCCCCCACCATACCCCCTCCCCCCACTGGAAAAGTGAACAGATGCCCCGATGTTGCATCGGGATAAGTCGCCCGTACGGGCGACTAAATAGTGGAAAGATGAAAGTTAAATCCTGCCGTTTTGCTAACGTGGTCTCTGCGGAGTTCGCAGGAATGACACCTTTGTGAACTTTGTGTGCTTTGTGGTGAATAATTCGGCTTACACCTCCATCTTCCTGATAGTCCTCAGGCCCAGCCAGACCGAGAATCCGGTGGTGATGATGGCGATGGCTGAGATGACTATGATGCTGATGGTCTGGAATTGCATAAATGTCTCAACATTGATGCGGTGCAGGACATAGTAAAGATGCGAGGGTAAACTGCCTATCACGATAATGCTCAGGACATACAAGAGAGACATAACCAGAGTGAGGGTGCCGCCGAATCCGGAGACAATCTTGGATGGGTTGTCCTCGCGCATATTGGGATATAACACGCCCAGGGTCACGGCAATGGATGATAGTCCTAAGCAGATGAGAAACGCGACATAGAGATGATGCATCAGCATAAAAGACGGGACCTCCAGTTGGTAGGATGAGATAAATACCAGTGGCTCGGTGATAATAATCGCCCCGGCCAGAGCGAAGACCAGTTTGCTGTAGAAGATATCCTCGCGCTTTAAGGGCATCATTCCGATTATCCAAAAACGTTTGCCTTCTAAACTAATCTGCGGATAGACGAACCGGGTGGTAAAGGTGGCCAGGGTCAGGGTGGTGGCGACCAGATTGAGCGATGAAACCAGATACTGCCACATATTTTCCTGCAGGTTGATGTAGGGGATGTTCTTGATATTGATGAAGTAAATGGCCAGCAGTCCAAAGAAGATGAGGAGTTGGGTCCACTGGACCGGGTCGCGCATCAGGGTTTTGATGTCCTTGATGATAATCAATCTCAGCGGCCGGCCCAGGAACCAGAGGACCAGATGGGTCAGCCAGTCAACCAGCGAGGTAGGTTTGTATTTCTTATCATGGCGCGATGAGCGCACCAGCGAATAGCCGGAGAAATAGAAGAGCGATGCCATCCAATGGGCCACCAGGCCCAGGAATAATACCTGTGACAGCAGGAGCAGGAAGAAGAAGATGGTGTCTGGCGCTCCGGCTGATTCAACGGCGCTGAACAGGCCCCGGGTGACCCAGAAACTGGGCAGGAGCGGATTCTGGGCGAATGAGAGTTTGCCCATAAATTGCTGCATCCAGCCGGCGGTGAATTCAAAACGGGTGCCCCTTAGGTCAGCCATCTGGGTAATGACAAAGGCCAGGGCAATGGCCACAATGCCGATGAGCGCCAGCACTATGGCCCGGCGATGGCGGGGCAGGAACCGGCCGATGATGATGCTGAACGAACTGCCGACCAGCGCCGGCAGGATGATAAACACCGCTGAAAAGAGCACGGTCCAAACATAATAGAGCCAGTTGGCATGGCGGTCAATGCCAAAGGCAATCAGGAGCGGCGAGCCCAGGAACAGAAACGCCCAGGATGAAAAGGCGATGGATTCGGTCAGTTTATAGAAGAATATCCTGCCTGACGAGACCGGCAGAGAGATGAGATAATCCGATTCCGGCGAATGGAAGAGTGATGAATAATTGATGATGATGTTGCTGATGACTAACATCACGCCCAGGGCAAAGAAGAATAGGGCCAGGAAGTAAAGACGGACCACATCGCCGATTTCCTCGAATGGCCCGACAAACCTCAGGGAGCGATGGAAGAAGACAAAAATGCTCACCCAGAGCACCAGGGCTGATGAGGAGACGATGATGAATTTGAGTTTGTTGTTGTCCAGTTGCTGGGTGGCTTGGTTGGCCAGGGCCCGGAAACGGAATCTGTAAAGCGCGGAAAGCGTTGACATATAATTAGTTTAACCACAGATTAACACAGATTGGCACAGATAATTAAATCAGTGTTTATCCGCGTGCATCTGTGGTTTCACCGGTTTCCCGGCATAAGGTTAGAAATATATCTTCAAGGTTAACATTCGGATTATTTTTCCCCTGGTATTTAAGTTCCTCAAACGTTCCCTGGGCAATGAGTTTGCCCTGGTAAATCACGCCGATGATATCGGCAATCTCCTGGGCAATGGAAAGAATATGGGTGGACATAAAAATAGTCGCGCCGTTCCTGACCAGTTGCCGGAATAACTCCTTAACCACCTTGACATTGGACGGGTCCAGCCCGACCAAGGGCTCGTCCACCACGATGAGCCGGGGTTTGTGCAGGATGCCGGCTGTGATGACTATCTTCTGCTTCATGCCCAGCGAGTAACTCTCAATCAACTGGTCAATGTATTCCTTCATCTGGAAGAGTTCCAAATAGCGGTCTATCTCGGCATTGAGTTCTGACTTGGGCATCCGGTAAACCTGGCCGATGAAATTGAGGAATTCCCGGCCGGATAGTTTCTCGTATAAGAACGGCTGGTCCGGGATATAGGCGATAATCCTTTTCAAATCCAGCGAATCGTTGGAGATGTTCTTGCCGTCGATGAAGATTTCGCCTGAGGTGGGGTGGAGCAGTCCGGCCATCATCTTAACCGTGGTGGTCTTGCCGGCGCCGTTCGGGCCGATAAAGGCGAAGAGCTTGCCGGTTGGCACGTTCAGGTTCAGGCAGTCCACCGCTTTTTTGTTGCCGTAGAGTTTGGTGACATTTTTCAGTTCTATCATATTTATTCTCTCAATAAGTACAGGCCGGGCAGGAGTATTTCCTGCCTGAGTATCTTGCCGTCCGGCGTAATATAGGCCGTATAGTTCAGCGGTGATTTGGCAGTTCCCGGCTCGCTCAGGACTACTTCATAAACATCGTGCATTTGGTTCTGCCATTCTATCTGGGTCCGGCTTTCCACCCGGGCTTTTAGGGTCTGCATGGACGCGCCGAAGGGGTTGATGTAGTTGATGGACCATTCCTTGCCGACGGTCAGATTGGGCATGGAGACAAAAGGCGACAGCCCGTCCGACACGGTGGAATCGGATTTGTAAGGCAGATAACTGGTGGAACTTTTTGCTCCATCAGACATAGTGAATTCCAACGTGTTGTCTTTTACCTGGCCCATGATGCGATAATTCATAAAAGGGCTTTTGGTTGAGAATGAGAATGATTGTAGTTTGTATTTGCTGTCCACCAGGGAATAGCCGGAGAATACCATCTTGGCCGTATCCGATTGCGGAAGAGTCGTCGGGGTTTTGGTCGCGGCGGGCTTTTTAGTCCGGCGGTTGGCTGTGAACATTATTTCCATCATTGAAGGCAGGTTGATAGTGGTGAGATTCTTGATTTTGGTCTCGCTGTTTCCCAGGGGCTCAATATCGGTCTGGGACGAGCCGATGCGTTCGCCCCTGAAATAGATACCCATCTTGATGGTCTGGTCCTCGGCCTGCGATTTGAGGTAGGCCTCGTAGGACGGCTGGGCCAGGGCCGGCAGGGAAGGCAGTATTTCCCGGCGGATAAAAATCCCGGTCATGACCAGCCAGAAGATGATGATGCCGGCAGAAATCAGATATCCTTTAGAGAGCATATGATTTAGCCACAGATTAACTTACCACAAAGAGCACTAAGAACACAAAGAATATAAATGGGACGCAGATAAGCGCTGATTATGCCGATCATCCTGAAAATCCACTAAATCTGCGTGTATCTGCGTTCGCTATTTATTTTCTGCGGCTTCAGCGGTTTTGTACCCTATGGTTTCTTGTTTAGTTTCACATAGAGGAGTTGCAGGCCGGAAATCAGGTTCTGGAAATTGGCCTCTTCTTCCT
>JBBTIZ010000037.1:9633-17606 GCA_038059695.1 Planctomycetota bacterium
ACATAGAGGAGTTGCAGGCCGGAAATCAGGTTCTGGAAATTGGCCTCTTCTTCCTTGGACAGATTGCCCTTGGTCTTTTCCTTGAGCATGATGAGGATATCAATAATATAACGGCCCTGGAGCAGGTCTATTTCCTTTTTCTTGGTCATCGGGTTTTCCATCTGCCCGAGAGAAATCAGGGCCTGGGCGGATAACGAGGCCAGATAGGTATTGAAATCAGGCGGCGGAAAGTCATGGGGCTCTTTGTCTGCCTCCTGGGCCAGATGTTCTTTTTCCTCGGTGGCTTTCTGTTTCCAGTCCTCGTCCACCTTTTTCTCGAACTTTATTTTATCTTCTGTCATATTATATCCTTAATCCTTACAGGATAACGTGCAGTAATTCTGGCGCCGATAGCGCCATCAAACTGCACGTAATGATGCCTTGATAAAATCCCTGAAAAGCGGGTGTGGTTTAATGGGTTTGGACTTGAATTCCGGATGGAATTGCACGCCCACAAACCAGGGATGGTCTTTTATCTCTATGATTTCCGCCAGGTCGGTGACGGGTTGGCCCTGCGAATCGTTGATAGTGCAGGTGCCGGCCACATCAAAGCCCTGGCAGACGAATTGGTCTTTATACTTGTTATTGAATTCATAGCGGTGGCGGTGCCGTTCCTGGACCAGTTCCGTCTGGTATGCCTTGGATGCCAGCGAATTGGCTTTGAGTTTACAGGGATAAGCGCCCAGGCGCATGGTCCCGCCCAGGTTGGTTATCCGGCGCTGTTCGGTCATCAGGTCAATCACCGGATGAGGGCTATTCGGAGCGAATTCGGAACTATGGGCGTCTTTTAAGCCCAGGACATTACGGGCGAATTCTATGGTGGCGCATTGCATGCCTAAGCAGATGCCGAGGAAGGGTATCTTATTTTCCCGGGCGTATTTGACAGCCGCGATTTTGCCTTCGATGCCGCGATTGCCAAAGCCGCCCGGCACCAGTATGCCCCGGACGCCCCGGAGCAGTTTTTCCGCGCCCTGTTTTTCTATGTCTTCGCTGTTGACCCGTTTTATTTTAAGGCGGACATTATTGGCGATGCCGCCGTGGGTCAGGGCTTCGTATATGGATTTATAGGCGTCCTGCAGTTCCAGATATTTGCCGACCACGGCGATTTCCACGGTCTCGTCGGCCTTCCTGAATCGTTCCACCATCTCGCGCCATTCATTGATGTTGTTGTCGCCGCATTTCAGGCCCAGGAGGTTTACGATGGTGGCATCAAGTTTCTGGTTGGCGAATGTCACCGGCACTTCATAGATGCTGAAATCAACGTCTTTTTCCTCCACCACGTGTTCGGTTTTGACATTACAGAACATGGCCAGTTTGTCCCGCATTTCGTCGGTGATGGGTTTTTCGGTCCGGCAGATGAGGATATCCGGCTGGATGCCGATTTCGCGGAGTTTGCCCACGCTCTGCTGGCTGGGCTTGGTCTTCAACTCCTGGCTGGCTCTCAGGTATGGAATAAGTGTTAAATGGATATAGAGTACGTTTTCTTTGCCTACCTCAAACCCAATCTGACGGATGGCTTCCAAGAACGGCAGCGATTCAATATCGCCGACCGTGCCGCCCATCTCGGCAATGGTCACATCCACCGGCTCCTTGGACGGGTTCTTCATGGCGATCTTGATTTCGTTGGTGACATGCGGGATGACCTGGACGGTCTTGCCCAGATATTCGCCGGCCCGCTCCTTGGCAATGACACTGCCATAGATTCGGCCGGTGGTGAAATTGGACAGCCGGGATATTTTGACGTTGGTGAAGCGTTCGTAATGCCCCAGGTCCAGGTCGGTCTCAGCCCCGTCTTCGGTCACATAGACCTCGCCGTGTTGGAACGGACTCATGGTGCCGGCGTCCACGTTGATGTAGGGGTCGAATTTCTGGATGGCCACCTTTAACCCGCGGCTTTCCAGGAGCAGTCCGATAGAAGCGGTAGTCAGCCCTTTGCCCAGAGAGGAAACCACGCCGCCGGTTATGAAAATGTGTTTCATATACGGTGAAGAATATTACCCGATTTATTTACATAAGTCAAGTTTTTATTGCATAAAGTAAACGAACATGACCTTAGGATTTATCAGCAAAATCAACTGAATCCGCTTACTATAATATTATATTATTAATTATTGTAAGATTTGCTCTTGACAAAAATATGGTAAATGCTATAATATTTTAATTTCAAGATGAAGATAGACCTGCATTTGCATACAACCTATTCAGACGGTGTGTATTCACCCGAAGATGTGGTTAAGTTGTCTCGTGATAATGGGTTAGATGTGATTTCCCTGACGGACCACGACACTACCGGGGCTTACCAGGATATTGACGGGATAGAAACGAACGGGTTGAAGATAATCCGCGGGGCGGAAATCACGGCCAATCACGCGGGAAACGAGATACATATACTGGGCTATTTTAAGAACGGCCTGAGCGACCGGTTACAGGATTTCCTGAACAATACCCAGGCCGAGCGTATCAGCCGGATAAAGGAGGGTTTGAACAATCTGCGCAAGCATAATATCAACCTGTCTTACGACGAGTTGAACGAGTTTAATAAAGGAGAGAGCGTCGGGCGCAATCATCTGGCTAATCTGATGGTGGCCAGGGGTTATACGACCTCGGTCAAGGAATCGTTTGGATTATACCTCAAGGACGAACTGAATATTATCCCGCGATTGCTGACGCCGGTAAAAGAGGTGGTAGAGATTATCCATCAGAACGAGGGTGTAGCCATCTGGGCGCATCCGCCCCGTAAGTTTTTTGAGGGCTTCCTGCCGGCCTTTATAGAATGCGGGCTGGATGGTATTGAGGCGTTTAATTACCGCAAGACCACGGTCTTTGCTCATTATTATGCTGATACGGCCATGAAATATAATCTCTTAATCAGCGCCGGCTCGGACTGGCACGGCTTTGAAGGCGAGATATTCCCGGATAAGGTGTTTTACCAGGAAGAGATTACCGATAAATTCATAAACCTTTTTAACTAAAGGAGTCCATAGCCCAAAGCCGATACTATATCGGCGGATTGGTGGTAAATCACTGCGCTCTTAACTGGCTCTAAGAGAGGATGTAAAATATGTTAGACCCGAAAGTTATACTTAAATCGTCATTGGAAGGCCGGGAAATTAGCTCGATTGAAGCGATTATCCTGATGCAGAGTTATCCGGCCTTTGCCCAGGAAATCCACGAGACCGCTAATCTGATTAACAAGCGGATTCACCGCGACGTGGTCAGTTTCACCCACAGCAATAATATCGGCTACACCAATATCTGCCGGTACAGTTGCCGTTACTGCTCTTTCTATCGCAAGAAGAAGGAGCAGGGGAGTTTTACCCTGGGTATAGATGACGTCTTGAAGAAGATAGCAGAGACGCCCGGCATCAATGAGGTCTGTATCTATGGCGGAGTTAATACCGCCTTGCCGTTTAATTACTATACGGATATGCTCGCCAAGATTACCAAGAATTTTCCCGCATTGAGCATCAGGGCGTTTTCCCCATTGGAGATATTCTTCATCGGCAAGAAATCCCGGCAGACCGTGGCTGAGGTGCTGAAGAAATTCAAGGAGCACGGGCTGGCCAGTTTGCACGGCGCGGACGCGGATATCCTCAACGACAAACTGCGCAAGAAGATATGCCCGGACAAGATTAAGACCGCCGAATGGATTGATATTATCAAGACCACGCATAACCTGGGTATTAAGACCTCGGCGATGATGTTATTCGGACATCTGGAGAACGAGATTCATATTGCCGAGCATATGGAAATCCTGAGGGATATCCAGAAAAAGACTCAGGGCTTTACGGAATTCACCCCGATGCCTTTCGGCGAACACGAGAAGAAACTGTTTATGCTGGAGAAACTGCTCAAAAGGGGCCGGCGCGAGGATTATTTCGGCGGCGAAGGCCAGATAGTGAAGATTGCCGCCATCAGCCGCATCTTCTTCGGCGAGACCATCAAGAATATCCAGGCCAACTGGTTCAGGGTCGGACTGGACAATGCGGTCAAGAGCTTGCACAGCGGCGCTAATGATTTGGGCGAGACCCATTTTGATAGGACGGCTATCAAGAACCTCAAGCCCAGGGCGGAAATGAGCATCTCGCCGGCTAAACTCAAGCGGGTGATAATAAAGATAGGCAAGACACCCCGTCTGCGGAAACATTAATATTTAAGGCGTAGAGCATCCCATTTTTCGTTATTAATTGGGAAGGGGCGCGCCCCGTTAGAAATACATACGCACAAGCAACTATAATTAAATTAATATTTCTTGGCTATAGCCCTGCTCGCAGTTATTATTGACAATGATTATTTCTAACGGGGCGCGGTACCCAAGTAGCAAGGGGACGGTTTGCAAAACCGTAATGCGTGGGTGCAACTCCCACCCGCGCCTTTTTAGAGTCAGTAGAAACGAAGTGACGTACTGACTCTTATCCCGACGAATGTCGGGATTAACTAATGCCCGCCTACGGGCGACGTTAACGCCACTTCGGCGGGTCTAAGACCCAGTAACGCCCTGACGCTTTTGGCGTCATTGCTAACTGGCTCTAAGAGAGTATAACTTATGACAAAATCCAAATCTCTCATTATCGTTCTTCTCGCGCTAATAACCTCTATCGCATTTTCTATAGGGGCCGAAAGTAAACAGGACTCGGACGCCTTTGCCGGCTTAAGAAGGGGTGAAAGGGTGACCGTTAACCTTAAGAACAATCTTTCATACACCGGCATTATCAAATCAGTCATTGGCGACAAGATAGAAATAGATATTTCCTACGATGACCAGGTTCTTAAGGGTAGTTTTTCTTTCCATTCCCGGGATATCAAGTCCATCCTGGCCCGTTCCACGTTCAGCAAGACGGAAAAGGATAGAATCGCAGCCGAGAAGGAGAAAAAAGAATTGGAGCGGGTTCGCGCCTTGCCGCCAAAAACAGCAGATAACGAAGAGCCGACCGAGCCGGCTAATCCAACAGAAAAGAAGGAACTGAAAGATGATGAATTACTGGATTTGCTTAACAAATTTCCGCAAGGCGAAAAATGGAACGGCAAGACCTACGAAGCGATTAAAGATAAGAATGCATTCCTGAGAACGGCTGAAGAAACCAGTTTTATGGAGAATTACCAGCAATGGCTCAAGGCAATAGAGACCAAGGGAGAAAATAGCGATATAGAATTCTTCAAGAGATTCCTGCCGGAGAAAGGTTGGGGCGAAGAAAAATACTCGGAACTGATTACCAGGTATATCCGCCTGAAAGTCGGGCTGACCGCTGAAGAGCAGGAATTCGTAGATAAATATGAGATATGGAAGAAGACCAGGCCGATATACGAAGAGGAACAGAAGAAAAAGCAAGAGGAGGAGAAAAAACAGGAAGAGGAAAAGAAGGAATCGGAGCCAACGTCTCCGCCTGCTAAAGAAGAACAGCCGGTACCGGAAAATCCGCAGGAAGAGCAGCCGCCCGAAGCGCCGGTCGGGGAATAGCAGGTTACCACCTCAACGGTTTCTGCCAGGATTCCTTCAATTCAGACAGGTCTTCATTGATAATGGCCTTACCCGAAATGCCTTTAATGATAAGTTGCTTAGGTTTTACGGTCTGGCCGATTAATCCATAAGCGCAGTCAGCCATGGCGCTTTCAAACTCCGTCTTGTGTCCGGACGCGACCTCTACCAAAAATCTGGAGTTGGATTCAGAGAAGAGGATGGCGTCGTTTTGGGATTTGGGATTTAGGATTCGAGATTCGTAGGGTACTTTAGCCAGTTCTATCTCCATCCCGACCTCGCCGGCAAAAGCCATCTCGGCTGCCGAGACCGCCAGCCCGCCTTCGGATAAATCATGGCAGGCGCGCACCAGCCCGGCCCTGATGGCCTTTGATACGGATAGCATAATCTGTTTACCTGCAATCGCATCCACCTGCGGAGTCGCAACGGAGTTCGCTATCGCGGTCACTGCGGTGTTCCGATTATTTCGGGGCGGCACCTGGCCGTCTTTTACGCCCAGCAAATCATAGTAATGCGAACCGCCTAATTCGTCCTTGGTTATTCCGACAATATAAACCAGATTGCCGGTTTCCTTGAGGTCCATTGATACGGCCTGGCGCACGTCGTCAATAATTGAGATAGCTGATATCAAAAGAGAGTATGGAATAGAAATGTTCTTCTTGGCGGAAACGCGGTATTCGTTATTGAGCGAATCCTTGCCTGAGATAAAAGGCGTCTCATAAACCTTGGCGATATCGTAACAGGCCTGCGAGGCCCGGACAATGGCGCCCAATTGCTTGGGATTATTGATATTACCCCAGCAGAAATTATCCAGAATCGCGGTCTTGGTCGGGTCGCCGCCCACGGCCACGATATTTCTGAGCGCCTCGTCTATGGCTGAGGCCGCCATGGCATAGGGGTCTAAGTCGCCGAATTTCGGAGCCATCCCGTTGGCAATGACAAACCCGCGGTATGAATCCGGGATGGGCTTGGTGATGCAGGCATCGCCCGGGCCGTCGTTATTAACGCCCTGCATTGATTTCAGGGCGCTGGCTGCCTGGACCTCGTGGTCGTATTGCCTGATGACCCATTCCTTGGAGCAGATATTAGGCATAGCCAGAATCTGTTTCAGGGTCTGGCCTAAATCCTTAACCGGCTTGGTTGCCCGCGCGTGTTTGCTTTCCGCCGGTATAGTCCATTCAGCCGGGAGTTCCAACTTGGGCAGTCCGTTATGCAGGAATTCCATCTCCAGGTTGGTAACCGTATTGCCCTGGTATTTCAGGACCAGCCGCTTGTCGCCGGTAAATCGTCCGATAATCGTGGCCTCCACGTTCTCCCTGGCGAATAATTCCAGAATGGCCTTCTCGTGCTTAGGCAGGACAGACATCACCATCCGTTCCTGGGCCTCGGAAATCCAGATTTCGGTGTAGGACAATCCTTGGTATTTGAGAGGGACTTTTTCCAGTTCCACCATTGCGCCGGTTTCTTCAGCCATCTCGCCGACGGCCGATGAAAGCCCGCCGCCGCCGCAATCCGTAATGGCCGTGTAGTATTCCAAATCGCGAGCATTGAGAATCACGTCCAGCATCTTCTTTTCTTGGATGGCGTTGCCGATTTGGACTGCGCCGGATGAAATCATCTCGGACTTTTCGTCCAGTTCTATGGAGGCGAAGGTCACGCCGTGGATGCCGTCCCGGCCGGTTCGGCCGCCCACCACCAGTATCAAATCGCCTTCATTGACGTGCTTGAAACACTTGGTTCTGGGCATTATGCCGACTGTTCCGCAATAGACCAGGGGATTGGCCAGGTAGCGGTCATCAAAGAATAAGGCGCCGTTGGCCGTGGGAATGCCCATCCGGTTGCCGTAGTCGCGCACACCGGCTACTACGCCCTTGAATATGCGCTTGGGATGAATCACGCCCTTGGGCACCTTATCCGCCGGGAAATCAGGCGGGGCAAAACAGAACACATCGGTATTGAGAATCGGCTTGGCGCCCAGCCCGCAGCCCATCACGTCCCTGATAACGCCGCCGATGCCGGTGCCGGCCCCGCCGTAGGGCTCTATGGCCGAGGGATGATTGTGCGTCTCCACCTTGAAACAGACCGCATTGCTCTTGTCAAATTCTATGATGCCGGCGTTGTCCTTAAAGACCGAGATGCACCAGGGCTTGTCCAGTTCATTGGTCACCTTCATTACGGTCTGCTTCAGGAGATTATCTATGACCCGGGTTTGGACGGTGCCGTCCGGCTGGGTCTCTTGGTATTTAATCAGCCCCTTGAGCGTCTTGTGTTTGCAGTGTTCGCTCCAGGTCTGGGCAATGGTCTCCATTTCGATATCGGTCGGGTTGCGCTTCTGCGACTTGAAATAATCGTTGATGGTCTTCATCTCGGCCAGATTCAGGGACAGGCACCGCTCCTTGCTTATCCGCATCAGGGTCTGGTCATCCGCATCCAGGATGGCGATGGTCTCCAGTTTGAA
>JBBTIZ010000038.1:0-3074 GCA_038059695.1 Planctomycetota bacterium
ACCCCTAAACAGATGATAAAGCCGACTATTATAGGTATCGGCTGAAGTGACCCTGAAAGTTTACCGAAATCTTTGAGTTTAAGGATTGACGCACCGCCTATCACCGGAATGGCCAGGAGAAATGCGAACTTTATGGCCGACGGCCTGTCCCAGCCGTTTAATAGGCCGGTGGCCATGGTTGAGCCGGAACGTGAGATACCAGGAATAATGGCTATCATCTGGGCAATGCCGACCAGAAATGCCTGTTTGGTCGTGGCGCGGGCTAATGTGGTCGGCGAACCCTTCCAGTGTAATTCCGCCAGCATCAGATATACGCCGGTCAATAACAATCCAATCCCGGCCACCAGCGGACTGCTGAACAGGCGGCTTATCTGGTCATTAAAGAAATACCCGACCAGGCCGGCCGGGATAGTCCCGATAATCACCAGATATAATATCTGCGGGTTGAAAATCATCTCTATAATCTCTTCATAGAAACTGATAATGATAGCCAGGAGCGAAGCCAGGTGCAGCAGGACTATTAATAGCAGATTCGTCTCCGGGTCGGTCAGCCCTAAAAAGTGGTTGGCAATCACCAGGTGGCCGGAACTGGAGATAGGCAGGAATTCCGTAATCCCCTGAATGATACTAAGAATGATTATTTCCCAAAATGCCATTGTATATATTGAAACTCAACCCCCATAAATCCTATTTCGTAGTTGTAGAATCTAATTTCTTCCCGCAGGGTTTACACATATTATCGTGCGAGTCCTGTATTTCCGTCTTGCAGAACGGGCAGACGCACGGCCCCTTTACCTGCGTGGCCGCTGGCTTGGCGTCTGCCTTCTTACTTGCAGTGAGCGAAGCGAATCTGTTCTCGTAATCCTCTATGGCCTTGGTCAGCGCCTCGGCGCCTAAATTGGAACAATGCATCTTATTGGGCGGCAGGCCGCCTAATTCCTTGGCCACCTCCTGCTTGGTAATCTTCTTGGCTTCCTCCAATGTCTTGCCCATAGCCATCTCGGTTACCATACTGGAAACCGCAATAGCCGCGCCGCAGCCGAAGGTCTTAAACTTGATATCAACCAGACGGTTATCCTTAACCTTAATGTAGAAGGCCATCATATCGCCGCAGACCGGGTTGCCCATCTCGCCGATGCCGTCCGCATCCGGTATCTCGCCGACATTACGGGGATTTCTGAAATGGTCCATGACCTTGTCGCTATAAATCATTCTAATTTCTCCTCTTACTTGCTGTTAGGTATCCCAAAGGGAGAGCGTTACAGCAAGTTAGATCCCGCCTAATGGCGGGATTCATCTTATTACCGACGCCACTTCTTGCTTCAGAAATTCCTCTACCTGCTTTTCGGCCAGGCCGATGTATTTCTTGGGCTCAAGCATATATTTCAGGTGCGGCACCACCTTGGCAAATGCCGGGTCGGCCTTGAGCCGAGCCAGCAGGTCGTTCTTTCCGCCATTCTTGATGTGCTTGATAACCTCCATTGAATGTTCCCTGATTCTCTGATGCAGTTCCTGCCGGTCTGCGCCCAACTTCGCCGCCTTCATCAACACCTCTTCGGTTATCATAAAAGGCAATTCTGTCTCTATGCGCCGGTTAATCACGCCTTCATAAACAGTGATACCGGCCATGATTTTGTTGTAGGTATTGAGTATGGCATCAGTAGCCAGGAACGCCTCGGGTATGGAGATTCTCCGGTTGGCTGAGTCATCCAAAGAACGCTCCAGCCACTGGCCGGCGTGAGTCAAGGCCAGGTTATTGGGCAACAATATCACAAAGCGGGCTAATGAGGTAATGCGCTCACTGGAAACAGGATTCCTCTTATATGGCATAGCCGATGAGCCGACCTGTTCCCTGCCGAACGGTTCTTCCAATTCGCCCATACCCTGCAGGAGCCGCAGGTCCTGGCTGAATTTGTGGGCTGACTGGGCAATGCCGGAGAGCATGGCCAGCATCTGATAATCCTGCTTGCGCGGATAGACCTGGCCGGTAATCGTATAGGTCTTATCAAAGCCCAGTTTACGGGCGAATATTTTATCCAGGAGCATTGCCTTTTTGGCATTGCCGTTAAACAGCGACAGGAAACTGGCCTGGGTGCCGATAGCGCCCTTAGCGCCCAGGCACTTAAGATTGCCTTCCAGGTATTCCAGGTTATGAAAATCGCTAACCAAATCCTGGAGCCACATACAGGCCCGCTTGCCGACCGTGGTCATCAATGCCGGCTGGAAATGGGTGAACCCGCAACAGGGCATCCCTTTATACTTCTTCACAAATACGGCCAGCGACTTAATGGTCTTGACTAAGCGCGCCTTGATGAGCGTAATGGCGTTCCGGTAGATTATCAAATCGGCATTATCCGTAACCATGGCGCTGGTGGCGCCTAAATGGATAATCGGCCTGGCCTTGGAGCACTGCTCGCCGAACGCCTTGATATGCGCCATCACATCGTGGTTGGTCCGGGTCTCCCAATCGGCTATCCGCGCGTAATTAATCTTATCCTGGAACCGCTTCATCTCAGCAATTTGCTGGGCACTAATCGGCAAACCCAACTGCCGCTCGGACTCGGCCAGTCCAATCCAAATACGCCGATGCGTCATAAAGCGGTATTCATCAGAGAAATTATAGAGCATCTCCGGACTGCCGTAGCGCGTAGTCAAAGGCGACTGGAACTTTTGAAACTCATTCTTCATATATCAATTCGTAATTAGACAATTAGTAATTCGTAGGGTTACTACTTCTGTATCTCCCCGGGCAACAGTTCCTTCCAATCCTGCATTTGAATAGCCGCCTTGGGCGTGGCCGTGGTCAGGAACAGGAATATCGCCTGCTGGATAACATTAAATTTCTCTCTCTGGGACTGGTCCAGATTATCATAACAGACGCTGTATGATATCCCGTTTATCTCCGCGCTGATTACTTTAGTAAAATAGTCCGTCCGTTTCAAGTCATTTACGTTAAATTGCGACTGAGGTGTTTCAGGCAGCGCAAAAAACTCCTCGTGGTTAAGGAACTTAAATACCTCGCCGGCTGTTTCGTCATCTATAACCATCACCTGCGGGGTATTGACCTGCTCAAA
>JBBTIZ010000038.1:3174-4307 GCA_038059695.1 Planctomycetota bacterium
CCGGTAATGAAATCCACCAGCCCCAGCACCGAATAATCCGCGATGATGGGGATGCCTCTCGCCCAGTTAGAAGCGTCCAATGCCGATGTCTTAGAGCCGGTAATAATATTATTTGCTTGGCCGTGTTCGCTTCTAACGGGGTTAAGCCCGACCGGACCTGAAAAACCCACCGGGCCGCCGGTCACCTTGGCTATGGTCTTCTCGTCAGCCAGTTCCATCACCGCTGAATTAAGCAACTTGGCTAACTTGGACAGATTCAGTTCATAATCGCCCCGGACCAGCGCCGCCACCGGGCCTTTGGATGTATTACAAATCATGGTCTTAACCATCTGGCTCGGCTTAGCGTTGAGGAACGCAGCCAGCGCTTCTATGGTTGACTTGCCCGGCGTGGCTACCTCCTTAAGCGCCTTGAATTCCCCCTTATTAAAGGGGGATTTAGGGGGTTGTATCGTCGCCAGATTCGGATTGGAACAATAACTGCATTTGGTGCAGGTCACGAACAGGTCTTCTCCGGCCGGAGACGGACAGATAAATTCATGCGAGCCGCTCCCGCCCATCAGGCCCGGGTCTGCCTCGATTATCTTATACGGCAGTTTACAGCGGTCAAAGATGCGGCAATACGCCTCATACATCTTCTTATAACTCTGGTCCAAAGACGCCTGGTCCGTATGAAAACTGTAGGCATCCATCATCAGAAATTCCTTACTCCGGATAATCCCGAACCGGGGCCGGAGTTCATCACGGAACTTGGTCTGAATCTGGTATAAGGTCACCGGCAGTTGCCGGTAAGAGGAGACCTCGTTAGCAACCAGCGAGGTGATAATCTCCTCGTGGGTCGGACCGAGCACATTCAGTTTGCCGGTCCGGTCTGTGATTCTGAAGATGGTATCGCCGAAATCTTTTAAGCGCCCGGTCTGTTCCCAGGGTTCAGGCGGATGCAAAGCCGGCAGGAGCACTTCTAAAGCCCCGGCCCGGTCCATCTCCTGGCGCACGATATTAATCGCCTTGTTGAGGATTCGCATGCCCAGAGGCAGGTAGTTGTATGTGCCGGCGGCCAGTTTGCGTATGAGTCCGGACCGCATCATCAACTTATGGCTGATACTCTCGGCATCAGCCGGGTCTTCCTTGACTGT
>JBBTIZ010000039.1:0-16912 GCA_038059695.1 Planctomycetota bacterium
TGAAATCCTGGCTGAAGACATAGACCAGCCGGCCGTCAATCGTGCCGTAGCCGGTAACCACGCCGTCGCCCAGGACCTTTTTGCCTTCCATGCCGAAATGGTCGCACTGATGGACCACAAAGGCATCCAGTTCCTGGAAACTGTCCTTATCCAGCAACAGGTCAATCCGTTCCCGGGCCGCCAGCTTGCCCTGCTGATGCTGTTTGGCGATTTTGTCCTTGCCGCCGCCCAGGAGCGACTCGGCCTTCTTCTGGCGCAATAATTTCAATTTGTCTTCCATAATTTATACCTTTATTTGCCACTGAGCGCCATAAGGGCGCCATGGCGCTTCGGCGCCATAAGACACCAAGACACGAAGAATTTCTTAGTGCCTTGGTGTCTTCATGGCTAATTTATAAGTTAATACCACTTCTGCCTGATGGAGTCAAATAATATTCACCACAAAGAAATGAAAATGACTGATACAGAAAATACTTCACCACAAAGAGCACAAAGCTCACAAAGGATACAAAGAAAATGTCATTCCCACGAAAGTGGGAATCCCCTCCAAAGGCGGGCAGGCAGAAAACCAGATAAAACTAAACAGGGACTCGGACGAGACCTATACGAGACCGTCTCTTTAAAGTCTCTTAAAAGTCCCTGTTATATCCTATCCATACTTATCTGCGTAATCTGCGTCCACCCACCGGGTACCCTGTGGGCATCTGCGTCCCATTCGTGTCTATTCGCTTCTGTAACCTTACCCTTATGGCGCCAAAACACCATAACTCCATATATTACTTATGTTATATCACATTAATGTGATTTTGACCCATGTCACATAGCCCTTATGTCATATCACATAGCCCTTATGTTACATCACATAGCCCTTATGTCATATCACATAGCCCTTATGTCATATCACATAACCCTTATGTTACATCACACAGCCCCTATGTTACTAACACAGCCCCTATGTTACATCACACAGCCCCTATGTCATATCACATAGCCCTTATGTTACATCACACAGCCCTTATGTCATATCACATAGCCCTTATGGGAACTCCCTCCAACCCAGGAGGATGTCCTTCTAACCTGTGGCGCCTTGGCGCCATAACCTGTAGGTTTGCTGAGCCGCAGCGGAGTCCCGATGGATATCGGGAAATTCGGATTCCCTTGCTTGGGGATGTCCCTATAGCCCATACACACCAGCGTATAACTTATACACAACTGTGTATAACTCATACACAACTGCGTATAACCCATACACAACTGCGTATAACTCATACACAACTGCGTATAACTCATACGCAACTGCGTATAACCCATACACAACTGCGTATAACTCATACACAACAGCGTATGACTCATCCCGGCGGGACAACAGCAGCACATCCCGTTTACACTGAGCGCAGCGAACACCGCAGTGACCGCGAAGCGAATTACTCCCCCTTAGTAAAGGGGGCTGGGGGTTGTTACTAAATCCCCCTATCTCCCTCCGTACGGAGGAAATGGTTAACCCGGCACATTATGTGCTGGGCCGAAATACCCTGTTTCCCGGTAATTCATAGTATTGAACAGACCGTTCATAGCATTGAACAAGCCGTTCATAGCATTGAATCGGGCCTAACTGGCTCTTATCCCGATGACCATCGGGGCTCCTCGCCCGTATGGGTCAAGGTGGTGTCTCCGTGATTCCAGCAGACCACCAAAAGATTGACAAAGGAGAAGGAGTTGGTATTATGTCATCGGATTAGCTGTTTATAAAATAATTATGGATTTAACTTATGCCTCAGTTATCGTTGCCATAATATCATTGCTTGTCAATCTATTCCTTCTTTGGGACAGACGAAAACTCAAAATCTTTGATATAGATAAAAAACTTAAACTGGTTGATATCAAGACAGAAGAAGTACAAATTAAATATAAGGCGGAAAAAATAAAACTACCAACCGAAATGGGCAGGAGAGGATTAACCGGTAGTTCTCTTGCACAAACCAAATCTAAAGAACTTGAGCAAGAAGAACAGAGAGAATTAAACAAACTTAATATAGAAAAAGAACATCTACTGAAACTTAAATCTTACAGATTCCCTTGGAATTAGCCATACTGAATTGAGGTAAGCATGCTGTCCTTGAAACCAACTAATTACTGAAGAACGAAGAAAGGAACTCTTATATGAAAAAACTAATAGCGAAAATAACCCATTCAACAACATTCTACATAATAATACTTCCATTAGGTTTCGTACTCGTTTTATTCCCTATTATTCTATTGGAAGTAGCCCCATATTCAAAAGCAACTCATTATATTGTTGCTATTTCTTATTTTATTGCTGTTTTTATGGCTTTTATCTGTCATCATCTTTGGCAAGAAAGCGATAAAAGATATTTTAACCTTCGTAGGTATATAGAAAGAAATATACAAAAACTTAGCCCTGATCCTCATATATCAGTATCAAAATTTATGTTTGAAATAGAGGAATAAATTCAGAGCTGATTCTGGAGGATATACCCTACTTAACCCACCTATCCAGAAACGATTTCCCCTCACGGGATGGTCTGCTGACCTCAGTTCGTTGGTATAGACCTCCCCTGAAGTAATGAATCCGCTGTTATGGCCTGCCCCGTCGGATGACGGGGTCACCCTGGATTTGCAGAAATTCCGTAAATATATAGAACGCAGATAAACACAGATTTATAGGATTATCAGGATTAAATCATCTGTGCAATCTATGAACACCGCAGTGACCGCGATAGCGAAATCTGTGGTTAAGTATTCCGAATTCCGTATCACTTCCAATGCTTGCCATCTTCCCTCAAAATCTTATCCATGCGTTTCTGCCATTCATCCTTGCTGTCTTTATCTTGTTTCTTTCGTCAAGGCATCTTCCATCTATGCTTGCAATCAAAGCAATGCATCCGTTTCTTCCCGGGGAAAGGGGCAATAAAGTAGAATATTAAAGACACAACAAAAGTTAATATACCAGAAACATCTCTGTATGGATAAATGTTATACGAACCGCATTTAGGACAGGGGTCCCCGGTGCCTTCATATTTTTCAACCGGCTCTTCGGTTATCTCCGGCTTCATCGCCAGCACTTCCAGCGCCCGGGCCACATCGCTTGATTTCACCTGAATACTAACGCCGCCTACAGCCGGTGAATAGAACGGATCAAATAAAACTATAATTTCATCTTGTAAATACGACTCAATATCTTCGGACTCAAACCGCATCCATGCGGCCTGGGCGTCAATCAGATGGATATACTTGCCAACAGTTACCAAAGTTTCCTTACTGGCTTTGGATAATTTTTCCTTATGCGCCTTGAGTTCCTCATCAGATTTGGGAGGCGCGGTTATAAAGACAAAGAATAGTATGGCAATGATTACAAGGATTAATACAAACTCAACCATTGTTTTCCCTTGATTACATCACCATTCCGCCGTCAACCACTAAGACCTGGCCGGTGATGTAATTGGATTTATCAGAGGCCAGGAATAAGACGGCATTGGCCACGTCTTGAACCGTGCCCAGGCGCTGTAACGGGATGCGCTCGTTCATCTTATTCTTGACCTCGTCACTCAACACCTCGGTCATGGCGGTCTGGATGAATCCCGGGGCAATGGCATTGACATTGATATTGCGGGCGGCGAATTCCTTGGCTGATGATTTGGTCAGGGCAATCACCCCGGCCTTGGAGGCGGCATAATTGGCCTGGCCGACATTGCCGCCGATGCCGATGACGGACGCGATATTGACAATCTTGCCGGCCCGCTGTTTGAACATATACCGGCAGACATGCTTGGTAAAATTAAATGTGCCTTTGAGATTAATGGCTATGACCTTGTCCCATTCCTCGTCTTTCATCCGCATAATCAGGTTATCGCGGGTGATGCCGGCGTTATTGACCAGGATATCTATCCGGCCGAGTTGCTTGTTGACCTCGTCCACCACCTTTTCAACTTCAGCCGAGTTACAGACATCGGCCTTAAGACCCAATGACTTGACGCCTTTGGCCTGGATTTCCGCGGCCGTGGTCTTGAGGGTATTTTCGTCCACATCAACGATAGCGATATGGCATCCCTCTGACGCCAGGTTGAGCGCTATTTCGCGGCCAATACCCCGTCCGGCTCCGGTAATCAGGGCCACCTTGTCTTTTAATCCGTAATTCATATAAACTCCTTAATTAGAAACCACAGATTAACACAGATAAACACAGATTGAATCATCCGTGTCCCATTCCGTATTACACCTCGTAATTACTAACGGTTACTTTATCGCTGACCTTTTTAATCAGGCCGCTCAGGACCTTGCCCGGCCCGATTTCATAGAAATTGTCGTATCCATCATTAACCAGTTTCTGCATACTGTCCGCCCAGAGAACCGGACTGGCCACCTGGCGGCTCAGGTTATCCCTGATTTGTTCCGGGCTCCGGACATAATCAGCCGTGACATTGGAGATGACATCCTTGACCGGCGTCTTGATATTGACCTTGACTAATTCTGTTTTAAGTTTATCCTGGGCCGGCTTCATCAAAGGCGAATGGAACGCACCGGCCACCTTGAGCGGAATGACCCGCTTGGCGCCGGCCTCGGTGAGTTTGGCGCTGGCCTGCTGGACCGCATTGAGTTCGCCGGAAATCACTATCTGGTCAACACTATTAATATTGGCAATCCCGACAATCCCGCCTACGGCCGTGCAGACGCCCTGAATCTTCTCACGGTCCAGGCCCAGGACGGACGCCATGGTGCTTTTGGTCTTATCGCAGTCCTGCTGCATAAAGGCGCCCCGGCGTTCGACTAATCGCACCGCATCGTCAAATGACAGCGCTCCGGCCACAACCAAAGCCGTGTATTCGCCCAAGCTCAGACCGGCTGAAGCAGACCAGTCCGGCAACTGGCCTTTTTCCTGCATCACGTAAAAAGCCACCAAGCTGGTAACCAGTATGGCCGGCTGGCAGATATTGGTCTTGTTGAGTTCATCTTGCGAGCCTTCAAAGCAGATTTTGGCCAAGTCAAAACCCAGGATGGTATTAGCGCGCTGGAATAATTCCTTGGCCCTGGTTTCCTGTTCGTACAGTTTCTTGCCCATGCCCACCATCTGGGCGCCCTGGCCCGGGAATAATAATGCTGTTTTCATAATAAATGCAGCCACAGATTGACACAGATAAATATAAGGTTGATTAACTATCTATGCCAGATGGTGCTCAATTTCTATTAACTATTAACTCATCAGTCAATATTTTGTGGAAATATTAACAACGGGATTTAACAGATTAAACTGATTAATCCGACCAATCCGCTTAATCCTGTTGTTGTTTTTCTTGCTAAGCATCTTTTTATATAGTAAATTCCTTTAATATGAAACCGCTTTTATACATCATCTCTATTATTCTCTTATTTTCGCCGGTTTATCTCTTTGCTTTTGAGCCCACAGAAGAGGACGTAATAGAACGCTTGGAATCATCCTACCTGCCTGATAATAATATCAACCTGGCTGAATCCGCCTTTGTCTTCTCCAAGACCATCTATCCCAAGGTCAATGTCAAAGCATACATGGAACGAGTGGATGCCATCGCCGATGAAATCAGGAACCGGCTGAAGTCAAAGGGGGCTAATGAACCGGCCCAAATCATAGATGAGATAAACAGGTTCCTCAAGGAAAAGAAGATAAAGGCCGAGTCCGTGCTGACCGGCATACCCTCGTTCCTGTCCGAGTCCGAACGCGATAAGTTCATGCTCAGCAAGGTGCTGGACACGATGAGCGGCAACTGCTTAGGGCTAACCACGCTTTACTGGTCTATTGCCGAACGGCTGGACCTATCGCTGGCTGCGGTGATTATTCCACAGCACGTTTTCCTGCGCCATTACGAAGGTAAGGAATACCGGAATATTGAAGCCACGGCATTCGGCGCCGAGATAGCCGACGAGGAATACGTCAAGCAAACCAAGAAACTCATCGGCAACAAGATTCCGGATTACAGCACGCCTGATATCATCAGTTTCCACGTGCTGACCAAAAAGCAGTTTGTCGGGCTGATTCTCTATAACCGCGGGGTGGATTATTTCAACCGCAATAATACCCGGATGGCCATACAGGATTTTACCTCTTGCCTGAAGTTATACGACAGTTTCCACGAGGCCTACAAAAGCCGGGGCGGGACTTATCTCAAGGAGAGCCGGTTTAACGAGGCGCTGGACGACCTGATTAAGGCGGCCCGGTTTGAGGAGGATTGCCCGGGCACGTATTTTAATCTGGGTGCGGCTTATTTTAACCTCAAGGACTTTGACGAGGCATTAAGGTTCTTTGACCAGGCCATCCAACTGGTACCCCAATACCTGGATGCCTATCACCATCGCGGACTGGTCTATAGCCAGAAAAAACAATACGATGATGCGCTTGAAGACCTATCTTTCGTGATTAAGTCATCCGCCACTGCCAAATTATATTATGACCGCGGTCTGGTTTATGTCAACCTGAATAAATATAATGAAGCCATTGTGGACTTATCCAAGGCGCTGTCGCTGGACAACAAAATGGCTGACGCCTATAACAACCGCGGGATTGCCTATGGCAACCAAGAACGGTATAGCGAGGCCATGCGCGACTTCGAACAGGCGGTGGCGCTCAAACCGGATAATGCGGTCTATTGCAAGAATCTAGGCATCACCTATTATAAGATAAAGGATTACTCAAAGGCCGTGGAGACATTAGAGAAATATCTTTTATTAAATCCGGATGATGAGGAAATAATAAAGCTAGTAAAACAGATAAAATAAAGACACAGGATGCAGCATACAGGAAACAAGACATTAGTAGTTATCCCGGCCCGGTACGGCTCTACCCGTCTGCCGGCCAAGGTCCTTCTAAAAACCAGCGGTAAATACCTGATGCAGCATACCTATGAGCAGATATTAAAGTGCAGATTGGTTGACCGGATAATTATTGCCACCGATGACAAACTGGTCTTTAAGGCCGGCAAGGAATTCGGGGCTGAGGTCCGGATGACCTCAAGGCATCACACCTGCGGGACCGAGCGGATTGCCCAGGTGGCGCGTAATCTACCTTACCAGTATGTGATTAATGTCCAGGCGGACGAACCGCAGATAGACCCCAAGTCCGTAGATAAGGTCATTGCCATCCTGCAACGTAATAAGGATGTAGATATTGCCACCCTGGCCACGCCAATAGGCAAAAAGGACCTGCCTGACCCGAATAAGGTAAAAGTAATCCTGAGACGGAATAACTCTGCTGTAGGTTTTAGGCGATTAATTAATAATTCAGAAGTAATAACTCATAACTTAAATCTGTATCGCCATATCGGCATTTACGGTTATAGAAAAGACGCCTTGCTCAGATTCGTCAAACTTCCGCAGACCGAATCAGAAAAGCAATTGCGGCTGGAGCAGTTGAGAGCGCTGGAAAACGGATTCAAGATAAAGGTAGCCCTGATTGACAAGGCATTTTACGGAATAGACACGCCGCAGGATTATCAGGCATTCCTGAAAAGAATCAAAGACACAGAATAATCACCAACGATTTATTTCTTATCCTGGCCGTGCTGCTCTTCAGGAGTCGGAGTATCACCGTGCTCCTGATGGTCGTTTTTTGGCTCATCTTTGGATGCCGGAGGCACAGCAGGTTTTTCCAGTTCCTTAGTTACCTTTTCAGGAATATTACCATCCTTTAACTCTTTCATCGTATCCTTGATTTCCTGTTCCACCGGCAAACCCTTATATATCCTTATCACTTTTTCCAGTTCGGGCGTAATGGACTTGGGATCGCGCAGTTCCTTATCCAGAGAGATATATTCCTTCATTAGTTTCAGGTATTCAGCCCGGCCGTCTTTATTTAACTCGCCTAATTTGGCATTGGCTTTCTCTATGGCCTGATACCCTTCATAATCAGAGTTAACTATGCCCAGTAAGGTTTTGACGGTCTCAGGTATAAGTTTCATCTTCCTGATTTCTTTATCCTTTTCGGGCGTTGATTCTAATTCCGAGAGCATCTTATCCGCCCATTCATAACGGCCATTCAAATCAGCCAGAATGCCGTTATACTTTTTCTCCGCCATTTCCATAAACGGTATGATTTTCGGGCCCGACATCGGCGGAGGCAATTTATCCATCAGGTTGCCGTAAGGGTCAAGCGCTACCCCAATGGCTGACTGCGCAAACTTATGCCTCTGGAAGAATGAAGCATTACCGTCGCTAATAAATACCCTCCCCTGCTTGTCTTTATCGGTAACCACTAGTATCTTAGCAAAAGTATATTTCTCGTTGGATAATTTCTGCAGTTTAGTATCGTAATTGGCCGGGAACTCTTCTTTATCTTTGTTAAAATAGAAATATATAAACATAACCTTTTTATCGTGCGTAGCGGCATTGATGGCCGAAGAAAGCGAATCGGCCTGCCAGTTCAACTCCAATACTTCGGGCGCCTCAGCCGCACTGCCTGAAGAAGAACCGGAACCGGTTGAGCCGCCTGTGGCACCACCGCTACTGGGAGGTCTTTGAGGAGGATTATATGGCTTGGGCGCCGGGGCTGGCTTGCCCGCACCTAATACTTCAAGGTTTAAAGTATTAAGCAATAAAAACATTATCAGGCAGAATGCGATATAATGTTTCGTCTTCATCTTACCCTCCTATTATAGTTTATTTAATATTATAAACACCCCTATCCATATAAAGTTTCCCTGAAAATGATATTTATCTATTTTATGGACAGGTTTCTTGAATTATGATAAATATTATCAGATTAAACATAAGAAGTCAAGTATAAAGTTAGAGGAGAAGTAATAAGATGGCAAAAGTTGAAGCATTACAAACCAAGGTAAAGGTGCTCAGGGCCAAGGCCCAGGCCGCCGACAAGAATACTGATAAATCAAAACTGGCCGAGGCCAGGACCCTGCATAAGAATTTGAGAAGGGCCCAGCGCAAAATCAGGGCACTGACCGGCCGGAAACTCCCGGCTAAAAAAGAAGAAGAAGGCAAGAAAGCATCATCTCCGACACAGGCAGCAACTGCACCGGCTAAGCCAACCGCCGCGCCTGTAGCAGCCGCAACACCAGCACCTGCAGCCGCCGCCGCCCCAGCACCGGAAGAGAAAAAAGCATAGCCGCTTAGAGCCGGCTACTGTTCAAGTGCATCGTGTAAAATAGCGATGGCTGCATCAATTTCCTTATTCTTTACGGTCATAGGCGGCATCAGTCTTAAAACTGTTTTATGGGTGCAATTTATAAGCAATCCCCGCTCCAGGCATTTGTTAACTATCGGCGCTCCGTCTACTTCAAGTTCCAGCCCCTGCATCAGTCCTTTTCCCCTGACGGCCTTGATAAAACTGAAATCATTCTTTAGCTGGAGGAGTTTCTTGCGCAGGTATCGGCCTCTTTTCTCCGACTTGGCGACTAAATCACCCTGTTCAATCGCTTCAAATACTGCCAGGCTGGCCGCGCAGGCCAGCGGCCCGCCGCCAAAGGTCGAGGCATGCATCCCCGGCTGCAAGGTATCGGCAATCTCCCGCCTGGCGATAAACGCGCCGATCGGGAATCCGCCGCCCAGTGTTTTTGACAAGGTCATAATATCCGGCGCCACATCATAATGCTGGTAGCAGAACATCTTGCCGGTTCGGCCCATGCCGGTTTGAATCTCGTCAAATATCAGAAGTATCTTTTTCTCATCGCATATTTTTCTCAGGCCGGTTAAAAACTCCGGTGTAGCGACATTAACGCCGCCCTCTCCTTGAATCGGCTCCAGCATTATGGCCACGGTCTTTTCCGTTATCTTCGCCTTAACCGCCTCTAAATCGTTAAAAAGCGCGTAGCTAAAGCCGGCCGGCAGCGGCGCAAAACCTTCCTGGTATTTAGGCTGCGCCGTTGCGGTGATGGCCGCCAGTGTCCGGCCATGGAAGGAATTCTCCATCGTGATTATTTCATATCGGGACGGATAGCCAAACCGGCGGGCCAGTTTCATAGCGCCTTCAACCGCCTCGGCCCCGCTGTTGCAGAAAAACACCTTGCCGTCAAAGGAATGCCCGGCTATTTTCTGAGCCAGACGCGCCTGCAATTCATTATAAAAGTTATTGGATACGTGGATCATTCTCTTCGCCTGTTCCCTGATGGCCGAAACTACTTTGGGATGGCAATGGCCTATTCCGGACACGGCCCAGCCCGGGAAGAAATCAAGAAATTCCTTTCCTTCTATGTCATACGCCTTGATACCCTTGCCCCGGACCATGACCGTTTGGGTCCGGGTGTAAGTCGGCATTACATATTGCTGATACAATTTTGCCACATCTTCGGTTAAACTCATTTTACTATCTCCGTTCCAATGCCTTTATCGGTGAAAATCTCCAGCAGGATGGCATGGGCTAATCTGCCGTCAATAATATGCGTTTTCTTGACGCCGTGCCTCAAGGCGCTGATAATCGACTTCACCTTAGGAATCATCCCGCTGTCAATAACACCTTTTCTTATTAAGGCCTGCGCCTTTTTTATGGTCAGCGTGGGAATAATGGTTGACTCGTCCGACTTGTTCCTGAGAATCCCCTTGATATCGGTAATCAAGACAAACTTTTCCGCTTTTAATGAGGCGGCAATATCGCAAGCCGCCTGGTCGGCATTGATATTATAGGTCTGGCCGTCATTGCCAAAACCTAATGGAGTCAATACCGGTATCTCGCCGATATTAAACGCCTTGACAATCGGCCTGGTATGCACCGATGACACCTCGCCGACAAAACCGATATCTTTACCTTGAGGCCTCAGCTTTTCAGCCCAGATTATCTCGTTTCTTTTGCCGCAGAGCGACCTGGCCTTCCAGCCCAAATGCTTAATCTGCCGGGTTAATTCCAGATTCCTTTCATAGAGCGTCTTCTTGACAATCTTGATAACGGCTTTATTGGTCACCCTCAAACCGTCCACGAATTCAGGCTGCAAGCCGGCCTGCGCCATCCGGGCGCTAATACGCCGCCCGCCGCCATGAATCAGGACCACCTTAATGCCGACCGAGCTTAAGAATATAATGTCCTTGAGAATTTCGGTGATGGCCCGGCCGTTGTCCTCCAGGCTACCGCCCAGCTTAACCACGGTCACGGTATGCCGGAACTTCCTGATGTATGGTATGGCTTCTATCAAAACCTCGGCCTTTTTAATTATATGCTGCATTTATTTTTATGTATCCTTCGGTCAAATCACAGGTCCATTTGGTCGCGGCGCCTTTCCCCGCATTCAGATTGACGGTTATCTTAATCGCCTGATTCTGCAATAATCTCCTGGCCTGAGCCCGGGCCTGGTCGTATATTTTTCCCTGGCCCATTATCTTCAGCCCGCTCAGATAAACCTCCAACTTATCCGCATCAAATCTTACCCCGGCGGCGCCGGCGGCAGAAGCAATCCGGCCGACATTCGGGTCTTCACCGGCAATGGCTGTCTTGACCAGATTTGAATTAGTAATCCGGTCGGCTATCTTTTGGGCATCCGACCTACTCTTAGCGCCGATTACCTCCACCTCAACAAATTTACTGGCGCCTTCGCCATCCTTGGCTATCTCTTTCGCCAGATAGGAAGCGACATACTTCAGCGCATCATAGAATATCCGGTAATGCTTAGTCCCCGGCTTTATCCTGGGGTTGCCGGCCAGGGAATTCGCCAGAATCGACACGGTATCATTGGTGCTCATATCGCCGTCAACTGTTATGGCGTTGAAAGATTCATTAACCGCATCGCGCAGGGCCTTTCTCAGCGCGCTCAACTCAATGCAGGCGTCGGTGGTCAGGAAACACAACATCGTGGCCATGTTCGGATGTATCATTCCGGAGCCCTTGGCGATGCCGCCGATTTTTACATTCCAGCCGCCGATCTTTATGCTCACGGCAATTTTCTTGAGAACCAAATCAGTCGTCATGATAGCCTTGGCCACAGTAATGTCGCCTGCCCGACTCAGCTTGTTTACTAACTCCGGTATGGCGGCGATTATTTTATCAGCCGGAAACGGCTTGCCAATAACGCCGGTAGATGCTATCAGCACATCCTCTGTCCTAATCGCCAGCCGGGCTGATAAATGCTTGGTGATGTCAACGGCCTGGTTGAATCCCTTCTGTCCAGTGAGGCAATTGGCATTGCCGCTGTTAACGATAACAGCCTGGGCCCGGCCGTCTTTCAGGTATTCCCGGCAGATTTCCACCGGCGCCGCCTTTATCTCATTACGGGTGAAAACCCCGGCGGCCAGCGCCGGCACCTTGGAGAAAATCAGGCCTAAATCAAGCTTGTTTTCCTTGATGCCGCTCTTGATGCCGGCGGCCAAAAACCCCTTAGGCGCGGTTACCGAACCTGAAATCTTTCTCATCTATAACAACCCCGCTCTTTCATCAAAACCTTCCATAATATTCATATTCTGGACCGCCTGGGCAGCCGCGCCTTTCCAGAGATTATCAATAGCGGTTATCACGAACGCTTTTCGGCCGGTCACCTTTATCCCGATATCGCAGAAATTAGTATTGAGCACATGCCCGGTTTCGGGGAACACATCCTCATCTAAAATCCTGATAAACGGTTCATTCTTATAATAATTCCGGTAAAGCGTTATCAAATCTTTGGTGACCAATTCCTTCTTGAGATTAAAATATATCGTTGACAGCATCCCCTGATTCATCGGAACCAGATGCGGCACGAACGTTACCTCAATCCTTGACTTAGCCAGCCGGGACAGCTCCTGATTTATTTCCGGCATATGCTGGTGCTGGTTTATTTTATAGGCCTTGAGATTTTCGTTCACCTCGGAAAACTGTAACGGCCTGGCCGGCACCCGTCCGGCGCCGGTCACGCCCGACTTGGCGTCAATGATAATCCGGTCCGTTTCAACCAAACCTTTCTTGAGCAGCGGCGCGCATCCGAGGATAGCCGAGGTTGGATAACAGCCGGGATTGGCTACCAACCTGGCCCGGGCAATATCTTTCCGGTACAGTTCCGAAAGCCCGTAAACACCCGCGGTCAGCAACCGGGGGCTGGAATGCTTTACGCCATACCAGGTTTCATATAATGATTTATCCTTGAGGCGATAATCAGCGCTTAAGTCCACCACCTTCTTGTTCAACTCCAGAAACTGCGGCGCAAAGCTCATAGAAACCCGATGCGGCAAGGCCAGAAATATAAAATCAGCCAATCGGCCTATTGCTTTCGGGTCTGACTCGCCGCATATCAAATCCAGATGATTCCTGAATACGGGGAATACATCCGAGATAGATTCGATTTTGTTGCCGCTGGCGCTGACTGAGGTTATTTTGACCTGGGGATGCCTCAGTAAAATCTTTATCAGTTCGCGCCCGGCGTAACCGGTCGCGCCGACCACCCCGACTTTCAACATAAATTCTCCTGTCACTTCCCCTGCATGATTAATGCGGCAAATGAAATGGAAACGGGTATAATAAACTAAAAATCTGCCCCGTCAAGTGTTTTCTGCAGTTTCGCTGTCCGGGTAACAATTATTTACTTCAGCCCCAGTGGGATAAGAGCCAGTAATCCGTTAATCTCAAACTGGCTCTAATAACTCCTTCGCTGTTTTTATCTGCTGTTTCACCATAGGCGTAGCGGTGCCGCCCAGGGTGTTTTTAGATTCAATCGATTTCCTTATATCAAATATTTTATAGACGTCCTTATCAAACACCGGCGAAAAGCGCCTGAAATCATTTATCTTAAGCGACTCAATTGGCTGCTGATTGGCTATGGCGTAGCGCACCAGCTTGCTGACAATATGGTGGCTGGACCTGAACGGAATCCCCTTCTTGACCAGATAGTCGGCCATATCAGTCGCCAAAATCCGGCTGTTTATCGCCGCTTCCATCCGCTCCGGGAATATCTTCATGGTCTTGATTGCCAGCGCCAGAATCTTCAGGCAGGCCTGGACCGTATCAATGCTGTCAAACATCGGCGCCTTGTCTTCCTGCATATCCTTGTTATATCCGCTGGGCAGACCTTTCATCACGGTCAGTATATTGAACAGGTTGCCATAGACCCGTCCGGTCTTGCCCCTGATAAGTTCCAGCGCATCCGGATTATGCTTTTGGGGCATCAGGGAACTGGAAGTAGCCAGTCCTTCGGCCATTTGGACAAATCCGAATTCACCGGTGGACCAGATAACCAAATCCTCGCAGACCCGGCTCAGATGCATCATCAGAATGGCGCATCCGGATAGGCACTCGATAATAAAATCCCGGTCGCTGATGGCGTCCAGGGCATTTACCGAGACGCCGCTAAAACCCAATTGCTTAGCCAGCTTGCGCCGGTCAATCTTATAGGCATTACCGGCCAATGCGCCAGAGCCATATGGAGAAATATCAACTCTCTTGAGACAATCACTCAGCCGATTCTTGTCCCGCTCCAGGGCAAAAAACCAACTCATCAGATAGTAACTGAACAATACCGGCTGCGCCTGCTGAAGATGGGTATAGCCGGGCATTATCACCTTGATATGTGCTTGGGCCTGGCTGACAATCTCTTTTTGCAGATTATGAATCTCCGCCTGAATCCCGGCCACGGCCTTTTTGAGATACAGCCGCTCGTCCGCTACCACCTGCTCGTTCCGGCTCCGGCCGGTATGAATCTTACCGGCCACCTTACCGGACATCCTGGTTAATTCCATTTCCACGGCCGTGTGAACATCCTCTGCCTTATAGCCGTTACGAACAACAAATTGCTTATTCATCTTTAACAGATTCTTCTTGATAGTCATAGTTTCCTTGCCTGACAATACGCCGGCCTGCTTGAGCGCCTGGGCATAGGCAATACTGCCCAAGATATCCTCATCTGTCAGCCGCTTATCAACCGAGAATGATTGTTGGAAACCATCTATCAGGCCGCTGACCAGCCCTTTTTTGCTTTTATACCAAAGTGTTTTAGTCATAATTAATCTGCGCCATGCGGAGATTGCCACGCTCTTCGGGTTCGCTGTACGCGGTCCCTTCAGGTTCGCAATGACTGTCATTGCGAGGAGCGTAGCGACGAAGCAATCTCACAATCTTATTACACCTTTCACACCCCCAACGGGCAATTCAATTCCGAATCCACCACGGCCTTATGGGACGGATGGAGCGCCTTCCGGATTACCTTGCCATAGGTCTGCAGGTCCAGGCCCCAGAGATGGATAAAACCCTCAGCCGCCTTGTGGTTAAAGGTATCCCCGGCCTCATAGGTAGCCAGTTTCACGTTATAGAGCGAAAACGGCGACTGCCGCCCGACCGCCGTGCAGGTACCCTTGTATAACTTCATCCGAACCTTGCCGGTCACGGTCTGCTGGGTGGTTTCCACAAAAGCGTCCAGCGCCTCCCGGAGCGGCGAAAACCACAGCCCGTAATAAACCAGCTCCGAATACTTCTGCTCTATCAACTTCTTGAAATGCGCCATATCCCGGGTAAGACACATTGACTCCATGGCCTGATGCGCCGCGTGCAAGACCGTCCCGGCCGGGCATTCATAGACCTCCCGGGATTTTATGCCCACCAGCCGGTTCTCGATATGGTCCATCCGGCCGACGCTATTGGCGCCGGCAATAATGTTGAGCGAATTAATCAGGGCCAGCGGCTCGGTTTGCTGGCCATCCAGCCCGACCGGAACGCCCTTTTCAAAATCTATGGTCACATAGGTCGGCATATCCGGCGCGGCCGACGGCGAAGACGTCATATCAAAGGCATCCTCCGGCGGCTCTAACCAGGCGTCTTCCAGGACACCGCATTCAATGCTCCGGCCCCAGAGATTCTCGTCAATGCTGTAAATCTTGGTCTTGATAATCCCGTCCAACGGAATCCCGTTGGCCCGGGCGTATTCAATGGCCGAAGGCCGGGTAAAATCCCATTCCCGGGCCGGCGCGATAATCTTCAGTTTCGGATTGAGCACCTTGACCGCCACATCAAACCTAACCTGGTCATTGCCCTTGCCGGTGCAGCCGTGCGCCACGGCCGTAGCATTTTCCTGGGCCGCCACCTTGACCAGCAGTTGGGCAATCAAAGGCCGGCCCAATGCCGTGGCTAAGAGATAACTATCCTCATAAGCCGCATTGGCCTTGATAGCCGGCAGGATGTATTTGGCCACAAACTCCTCTTTGGCGTCAATCAGGATGGACTTGACAGCGCCGATAGTCAGCGCCTTCTGCCGGACCGCCTCCAGGTCGCCGCCCTGGCCGACATCCACGATTACGGTTATCACCTCAGCATCGTATTTCTCCTGGAGCCACTTGATGGCCACCGAGGTATCCAACCCGCCTGAATAAGCCATTACAATCTTCTCTTGCATATTAATCTCCTTATTAACCGCAGACATCTATCAGTGTTTATCTGTGTCTATCTGTGGTTACGCTTTTAGTGTTTTTAATATCTTGTTAACAGATTTACTACTGTCGGCCACAATCAAAAAGGTATCGTCGCCGGCCACGGTGCCCAGCACCTCTCTGAAATTCAGTCCATCCACCAGCCGGGCCGCACCCGATGCCTCGCCCGGCAGGGTCGTAACCACAATCAGGTTACCGGCGTGTTTAATGGTCGCCACATAGCCGTTAAAGCGGCGGATGAGTTCAGCCGGCGCCACCGGGATGTTGGCCGCCGAGGGCATCTGGTAATAACGTCCTGATAAACCCGGCACCTGGATAACCCCCATCTCCTGGATATCCCGGGACAAAGTGGCCTGGGTCACCCGGATACCGGCATGCTTAAGATGTTTTAGCAATCCATCCTGGGTAAACACCTGATGCTTCTTGATTATCTTGGCTATGGCCGCCTGCCGGTTCAATTTCTCTTTCATATTTAAACCTCTCTTAGAGCCAGTTAGAGCGCAGCGAGTTACTGGCTCTTAGACCTCGCCGCAGCTTCAGCGTAGGCGGGCTACCTTACCTCTTTCTGTATAACTATTCAGTAATTTTGCATACTTATACAAATATATGG
>JBBTIZ010000040.1:0-1341 GCA_038059695.1 Planctomycetota bacterium
ATGCTCCTTTTCTTAGAGCCAGTTTGAATGAAATGAATTACTGGCTCTTAGACCCGCCTTAGGCGGGTTACGGTTAATAAAGTTATTTAATTTTAATCTGTTTGTGTCCCCCGATTATTTTCCCCTATTTAGAAGTCACGGAACCGGTCGTCTCCAGGGTATGGCCTTTATTTAAGTAATCAGCCGTGACGCCACCTTGCGCCGTGACCGTGAGAGAGGAGTAAGTTCCGCTGGTTCCGGTGCCGCAGTCATAACTCCCGGTAATTCGATACCAGCCGGTTCCATTCCCATCCCAAAATGATACATCAAATGTGGCCGTGTTGCCGTTATTTGACACGTTAGATAAACTTCCGCTTTTCAGATCACTGCCGTTGATGGCCTTGTTTGCCGGTCGGTGGCAGAAACCGCCCAGCAGGTTTCCGCTGCTGTCCAGCAGAAAGGTGATGGTGTTACTCATAGCCGAGGCGGTCGAACTGAGAGCGGTCAGGGGGAACTGAATCTGCGTGGAAGGCATACAGGGCAATGTGGCACGGATGACCTCCTCTTCGTTAACCCAGGTTACGTCGTTGGGTAAGAATCCATCACAGGTAACTATGCCGTTTAGCTCAGACGCCCAAACCAGGTTGACGCTACTGCTGCCGGTAACAGTAAGCGGCGATGGAAATTCAGTGAACATCGTGAAACCAGTTGAGGTAATAGTGATATGGTCGTACGCAGCCAACGAAGTAGAAAGTGTCCAGGAGATTCCGCTCTCATAACCGATGGTCTGGTTTGTTGTATAGTAGGTCGTGGCGCCCGAGATAATTTTAGCTTTTATCATAAAACCGCCTACGGTCATGGTCACGCCGGTATAGACGCCGATGGGAGGCATACTGCCGTTTAAAATACCGGCGATTTCATCGGTGGTGCCCACGGTTTCAAGGTAGGTGATGCCGGAATATACAGTTGCAGTGCTGGCGTCGTCTTTTTGCAATTCAACCGAGTTGATTTTCACCCGGAAACTATCCACCGAACTGCCCGGGTCGCCTGAGACAGCTTTTAGGGATACCGCTTTGCCGAGGTCCAGACCGGTAATCTTAAGAGATGGAGCGGCCGGGGCGCTGCTGCCACTTGAACTTCCACCGCCTCCGCATCCGCCAAAGGTAGCTATAAACGCCACCAGGAACAGAACCGCCAGCATATAATATACATGCTTTTTCATAGATGTCTCCTTTTCTTATCCAGCATTGGCTGGATTACATCCATTCAATAGTTGGTTGAATGGAGTTTTATTTAATATTGCAGCGATAAGAGAATAACGCGAATCTAATAAAGAATGAATTAGGAATAGCGAATAGCGAA